>NZ_JANSHL010000010.1:0-76461 GCF_047461575.1 Synechococcus sp. W60.1 | reverse complement strand
GCGACAATGGATGCCTTTGTGCAGGCGTTGAACTGGGTCAACCAAAACACACCAGAAAAAGTAGTCAACGCAGTCAAACTCCAATCCCTTTGCTATTACCAGATTCGCGCTCGGTTTGGCTTGTCCAGTAATCTGGCCCAGCAGGTCTGCAGACGGGTGGCAGGCGCTCGCAAAGTGGCGAGACAGCGCAACCGTCCAGTTAAAGAGTTCAAGCGTAGGTTCGTTACCTACGATGCACGTATCTTCTCGTTTCGCGAGAAAGACTGGACAGTGTCGCTTGCCACGGTTGATGGAAGAGAACGCTTTGAGCTAGCCATTGGCAACTACCAGAGGGGAATGCTGGCTGGCTCTAACCCCAAATCGGCCACCCTAGTCCAGCGGAAGGACGGCTCCTACTCCATCCAGATTTGTGTCGAGGCAGAGCCCCCCAAGCAACAGAACACCGACAAGGTGATTGGTGTTGACCTGGGACGGCGAGACATTGCACATACCTCCGAAGGAGACAACTGGAATGGACAGCAGCTGAACAAAGTCCGAGATCACTACTGTCGGTTAAGAGCGTCTCTTCAGCGCAAGGCCAGTAAGGGCACCCGCAGTTCGCGGCGCAGATGCAGAGAACTGTTGCAACGGCTGTCTGGCAAGGAGAGACGCTTTCAAACGTGGGTCAATCATCGCATCTCCAAAGCTATTGTCTCTAGGGCAAAGGCGACAAACAGCGCTATTGCTCTGGAAGACCTGACAGGGATCCGGGAAAGGGTCAATCAACAGCCACGCAGCAAAGCCGAGCGGCGTAGGACCAACAGTTGGGCGTTCTACCAACTACGTCAGTTTCTGGAGTACAAGGCGAGGGTTGCAGGGGTTTCTCTGATTCTTGTGCCGCCCGCCTACACGTCGCAGACCTGCCACAAGTGTTTGCATATCCATCCCGATCCTGCGCAATCCTACCGCAGTGGCAAGTCGTTCAAGTGTGGGCACTGTGGATGGGAAGGGGATGCGGATTTGAATGGTGCGAATGTGATTGCGCTTTTGGGGGCTGTCGTAAACCAGCCTAGAGGTCCGGGCTTGTTTTGTTCTCTGGTAGAGCAGAACAGGCTCAGGGCTACTGAAAGCCCGCTCCGTACCGCTTAGCGGTCGGAGCCGGGTAGTTTACGTCTACAGAGCGCTGCTCCCCGCCTTGGAAAGCAGCTCTCCGCAGCGGGCAAAGAAACTCTTGAGCGCCTTGCCCTACGAGGAGGAAAGGATCCCCTCTTGGGCGCTGTCGCAGGTGCAGGCGGTGCGGCAGCGGGTTGCGGGGAATGTTTCTCCATACACTGATGTTTATGGGCGTGCCGGCCAAGTGTTGATCCTAGAACAGCCGACGGTGCAAACGGTGCGCCCTTTGTACGAAGATTTACCGCCCCCATCCCGACACTTTTTTCTGCTGCAGATAGCGGATCCAGAAACTCTCCCCCCTGCCGCTCAGGTGTTGCTGCGCAGCGTGGTGGGCGATGATGCTGACCCGCAGCGGTTTTTGGCGGCGGCTCTTCTCTACTTAAAAGGGGATCCCAGCGGGGAGCCGCTGCTGCAGAAGGCTCTCAACGAGGACTTTGCCTCTCTTCACGGCATCGACGACCACCTGGTTTTGCTGCAGTTGGCAGAAGCTTTTCCCAATTCCCGCTTTACGCAAGCTTGCCGGGAATACGCCCGCATTCGGGGGGGCAGCTATTTTGGCCATTCCCTCTACAACCCCGAGACCGGCGAACCGATCCCGCGGCCTTTCCCCCCGGCAGAGGAAGAGACCCTTTGGCGGACTTGGCTGACCGTCTACCCGAATCATCCCGGTGCCGACGATGCCCTCTTCTGGCTGACACGCACCTTGGAGTGGCAGGGCAAAAGGGAAGAAGCACTGGTCCTTTTGGCCAATTGGCTGGCGGATCCCTTCGGCGATGGAGACATGCGCTACGTCTTGCGCCGCCGCCTGCTTTTGCTCTTAGACAGCGGTGCAACCCCCAGCGAGTTGCAAGCTTTTCTCGACCGCCACGGCGAGCATCCTCTGGCCGCCGCCGTCCGCTATGCTCTGGCGGTTCGCTTCGCCCGCGAACACCGCTACGACCTAGCCCTGCAGCTGACGGAAAATCTGGCTTTGGATGCTGTGTTGGATCGCTACCCCTTGCTGGATGGCGGCTACTGGCTGGACGACTGGGATCCCGTGCCCGCCAGCCGCACCCCTCTGCAACCGAAAATCCAGGCCCAACGAGAACGCTGGCGCCAATTGAGCCGTTGGCAAGCCCAATCCACTCCCCAACAACGCTATCAACTGGCCGCCCACTGGGCCGCTGCCGACGGTTGGCGCAATGGGTACCTGTGGCTGTTTAACCAAACCCGTGCCGGTGGCCTGAGTGGGGATGCTGATGGAAGCGCGCCGCCGCAACCAGCTTCCTCCAGTTCTCTATCGGACTATCAGCGGGCCAATCACCATGCTGTAGCAGCAGAGTTACTCGGCTCTGTGCTGGCGGATCCCACCGCCCCTGCCCATCTTCAGGAAGAAAGCCTGTACCGGCAGGTGCTGATCCTCTACCGCCAGTACACCACCTACCCTCCCGAGGAAACGGCAGCCATCTATCCGCTGCCGGGCTTCCCCCCAGGAGTGACAGAAGATACCAGCTTGTTCGACACGTCACTGCCGGACTACGTGGATCCTGGCAGCCTCAGCTACAGCTACTTTCTGGAAGCCAAAGCCCTGCAGGATGGCTATGCCCGCCAGGCGATCTACGCCGGCAATGAGCTGCTGAACCGCTTCCCCCAGAGCCGCCATGCTGGGGATGTGCTCATGGCTCTGTACGGCCTGACGGGAGATGTCGCCTTCCTAGGACGGCTGCTGACGCAGTTTCCTGATAGCGAGCGCGCTCTGGAGGCAGCGCTTGAGCTGGGGCCCGTCAGCCACTGAGTCTTTAAGCGTACCGCAGCTTTGCAGCTTTATAGCCTCTTCACAGAGCCTTCATGAAAGGCAAATAGGGGTATTCTTGGACGAGAGCTGTCTTGCGAGATCCAGGGAGAAAGGCTTTATCTCCCCTTTGTCTCGGCGGATCTGGACTAGCTTGGGTTGAGTTTCCTTGGGCTGCCATGGGCTGATGGATCCTGCCACTTTTCTGGAGCACTATGGGTTTGAGCTGGAAGGTCAACCCAGCCAGGTTTGGGTGGAGCGCTGGAGCCAGTTGTTCCCGGATCTTTGGATCCCGGCAGCCTTGCTAGAAGCCCTCTACCAGGGGCGGTACAAGGCCGCCTCTGTGGAGCAGCTTCTCCGCCTTTGGCAGCGTCGCGGCTCTCCTCATCTTACCTTTCCCCCAGAAATCGGCCAGTTCCTTTGGCAGGAGCAGCAGGAGCGGATCCGCTCTTTGGCTGCGGCTGCCTTTGCTTGTTCTCCTCTGCCGCCGGTACCCCCCGCGGGATCCCTGTTTTCCAGAGAACCGGCCATATCTCTAAACTTGTTGTTGGAGCAGTTGCAGGAGCTTCCCCCCAAGCTGCGCCGCCTGCTCGCCCAGTCCCCTCCTCCCCAACTCACCCGTGCTGGTGGGGCAGAGTCCTCAGGGATCCTAGAGCTCCAGCAGACGGTCGTTGACCCTCCAACTCCTGCCGAGCCCCCTCAGGGACAGTCTTGATGGGCTTGCCACTCTCTTTCCTCAGGGATCCTGGTCATGAACTTTCCCCTCGATTGCGACAGCGGTGCGGAGCACATTTTTGCCGCCTTGCCCTGTGGGGTGATCACCGTCAGCGACACGCGCACCCCTGAAACCGATCACAGCGGCCAGTTTATCTGCACAGCCCTCCAGGAGTCCGGCCACCGGGTGGAGAGATATTGCATTCTCCGAGATGAACCGCAGCTCATTCGAGAGCAGGTTCAGGATTGGGCCGGATCCCTGCCGGTGATCTTGTTGAATGGTGGCACAGGCATCGCCCCCCGCGACACCACTTACGACGCCATCGAGGCTCTCCTGGAAAAGACCTTGCCCGGCTTTGGGGAGATCTTCCGCCAGCTCAGCTATGCCCAGATTGGCAGTCGGGCCATCGCCTCTCGGGCCATCGCCGGGATCCACGGAAAGTGCTTGATCTTTTCCATGCCTGGCTCCCCAGCAGCCGTGCAACTGGCTATGCGCAGCCTGATCCTGCCGGAGCTACCCCACCTGGTTAAGCAACTGCACCAGGGCAAGCATTGAGGCAGCAGGCCGTCTTAGTGATCCCCTCTTAGGCCAAGAGGGCAGTCGCCTTGGCAAGAGCCTCCTCCCGCAGCAGAGCGGCTTTATCGGTGCGCTCCCAGGGCAGATCCAGGTGAGTTTGCCCGAAGTGACCATAGACCGCTACATTTTGGTAGAAGCGTCCCCCCCGTTGGCGGGGCAGCTCCCGCAGTTGGAACTGGGCCAAAATGGCTGCCGGCCTCAGATCGAAGTGGCGCTGCACCAGCCGCAACAGCTCTTCGTCGGGGATGCGCCCTGTGCCAAAGGTTTCCACCAAAATGTTGATGGGGCGGGCTACCCCAATGGCGTAGCTCACCTGCACTTCACATTTTTGCGCCAAGCCAGCTGCCACGATGTTCTTGGCCACGTAACGAGCCGCATAGGCAGCGCTGCGATCCACCTTGGTGGGATCCTTGCCGGAGAAGGCCCCGCCCCCATGGCGAGAATAGCCGCCGTAGGTATCGACGATGATCTTGCGTCCGGTCAGGCCCGCATCTCCCTGAGGGCCGCCGATGACAAACTTGCCGGTGGGATTGGTGAGGAAGCGGGTGTGGCTATCCGGCTTGATGGGCAGCTCGGCAAACACCGGCGTGACCACTGCCTCCCAGAGATCGGCGCGGATCCGCTCTTGCACCGCCGCCTCTTCCGTAATGGCGCCAATCGTGGGTGTGTGCTGGGTGGAGATGAGCAGGGTGTGAATGCCCACCGGGCGACCCTCCTCATAGGCCACAGTCACCTGCGTTTTGCCATCCGGGCGCAGATAGGGCAGGGTGCCGTTTTTGCGAACCGTGGCCAACTGGCGGCTGAGGCGGTGGGCCAAGCTAATGGGCAAGGGCATCAACTCGGGAGTTTCATCGCAGGCAAAGCCAAACATCAACCCCTGATCCCCGGCCCCGACCAAGTCGAATTGATCTTCCTGGGAGCCGCGACTTTCCAGGGCCATGTTCACCCCTTGGGCAATATCGGGAGATTGCTCATCGAAAGCCACCAACACCGCGCAGCTTTCTGCACAAAACCCATTCTTGGCATCGGTATAGCCAATTTCGGCCACCTTGTCCCGCACCAGACGGGTGAAGTTGACCTGCGCTTGCGAGGTGATCTCCCCGGTCAACAAAACCAGGCCCGTATTGACCACCACCTCGGCAGCCACCCGACTGAGGGGATCCGCCGTCAAGAGGGCATCCACGATGGCATCGGAGATCTGATCGCAGATTTTGTCGGGGTGCCCCTCCGTCACCGACTCCGAGGAAAACAAAAACGACTTGGACAACGAACCTTCTCCTTAAAAGCTAGAACTGAGAACCTGAACAAAAAACAAGGCTCACCCGCTCGTTCATTATCCGTCGGAGAAAGAGCCAACCAGGGATCCCCAGGTGCTCCGCACCAGCCCCAACTCAGCCAGAGGAAAGGCCCACCAACCAGCAAGCGTTCTGCACCGCTGACGCACCAGCACTGCCGCGAAGGCCTTGCCCCGCTGCCGCGACCAGAGCTATGGGAGCTGCTAAAGGATAAAGTTGCCAGAAAAGTCCCCCGTCAAAGAGGGCTATCCTCTAGAGAAAACTTTATTGCCTTTATCTTTCGGTTACTGACTAACCGCAGGAATTGGCACCGTAGCGGAGGCTTCCGCCGGGTTGCCGCAGCTTCATTGGGCCTGGTCCCTCAGTCTGCTCTGGATAAAGAACGGAACTTGTCCCTATAGTACCCCCAACCTCCGCCCATTTGTCAAAAAAATAAGCTGTGGGCGGCTTCAGCCAAACAGACCCTGCCACCAGTCTGTCCCCTGAGCGGCTTTGAGAAAGAATGCGCCGGCCAAGCCCAGGGGGGAGAGAACGCCGAGAAAGCCAACTGTCCCCAATCCCCAAGCCAAGCGGTGCAGATGCTTTTTGTCGGCAGGATTTGGCGTCGTTTCGGCTGAGATGGCCAACAGGGATCCCAAGGCTGCCAATAGGGATCCCCCCAGACCTGCAAAGTAGCTGGGCGCTAGCCACGGTTGCAACTCGGCGGCAGATACGACTTGGATGCGGGGCAAGACTTGAAAACACCCTATTGCCAGCACTGCCCAGATGAAGCAGTACATTAGCAGGCTATCTCGGAAAGCAGCAGCCGGTTCTCTCATGATCCCAGCCAATGCAACCAGATGAGGGATTAGGATGGGGGCGGTCTGCTGTGGGGGAACTTGAGTTTGCCCTAACAGTCGCGTCAGCGGTGCAGTTCCCCTGCCGTAGGCACAGCACCTTCCCCTCAGCTTGTGTGGCGAATCTCAATTTTTATGATTATGGCCCAACCCGCCCTGTCTGGCTGGCCTGCACCGGCTTCCGGATCCCAGCCCCTGCCCCCCTCGACAACAGAACTTGAGGCTGCTTGCGATAGCTCACCGGGCACAGAGGCTGACCCAAACTGGCGGCACCGCCAAAGAATGCAAAAACGCCAGCAGCGGCAGCGGCAGCGTCTGTCGGGCATGCGAGATGACAAGGGCTTGATCATCGTACACACCGGGCAGGGCAAGGGAAAGACCACGGCTGCCTTCGGCATGATCTTCCGCGCCCTCGGCCAGGGGCTGTCGGTGGGGGTGGTGCAATTTATCAAGGGGGCCTGGGATCCAGGAGAAGCCAAGCTATTGCGGAAATTGGCCGAGCATCCAGAGCTGGGCCTGGGGAAAATAGCTTTTTACGCCATGGGAGAGGGCTTTACCTGGGAAACCCAAGACCGGGAGCGAGACATCGCCCATGCACAGGCGGCCTGGGAAAAGGGGCGGGAGCTGTTCACCAGCGGGGAGTTTCAGTTGGTGCTTCTGGATGAGATCAATGTCGCCCTCAAGTTGGGATATCTCTCGCCGGACAGGGTGTTGGCCGGGCTAGCGGAGAAACCGGAGCGGGTTCAACTGATCTTGACGGGGCGGGGCGCGCCGGCAGCGTTGATCGACCGAGCCGATCTGGTGACGGAGATGACTTTGGTCAAGCATCCCTTCCGTGACCAGGGGATCAAGGCGCAAATCGGCATCGAGTTCTAACCCTTGGGCAGGAAAGATGGCCATTCTGCTGGCGGCGGCAGCAAGCGGCAGCGGCAAAACCACCATCACTCTGGCTCTGTTGGCCGCTCTGAGACGGCGGGGCCTGCGCATCCAACCTTTCAAGGTGGGGCCGGATTACATCGATCCTCTGTTTCACACGGCGGTGAGCGGGATCCCCTGTCGCACTTTGGATCCCTTCTTGACCGACGAGGACTTTGTGCAGCGCTGCTTTCGCCACCATTGCCAGGGCAAGGATGGAGCCATTGTGGAGGGGGTAATGGGCCTCTTCGATGGACGAGCGCCGGGATCCCTGCCCCTCCCTGGGAGCGGGACGGAGCCCTTTTTGGCCAGCAGCGCCCATGTGGCCCGCCTGCTCGGGATCCCTGTGGTGCTGGTGATCGATGGCAGTGGCATGGGAACAACAGTGGCCGCCTTGCTCTACGGCTTGAGCCGCTGGGATCCCCGCCTCTCCATTGCTGGGGTGATTTTCAACCGGGTGGCCTCGGAGCGGCATGGACAAATCTTGCAGCAGGCAGCGGCTGCAGCGGGGATCCCAGTCTTGGGCCAGTTTCCCCGGCGGGAGGATTTGCGGTTGCCCAGCCGACACCTGGGGTTGGTGCCTGTCTCAGAACTGGATCACTTCCCCCACTGGCAAGCTGCCTGGGCCGAGCTGGCCGAGCAACATGTCAATTGGGATAGCCTATTGCCCCTCATTCGGAGGCTTCCTCCAGCGGTAGGAGAGCTGTGGCCAGGGATCCCCCCTCTCACCGAAAGGACTCCGCCCCGCCGCTGCGAACAGGTACGGGTGGCGGTGGCCCAAGACCACGCCTTTAACTTCTACTACGCCGACAACTTGGATCTGTTGCGGGCCTGTGGAGCCGAGCTGCTGGAGTATTCCCCCCTCCAGGTGGGGCTATGGCCACCGGAGCCCTGCGACGGCGTGCTGCTGGGGGGAGGGTTCCCGGAATTGTTTGCAGCACCTCTATCTGAGAGAATTAACCAACAACCTCCCCCGCCCACCCACCCACCCCTCTACGCCGAGTGCGGCGGACTGATGGTGCTGGGCCAATCCCTTACCGATTTTCAGGGAAAGACCTACCCGATGGCCGGGCTGTTGCCCATCACAGTAGACATGGCCAACCGGCTATGTTTGGGCTACCGCGCAGCTGCCGTTTTGCGCCCAACCCTGCTGGCGCCAGCTGGGGATCGCCTGCGCGGGCATGAATTTCACCGCTCCCGCAGCACCCCCATCTCCCCCAGCCCAATCTACAGCTGGGGATCCCCCGCCCAGCTTCAACAGGAAGGATGGGCCACCGAGCGTCTTCACGCTTCGTACCTGCATCTGCACTGGGGATCCCGTCCTGATTTGGCCCTGAGATTATTACAGAACTTCTTAAGAATCTCGAAAGGGGATCCCTAAAAAACCGTGCCATCGCTGAGCAGTTGGATGGGAGGAGAAGCATCTGGCCTAAGCTGGGCCGCTATTTGCCGTCCTGCCGTCCAGGTTCCCCCTTGCAGTATCTTCACCAGGGGCAACTCCTGGGCAGAGCAGCCAAGCCTTTCCCGGATTAAGGAGGCAACTTGATCCAGCAAAATCACCGTCAGGGCTCGCCACTCCACAATCACCGTCGAATCTGGGAGATGCGGTTGCTGCCCAATCTCCGGCTGCTTGAGCTGGATCACCCCCAAATCCACAAACAGCCCCCCGTTGCGATACTCCGCCAAACCCGTCAGCTCATCCAAACCCCCGATTGGGATCCCCTCCTGCTGCAACGGCTCCAGCAGGGAATAGGTCATCCATTGGGACAACTTGTGAAAAGGCACCCAATGGCTCCCCGGCTCCGTTTGGGGCAGGTGGGGATAGGGCCAGACATCCCCCAGAGGGATCCCGGCCAGCGAGACTCGCCCAGGCCAAATGGAGCTAAACCCCCTCTGAACTGCCTGGAAGACCTGTGCTGCTTTGATCCCACGGCTGGGATCCTCAGGCTGGATGGCGTCCCACAACCGGCCTGGACGAGGAAGATTGTGACCAGATCCAAAGTAATGAGGTTGAGCCCGCAAAGTTTGTGCCAACCTTTGCAGCAGTTGCCAGCGCCCCTCCAGTCCCAGTAAAGGATTTTCCGGCCCCACCTGGAAAGCTGCTGCCAAATCCGCCAAGGTGATCCGCTCCAGGCCCGCCGCATCCACCTGCAGAGGCTGCTGGGGATCGCTGGAAAACCCACCTTGCCAGAACCAGTCGAAACTGGCCAAGGCCAAACCTTCGGAACGACCCACCACCGTCTGACTTTCTGGATCCCAGTACTTCCAGGCAGAGCCTGCGCCTGCGTCCAGCAACACGCTGACGATGGCCAGATCCCACTTGCATCGCAGCCGCTCCAGCGGATCCATGTCTTTAAGTCGATTTTCCAGACGGGCTAGGCGCTCCCCGGATCCCACCTGAAAATGTTGCCAGCGGCTGTGGAAGGGAATTTCCCCGTTGGGATAATGGGCCCGCATTGTGGTGATCACATAGTCGGCTACGGATCCCAGCCGGTTCAGGTCGAGGCGAAAATGCTCTGATTCACCGGCCAAAACCCTTTCCAATAGCAACCGACAGCGATCCCGAATGGCTTGGGGACTCTGCAAATAAGCCACTCGTTTTTCCAGATCAACAGGTGTCAGCATCAAGCCGTTCCTTCTCAATTGTCCATGCCGAGAATTTTCTCAGCATAATCGGGCGGGAACCCACCTTGATCTGCATTCGTCTGCAAGCCTTGGCCCACTTGACACTCCCGCCGGTCTCTTGTCAAAAGACCGCGTCTTACTTCGCGATCGGTGAGACCCTTGCAAGAGAAAGCTTTGAGGCAACTGTCCTGCTGACACGAGCAGCCCTGAGCCATTTTGAGAAAAGACTGGGCCAAGCACTGGGTGAGGATCCCGATAGATAAGAGCATTGACTCGAGGTAAATTTTGATGTCCCTGTTAAGAGAAGTGTTGAATACTACATTTCACTGAAGTAGACTTCGCCTACTCTGTGGCCTTAATCACTTCCTTGAGGGGTTGTCGATTGTTATGATAGATGTAATCCTAGTCCTAAGCATAAATTACTAGTTAGGTCATTTGCAGCTAGGCTAAGCCCCAAAAGTGCCAATCCGTTAGGGAGGAGTGTGATGTTCACACGGTTGGCGGAACAATACCGCAGCTATGTTCAAGATCTGGTGATGAGTTTGCAGGCCCTGGCCATCGTTTTGGAGAAGCGGGGCTACCCAGCCTCTTGCTACACCTGTGGTACGTCTTTCGAGAGTGCCTCGTTTATGGTCAGTTTACGAGAGGGGCACCTAATCCGCTTTTTGGTTTCCGAATGCTCCATTAGCTGGACAGAAATGCGGGATGACCGGGAGCTTATGAAATTGGAAGGGGCAGAGGCGATTCGCCAACTGCAGGAGCTGGCAGAGCTTATCAAAGATGAGCTGTTGGTCGCCGCCACGCCGGCTGAAGCTCTGGTGGCCAGCACCTGATTTTTGCAGGCCCCAGGTCTGCCCGAACCCAACCCGTGACCGATTGGGCAACTGGGCCCGACCTTCTAGAGGCTTTCCCAATCTTGGGGGGGGGGCGAGGGCTGGATAGGGATCCCCCTCGACGGAGTGGCAGTTGGCTGGCTGCCCATGCCGCTTGTATGGGGATCCCAGATGACCCGCTCTCCCAGCTTGTATCTGGAGTGGTTTGTGGCGGCAAAGCCTCTCTGAGTAAAGTCTGAGTAAGGTGTCACCGCTGCCAGGGATCCCCTGTTGACGGCTTTATCTTATAACTCTGACCCAATACCCCCAAGGGGATTCGAACCCCTGTCGCATCCGTGAAAGGGATGTGTCCTAGGCCTCTAGACGATGGGGGCGCTCTCCGACAAGGCGATCCTAATCCTAAAGAAGGATAAGTAAGCTTGTCAACCTTTTAATCTGCATCCCCAGACCCACGCCCTGCCAAGTTCAGAATCAAGATCCCCAGCAAAGCCAGGCTCAGCAGGCTGGCAATCACAATCGGTTCATCTGGGATCACGTCCATCTTGGCTTCACCTCACCACATCACAAAGAGCCACACCTCAGACCCGTTCCACATCCCAGAAGAAGAGGGATCCCGCTATAACCACCCCGTCTCCTTGCTGTTCTAGCCGGCTCACACCCCATCGAGCCCCGTACGGAGGCGGGCCGGTGAGTCGTCCTGAGCAAAGCATCCGTCCGGTGGCTTAGACTACACTAGTAAGGACTGACCCATCGTTTGGACTGGCATGATTCCCACCGTTATTGAGCAATCTGCGCGAGGCGAGCGCGCCTTTGACATTTACTCGCGTCTCTTGCGGGATCGGATCATTTTCTTGGGCACCCAGGTGGACGACGACATTGCTAACCTGATTGTGGCCCAGATGCTCTACTTGGAGTCCGAAGACCCTGAAAAAGACATCTACCTCTACATCAACTCCCCCGGCGGCTCTGTCTATGCTGGCATGGCCATTTACGACACCATGCAGCACATTCAGCCGGATGTCTCCACCATCTGCATTGGTTTGGCTGCCAGCATGGGAGCCTTTCTGCTGGCAGGGGGCACCAAAGGCAAGCGCATTGCCCTTCCCCACGCCCGCATCATGATCCACCAACCCCTTGGTGGAGCTCAGGGGCCAGCTACCGATATTGAAATTCAGGCCAAAGAGATCCTCTTCATCAAAAACAGCCTCAATAGCTTGCTGGCCTACCACACCGGTCAACCTCTAGAGCGCATCGAACGAGATACCGACCGCGACAACTTCATGACCCCAGAACAAGCCAAAGAGTACGGCCTCATCGACCAAGTGATCAGCAAGAGACCCCAGCCAACCCTGGCAGCCGTTTCTTGACCCTCCAGATCCTGTGGGTGGACTTGCTCCGCTCCCTCAAAGAAGGGAGCTTTTGGTTTTGGCCAGGGATCCCACCCGAAGGATATTAAGAAAGCCAAAGAAATCTGTATTCTCAGCGGGAAGCAGGGGGACTCACTTTAACCAAACTAATCAAACTCATAAAGAAAGTAATGTTCAGCCCACTATTGCGGATGATAGCTTAGGATTAAACCAATATAGAGTTGTGTTTGCCGAGATTCTAGCTTAGGCACTGTATAAAAATCTTTCTACTGGATTTGCAAGTCCAGGGAGTCCAAGCTAGCAATTGAAGGCACTCGAAAAGAAGGGTTTGGGGCTTCCATCCCCTGGGATGAAGAGTGTCTTAAGGCCCAACTTTGGCCTCGCGGTTGTGGGGCGGTCTTATTCACGGAAACTCGGTGGTCTTGAGTTTTGGCCCTGGGTTTTTTCCTCTTGGTTGCATCCGTGAATGGCATTTTCTGGTTCTGTGATTCGTTCAGAGGGAGATCAACGTGGCCTATTCAGCAACCCAATCCAAAAGCGGCTATCAAGCCGGTGTGAAGGATTACCGACTCACCTATTACACTCCCGACTACACGCCTAAGGATACCGACGTCTTGGCCTGTTTCCGGGTTACTCCTCAGCCGGGTGTTCCTCCCGAAGAGGCCGGGGCGGCTGTGGCGGCTGAGTCTTCGACAGGCACCTGGACAACGGTATGGACAGATTTGCTGACCGACTTGGATCGGTACAAGGGCCGCTGCTATGACATCGAGCCGGTTCCCGGCGAAGACAACCAGTACTTCTGCTTCGTCGCCTATCCGCTGGATCTGTTTGAGGAAGGCTCGGTGACCAACATGCTCACCTCGATTGTGGGCAACGTTTTTGGCTTTAAGGCCCTAAAGGCGCTGCGGCTGGAAGATGTGCGGATCCCGGTGGCCTACCTGAAAACCTTCCAAGGCCCTCCCCACGGCATTCAGGTGGAGCGGGATAAGTTGAATAAGTATGGCCGTCCGCTGCTGGGCTGCACCATCAAACCCAAGTTGGGCCTTTCTGCCAAAAATTACGGGCGGGCCGTGTATGAAGCTCTGCGGGGCGGCCTGGACTTCACCAAAGATGACGAAAACATCAACTCCCAGCCCTTCCAGCGCTGGCGGGATCGCTACTTGTTCGTGATGGAGGCTGTCCACAAGGCCCAAGCGGAAACCGGCGAGATCAAGGGCCACTATTTGAACGTGACGGCGCCCACCTGCGAAGAGATGTTCAAGCGGGCCGAGTTTGCCAAGGAGTTGGGCGCCCCTATCATCATGCACGACTACTTGACAGCTGGCTTCACTGCCAACACCAGCTTGGCCAAGTGGTGCCGGGATAACGGCATTCTGCTGCACATTCACCGGGCCATGCACGCGGTGATCGACCGGCAGAAAAACCATGGCATCCACTTCCGGGTGTTGGCCAAGTGTTTGCGCATGTCCGGTGGCGACCACCTGCACTCCGGTACGGTGGTGGGCAAGCTGGAAGGCGACCGCGCCATTACGATGGGCTTTGTGGATCTCATGCGGGAAAACTACGTAGAGGCCGATCGCTCCCGCGGCATTTTCTTCACCCAAGATTGGGCTTCCATGCCAGGGGTGATGCCGGTGGCTTCCGGTGGGATCCACGTTTGGCACATGCCGGCGCTGGTGGAAATCTTCGGCGACGACTCGGTGCTGCAGTTTGGCGGCGGAACCTTGGGACACCCCTGGGGCAACGCGCCGGGCGCAACCGCCAACCGGGTGGCCTTGGAAGCGTGTATCCAAGCTCGTAACGAAGGTCGAGATCTGGCCCGCGAAGGCAACGACATTATCCGGGAAGCAGCCAAGTGGTCGCCAGAGCTGGCGGCTGCCTGCGAGCTGTGGAAGGAAATCAAGTTCGAGTTCAAGGCCGTCGACACCCTCTAGAGATCTGCTGGGGGCAGGGGATCCCCACGGTTCTCTTGCCCTACTGGCTCCCTCCCTGGATCGGCAATGGATCTGAAACAGATCGCCAAAGACACCGCCAAGACCTTGATCAGCTACCTGACTTATCAGGCGATGCGCACGGTGCTGGCTCAATTGAGCGAAACAGATCCCCCCAGGGCTCTTTGGCTACAGCAGTTCTCCGCTCGGCAAAACCTTCAGGATGGGGAAGCCTACCTGCGGGCTTTGCTGGCTGAGCGTCCTGAGTTGGCCTATCGCATCATGACCGTTCGTGAACACATTGCTGCGGAGGTGGTCGATTACCTGCCGGAAATGGCCAAAGCCGGCATCCAGCAAGCCAACATGGAGCACCGCCGCAATCATCTAGAACGGATCACCTCAGCAACAGGATCCCTACCCGTTACCCACCCGGAAGCGGGATCCCCCCCACAAAACCCTAGGCTCGAAACGGAGTGACACCGATCATGCAAACCTTACCAAAAGAGCGCCGCTACGAAACCCTCTCCTACTTGCCGCCGCTGACGGATCTGCAGATCATCAAGCAGGTGCAGTACATCTTGGATCAGGGCTACATCCCGGCCATAGAGTTCAACGAATCTTCTGAACCGACGGTTCGCTATTGGACGCTGTGGAAGCTGCCCCTGTTCAGCGCCACTTCTCCCCAGGAGGTGCTCAGCGAGGTGCAGGCTTGCCGCAGCGCCTACCCCAACTGTTTCATTCGCGTGGTGGGGTTCGACAACATTAAGCAATGCCAAGTGCTCAGCTTCCTGGTCTATAAGCCCAGCGGCCTGCGCTAGGAGAGCGTCTTGCCAGTTCCCGGTCAAGTTCTGGCCAGCAACAGGGGAGAGCTTCTCCCCTTTTTGTCTTTATATTCGCTTCAGTTTAGGGTGAGACGCCTGGGCTACTGAGAAAAGCCTTCCAGCCCCGTGTATTGTTGCTCCGCAACGCTAACGCTGTTGTTTCTAGGATCCGATGCCCATAAGGGATCCCAGCCCTACCGCCAGAAGAGCGGCCAGGGTTGTTTGAATACTGTTTACAACTTCGTTGGTCATCCAGGCCAAACGGGGTTGTAATACCACTCCCATCCAGCTTTCCGCCAGGGTGGCCAGGATCCCAGCCAGCCAGCAGATGCCCAACCAAAATGGGCTTTCCCCAACCCACTCCCCGCCAATCCCCCAGGCCAACCCGGCCATCCCTGCCGCTGCCGCCACCCCCGCCAGGGATCCCTCTAGGCTTACAGCTCCTTCTGTGCCCGCCGGCACGGACTGGAAGGTGGTGATCAAAAAGGTCTTGCGGCCATAGGCTTTCCCCACCTCGCTGCTGACGGTATCGGCCAATTTCGCTGCAAAGCTGGCGCTGTATCCCAACCACCACAGGGGATGCGGGAAGAAAGCGTATCCTAGCGCACATACTGCCCCGGTTAAAGCGGATCCCCAGACGTTCTCCGGCCCTCGCGCCCCCTCTCGCTTTTCGGCGATCCCCTGCGCCTGCTTGCGCCGGATCCCCAGTTTGGTTACGGCTGTTCCCACTAAAAAATAGGCAGCTACCACCGCGTAGCCCCGCCCCCCCAGCCCCCCCCACACCAGCAGGCCCAGCAGGCCCGCGTGGATGACCCCTGCTCGCGTCAAAGCCTTCTGAGGGCTCAGCAGACCCAGCACCACCAGAGCCAGGTTGAGCCAGAGTGCCACCCCCCACTGACTCAGAAGCCACGCTTGCCACATATACCCTTAAACTTTAGCCACAGCAATTTGGCCAGATAATTCTCAGCACAAGCACCAATATAGCAATTCGTGTTAAATCGTAAAAAAATCTTTTATCGACTAAATGCCTCTCCCTGTAAACGTGCCGGTCAAATCTCCCACCACCCTCCTATTCCTCTTAGAAGGAATCAGCACCCGGCCTTCCCTTGTCTATCCTCTCCCTGAATTCCTGAGAATCTTATCCCCTATCACCTTCGTATGCTCTTCTTGCCAACTCTCTGGTAATGCCTCTGCTTGGGTAATATCCTGCTTTGCCCTGCTGTGATTCTAAACACTAACGGCTTCCCCAAACCATCCACACTCACATGGATCTGAGTGCTGTATCCACCTCGACTCCTCCCCAAAGCTTGCTCCCCTTTTTTTGCGGCTGCCCAGGGGTGAGCACGAACGACAGTTGAGTCAAGGATAAGATGCTCTAAGTCAGGGTCTTTCCCAAACTCCCAAGCAACTCCAGCGATGGAATCTCTGGTGTATCATTTTCCATATCTTTTTGGGAGGTAGCGCCACGGGGATCCAGAGCGGGCTATTACAGCAGGCCTTGGATAAACTGTTTGCATCCTGCCTCTTTGCCGATGTGGATCTGGATTCTGTTTTCAGGAAAGCTATAATTTTTTGCTATTTTATTTGCTGTGATCTGCAGCAAGATAACTCATCAGACCTTACCCAAAAACTGTCCTTATCATAACTAAATGCAAAAAACCTAACGACTACACCTTTTGCCGTTCAACTGGGATCTGCAGCCAACGGCTTAGCTCCACGGCCAGCCACTCCAACTCCGGCTCCTGCAGATCTTTTAGCTCGTACTTGTGGTTGCCCGCCCAGATGTTCAACTGTGGGCTTACCTCCACTCGATCCCCATCCGAACCCCGTCGGGTATGGCGTGGGATCAGCTCTAGCCGGCCAATATCCCATCGCCGACTGGGGGGAACTCTGCGAAAGCGCAGGCCAAACACCTCGTGAGCCAGGCGAATGTATTCTGTGTCGATCTGCAGGTGGACTTTGCCGAATAGACCGTAGAGGATCCTGCCCACCATCTCCAACCCCACCGTCCAGAAGGGCAGCATGAATAGGCCAAACACCAGATTGACCGGAAAAGGCACAAGCACAGCCAACGTGATCGCGAAAAAGGTGATGGAGGAGACGATAGACAGCAACAACAAAACATCGGTTTGCCGGGCCGGGATCACCACCTGAAAGGTCTGTTCGGACTTGTGCAGTTGAATCCGGCTGCCTGCTGGCTGTCGAGTAGGGACTGCTGCTGCGTCTGAGGGAATCAAGGCGGGACGACGATCCAAATGCTCCAGCGCCTCCAGGGCCTGCCGGGCGGAAGCGGGACGATCTGCCGCCAAAGGTTCCGTCATCCACCGCAGCCAGTCGCGGAAGGGCGGGCTCAGGTGCACCGCTTGCTCGAACACAATCCGGGCTCCCTCCTGGGGCAGATCCGCCGGGTGTTGGCCGGTGAGCAGGTGGATTAGGGTGGCACCCAGGCTGTAGAGGTCGGAAGCGGGCACGGTTCTGCCGCCAAATTGCTCTAGGGGCATGTAGCCGTAGCTCCCCACCACGGTGTAGGATCCCTGCTCCCGGGGGGCAGCCGCCTGAACCGAACCAAAGTCCACCAGATACACCTGCTGGTCGGATCCCAAGAGAATGTTGCTGGGCTTGAGATCTCGGTGAATGACGGGGGGATGGAGTTCGTGCAGGTAGACGAGAATGCGCAGCAGCTTTTGCGCCAGATCCCGCACCTCCGGCTCGGCAAAGCGCCGCCCTTGCTCCATCCACTCTTGCAAAGAGGGGGCGTCGATGTAGGTTTGCACCAGGGCCAGGCCCCGTCCTCCCTCAAAGCTAACCTCGAAGTGGTCGCGGTATTGGGGAATGGCCGGATGGGAGAGGGTCTGCAGGATCTGGGCTTCCCGCTCGAACAGCTTCAGGTCGGCCCAATCGAAGTCTGGCCCGAAGAGCAGCAGCTTGATCACAACCTGCTCCGAGGTGAGCAAATCCTGGGCCAGATAGGTGTGTCTGCCGCTGCGCTTGCTCAATCGCCGCTCTGGCCGATAGCGACTGTGCCAAATTGGACGCTCTGGAGTCATACCCTCTCCTCAGGTCCGACCCTGCTGGTTGCTTCAGCTTTAGCTTATCTTTGTCCCTTTTGGATCCCTGCCGCCGCGCCCCTCAAAAACCGACTAGAGTGAGTGAAGAGATGTGAAGTAAGCTCTCAGGTTATATGGCCTCGAACCTGAAGATTCAAAAAATCCTCTATGTGCGGCTGCCCTGCAACCCCATCTTTCCCATTGGGGTGGTTTATTTGGCCGATCATGTCCACAAGCTGTTCCCCCAAGTTGAGCAGCGCATCTTCGATATGGGCACCTTTCCGCCCTTGGATTTTCGCCGCCGCATGCTGGAGCAAATCGATCAGTTTCAGCCGGATTTGCTGGTTTTCTCTTGGCGAGATATTCAAGTCTATGCGCCGGTGAACGGGCGGGCCGGCAACCTGTTGCAACACTCTTTTGAGTTTTTCTACGCCCGCAACCCCCTGAAAAAATTGCGGGGATCCCTGAATAGCCTCAGGCTGGTGCTGGCCTACTATGGCGAGATTTGGCGCAACACACGGCTGGTCTGGCAGGGGCTCCGCAGAGCCAGGCGCTACAAACCTCACGCTGAAGCGGTGTTGGGGGGTGGGGCAGTCAGCGTCTTCTACGAACAATTGGGCCGCTACCTGCCCCAAGGCACCATCATCTCGGTGGGGGAAGGAGAAACGCTGCTGGAAAAAGTCATCCAAGGGCAAAGCCTAGCCACAGAGCGCTGCTATCGGGCCAAGCTGGAGCAACCTCGCCCAGGTTTGATCCACGAGCCGCCTCAACCTCTGCAAAAAACCGCCTGTGATTACACCTACATCACCGCCATTTGGCCGGAAATTGACTACTACTTAGAAGGGGGCGACTTTTACATTGGGGTACAAACCAAGCGCGGCTGCCCCCACAACTGCTGCTACTGCATCTACACCGTCATCGAAGGCAAGCAGGTGCGCCTCAACCCTGTGGATGAGGTGATCCGAGAAATGATGCAGTTGTACGAGCGAGGAGTGCGAAACTTTTGGTTTACTGACGCCCAGTTTATCCCTGCCCGCCGCTACATTGAGGATGCGGAGGAATTGCTGCAGAAAATCCTTGATGCCGGCATGACCGATATCCGCTGGGCTGCCTATATTCGGGCCGACAACCTCACCCCAAAGCTGGCTGAGCTTATGGTGAAAACCGGCATGAGCTACTTCGAGATCGGCATCACCAGCGGATCCCAGGAGCTGGTGCGCAAAATGCGCATGGGCTATAACCTGCGCACGGTACTGGAGAGTTGCCGCTACCTCAAACAGGCAGGATTTAACGACCTGGTTTCGGTCAATTACTCCTTTAATGTTATCGACGAGCGACCGGAAACCATTCGGCAAACAGTACGGTACCATCGCGAGCTGGAAGCCATCTTTGGTCGCGACAAAGTTGAGCCGGCCATCTTCTTCATCGGCCTGCAACCCCACACTCATCTAGAAGATTTTGCTCGCAAAATCGGTGTTATCGACGACCGCTTTAACCCCATGCACATGACTCCTTGGACGGCGCGCAAACTGCTCTGGAACCCAGAACCCCTGGGATCCTTTTTTGGGGAAGTGTGTCTGGAAGCCTGGGATCGCAACCCCCATGATTTTGGCCGCGAGGTGATGGATATCCTGGAGCGTCGTCTTGGCCTGGCAGAGTTGGAAGAAGCCCTGAGCGCGCCTCTAACAGGGGTTTACGTGTCTTAGCTCTTGGGCCAGCAGCCTCGCTGAACCGGGCAGGATATGCTGGTCCGAAAGGAGGGATCCCTGTTGGGGTAAGGTGGCTGGCCTTCGAAGGCAGCCGGTTCTCCCTCTGTTCTGCAACCAACTGCTCCCATGCCTACTCTGCCTGCTTCCCCCACCTACTACCAACAGCTGGGGCTTTCTCCCCAAGCCAGCCTGGAGGAGATCAAAGCTGCCTACCGCCAGCGGGCACGCGAACTGCACCCGGATCGGTTGCCTGCCGATATCCCCGCAGGGTTGCGGCAGTTGGCCCAGCGGGAGTTCCTCCAGCTACAACACGCCTACCGAGTTCTCAGCGATAGCCAGCAGCGTCGGGCTTACGATCTCAGCCTCATGTCCAAACCCTTGCCTCCTCATGCGCCGGTGCAGGTGGTGCTTGAGCCGACTGCGACCTCTGTCAGTTGGCTCGCCCTCTTGAGTGCTGGACTGATAGGGGCTGCTCTGTGTTTGGCGGGCTTGGCCCTTTGGAATGCCCTCAACCCGGCCCAAGACTTGGACGCAGCCGGCAGAGTGGCCCTCCAGGCTCCTGCCAACCCGGATCCCTCTCCCTCGCCCAGGCCAGACTCCGGATGGGATGGGGATCTGCCCGCAACCTCTTCAGAGACGATGACCTCGGCCCCGGCTAGTCTTTCTGAAGCCACCTCTCCACCTTCTTCTGAGCAGATTGACCGCTTTGCCCGCACCCTCCTGGCGGTGCAACCTCTTCTGGAGAGCACCCAAAATCGCCTCCAACAGGCCAACAGCAGCGAGGAACGTCGGCAAATCGAACAACAGTTTGAGGCTGCTGCTGCCGAGATCATCGTCGCCCATCAACTGACCCCAGAGGACTATCAGCGCATCTCCGCCAGTGCCCAATCAGATCCGCAGGTGGCCGCCGCCATCACCGCAGCCGTGCGCCGTTGGAGGTCTCCGTCGCGCTAGCGGGACAGGGCCCTTGCGGCCAGCCGTGGAGAAAACACCTCGTAGATGACGGTCAAAGGCTGGCCCCTGTGCAACAAAAGATAATGCCTAGCCCAGAAGGGACCGGGACACTGCAGCAGCCGGGCAACCGGGTCTGCCTCGCCGTGGTAAAGGCCGCGCAGCTCGCGAAAGGTCTCCAGTTTTTCTTGGATCAGATTTTGGCCAATGGGCCGATCGGGATGGGGCAAGTATTGAACCAGATGTTCGGAGTTCCACCAAGAGGTGGCATAGAGCAAGGGCTGTTGAGAGGTTACTCCGCACAGCCAAACCCGCCGCCGCATCAAAGGGGATCCCAGCCGCCCCAAATCTCTGGCCAGCTGCTGCATGGACTTGGGGGCAGTGCCCTGCTCTGCCTGTAAATCAACCCGGCCCGTGTCCAGCAGATGAGCCTGAATCGGCTCTTGGATCAAGGCAGCAAGATTACGGGTGGTAAAGCCATCCCCCAAAAGCAGCAAGCGCAGCACGGGATCCACCTGCACCAGCTCAGGCTGTACCGGGTCTGGCTCCCCCTGCCAATGCAGCTGTAGAGGCCACCAATCGCCTTGGCCAGAGGAGACATTGCCCAAAGAGCCATCTGCAGAACGGAGAGCAGCGCTCCAAGGGGATCCGGCAGCGTCGGCATGGCAGGTGAGGGGAGAAGGGGAAAGTTCCAAGGCAGCGGTTCAGTTGTTAAGTTCTGTATCGCCCTTAGTCTAACCCACCCACCATCTCTGCTCTGAGGAGTTTCCTAGCTCGTGCCCGGCTGAACCAACAGCCGCACCACCCAGGGGACGACCACGACGACACTGATCAGGCGTGCCAAGTGCATGACCACCACTGTGCTGGTTTGGGCTCCCATATCCAGGGCTATCAAGCTCATGTCGGAAATGCCCCCCGGAGCTGTGCCCAAGATGGCGGTTAAGCGCTCGATCCCCAGCCAACGGGAGATCAGGTACCCCGACAAGACCCCCGTGCCCACCGCAATCACTGTACAGAGCAGGGCTGGTCGCCACAGATCTTTCAGGGCCAGAAGCGTATCGGCAGTGAGCTTAGTACCCAAAAGAATGCCCAACACCACCTGCATGGCAAAACGGATCCCGGCTGGGGGAGCGGGAATTGGGATCGCCCCCCAGACATTCACCAAACCCACCGCCACCATGGAGCCCACCAGTGCTCCCGCCGGAAGCCTCAGCTTGACCCCGATCAGGGCGCCAGCCAGCCCGATCAACACCGTCCAGAGATAGCTCATCATTTGGGCTTAGCTTTGAGAAAAGAGGAACGCCGTGAGTCCGGGCTTGGCCCAACCCCTCTACGGCACTGGGCACAGACGCCGTAGAAGTCAAGCACATGGTACTCGATCGCAAATTGGTATCGGCTGGAAAGCTGTGCCTCCAAATCTTCCACCGGACAATCGGGCAAAGGCACCACCCGCCGACATTCGGTGCAGATCAGGTGGTGGCGGTTGTGGCCATTGCTGGGCAGAACCTGGTAGTAGGTCTGCTGGTCTCCCAAGTTGACCGCTTGCAGCTTGCCCTCATTGCGCAGAGCATCCAAAACTCGATAAACCGTGGCCAGACCGACGGTGTGGTTGGCATTGCGCAACTCCAGAAAGATCTCTTGCGCCGAAAGGGGCTGCGACTGCTGCTCTAGCACCTCCAGAATCAATTTCTGGTTGCGGGTCTGGCGGGAAGAAGACATGATCCCTTCGTGTAGGTCGTTCTTGGGGGTCAACGCTCAGCGTCTGCCTCAGCTTTCATGCGCTCTAGGGTCTGGTGCATCTGGTCAAACATTTGGGTCAGGGAGAGCCCAAACCCCCCAAGCTGAGTTTGCAGTTGTTTGATGGTCATTTGAGCCATAAAGTCGTCGGAGAGTTCCAGCCGCTTCATGAAAATGCGCTGGCGCTCCAGCAACTCCTCCATCTGTTCGATGAAGATTTTTTTGCCTTCCCGGTCGAATTGGCCGTACCGTTGACCAAGCTGCATCAGGTTTTGGAAATCCTGAAACAGTTGCTTGGCTTCCTCTTGGACGATCTCAGAGTCGAAGAAGCTCATGGCCTTCCGTTTGCCCTGAATAAACTGCATTGGGTATACCTATCCTATCCGAATCCGATTGCCTCAGCAGGAGGCAACCCCTCCTGCGAGTACGGGATCCCGCCCTTCTGGCTCAGGATAGACTCTGGCTTGTTTGCCTCGGTGTCCGGTATGCTTCCGTTTCCTTGCGTTAAGGCTTACACTCAGCCGGCTGTGGCCCGGCGGTGGTGCGAACGGGTGCAGGGATCCCGACCTCTGTTTCTGGCCTGCTTGGGGTTTACCGAAACGGCTCTTGTTCCGGGCATTTCGGCTGCCGGCGCTACCCCCTCCTTGCGTCGCTACACAGCTCTTGCCGATGGGGAAGTGTTGCTGGCGGGCCATTCTCACCGCTTGCCCACCTCTCCGGATGGCTATCCTTCCCCAGTGGTGATCAGCTGCGCCATCCTGAGGGAGTTGGGGATCCCGTGCCGAGTGTTCGATTGTGGCTTGCCGGAACCTTTGCCGGGGGCAGAAACGGTGAGCTCTGGGGGAGTGGCCCGCTGCTTGAGCACAGGACAGGCTCTGTCTTTGGAGCAGGTGGGATCCCTTTGGCAAGAAGGGTACGACCGCGGATCCCGGCTGGAGCAAGGCTACTGTGTGATTGGGGAGTGTGTGGCAGGGGGCACCACCACGGCGCTGGCGGTGTTGTTGGGACTGGGGTGGGCAGCAGAGGGCATGGTAAACAGCAGCCACCCGGTCTGCAACCACGCCCAAAAGCTGGCCTTGGCCCGGCAGGGATTGGCCCGTCTGCCAAGGGGAGCTTCTGCTGCTGAGGTGGTGGCGGCAGTGGGGGATCCCATGCAGCCCTTTGTGGCCGGGTTGGCGATGGGCGCAGCGCAACGGGGAGCGGTGCTGCTGGCAGGGGGAACCCAAATGTTGGCGGTGCTGGCCTTGATGCAGCGCTGGGGGGAAGAGCAGGGGATCCCTTGGCCCCCAGAGAACGTGGTTGTGGGAACCACCCGCTGGGTGGCAGAGGATCCCTCGGGCAATACGGTGGCCTTGGCAGAGTTGTTGGGGGTTGCTCCCCTTTTGGCCACCCAACTGAGCTTTGCCAATAGCCGCTATCTGCCTCTACAGGCTTACGAGCGGGGCTATGTCAAGGAAGGGGTGGGGGCGGGTGGGCTGGCCATTGCCAGCAGCCTTTACGCCGGTTGGGGCCAAGCGGAGCTGTTGGCAGCAGTTGAGCGCAGCTACGAACGCCTGGTGCTTCAGGCCGGCTCCAAGGGGGCCATGGTCAACCCCTCCCGCAGCAATTGCTGATGGTAGAGCTCCGCCTGTTCTTGAGGGCCGACCCAAACAACTGCTTGCCCTTCGGCATCCACCTGCACGGTCAGTTGCCGCGCTAGGGGCAAAGTCATGCCGGGGATGTATTTCAGCAGACATTCCGTAACGTGCTGAAAGGTATTGAAATCGTCATCCAAGACGATCACCTTGAAGTGGGGGTAGGGCTGGCGAACCTGGGTTCTCGAGGGCGAGAACTGCTGAGCAGGTCGAGTTGGAGCTTCCGTAGTCATAGCAGAAGAGATCGACACAACTACCGAGTAACTTGGGTCTCTCAGGGGTGAGAAACCGGTCGCTTCTGATGATCTATCTCTATCCAGTTTCTAGTCTAATTGGCATCTTGTTGGCAGCTTGTGTCTGTATTCGGATCCCTTGTCGGTCGTTGGCGTCAGCGATAGAGCATGGTTCCTCTAAAGCTCTTCCCGCAGCGGGCGGCGGGGCTTTTGCCCGCCGAAGTGGCGCTCGAAATACAGGGCAGTGGCCCGGCGTAGAATCCCGGCTTGGGCAAGGGCCTGACACAGGGATCCCCCTGGCGGCAGGTGCTTCTGGATCTGTTCGATTTGGGTGGCACTGACCAATCCAGAAGCCTTGAGGTAGTCGGCCACGTGGCGTCCCCCTGCCAGTTGAACAGAGTAGCCCCCTTCGCTGAAAAATTTGACGGTCTCCGGCTTGAGGCCGCTGTGGTGGGCCAGCACATCCGTGAAGGTGCCCCCTTCCTTTTCCCAAGCGTGAATGACGGTTTCGATGCCGGCATTGTCGATTAGGCCAGCCGCCCGCAATTGGGTCAATACCCGCTGTACCCAGGGGGTAGCCCGCTGTAGAGCTTCCAAGTCCTCTTCCCCCAAATATTGCTGCGGGGGCAATTCGCTTTCTGGGGCACTCAGCTCGGCTGCCCAGTCGGCTACGGTCAGGGTCTTGAGATCCTCTGCCTCTGGCCGGGCTTTCTCCGAAGCTGGGGTCGGTGCAGCTGCAGGTGGGGAAGTTCGCCGGGCTTCGGCTAGCGCTGCAGCTAGGGCACGGTTTTCCACTTGAGCCGCCTGCAGTTGGGCCTGGAGCTGGCTCACTTGGGCTTGGGCTTGCTGCAAGCGATCTTGAGTTTCTCGCAGTTGGGCTTGGGTTTCTTGGAGCTGCACTTGCAGGCGGTGGGTGGCCTCGGCAGCTTCTTGGCGAACGTGGGCTAGGTCGGCAGTTAAGCGCTGTTTCGTGGACTGGGCCAGTTGGAGTTGATGTTGGTGCTCCTGCAGCGACTGGTTCAGGGCGGCCACTTGGGCTTCCATTTGCTGCAGAGCATGACGCAGGTGGGCCTGCTCTTGGAGCTGCTGTGCCTGAGCCTGCTGTATCTTCTGCTGCTCCTGCAGTTGGGATCCCAGCTCTTGCAGCTGGTGTTTGGCCTGAGATTGCCATTCTGTCAACTCGTGGCAGCGGCGCCGCAGGGGCTCCAGCTCTGCTTGGGCGGCTTGCAATTGCGCGGATCCCTGAGTTTGCTGGGCTTGGAGTTGCTCCTCCAGTTCCCGAATGCGCTGCTGGGCAGCCTTTTGTTGTTCTGTCTCCTGTTGAATTTGGGCTTCCAATTGGGCAATGCGCTGCTGCTGTTCCTGCTGGCGGGCTTGATGGTCGGCAACCTGCTGCAGCGATTGTTCGACCAGGAGCTGTTGCTGCTGCCGCTGCTGCTCCAGTTGCGCTTCTAAGATGGCAATTTGCTCTTGGTAGCGCTCCAGCTGGGCTTTGTATTGCTGGGTAACTCTGTAGGTCTCTTGGGCTACCTGTAGAGGGGAGACATAAAGAGGGGGCTGATCGGGAATGGTGGACCACTGCTCCACCATCACTTCCCAACTGTTGGCAGCTCCTTTCTGGCGCCGCAGCCGCTGTTGCTTGTCCAAGGCCCATTCCAACCAGTGGGGTTGCACCCAGCCCTGCTGCACCAAGATCTCCCCCAGCTTGCGCTCCGGGTGCTGCCGCTGCTGAATCAGGGCCTGATGGATGTGCTCCAGCTCCAGATACCCATGCAGCACCAAGATCTCGCCGATGCGCACCAATTCGACCGGAATCAATGGGTAGAGATCTCGGGGGGCAACCCAGCCGTGCTGCATACACAGCTCCCCCAACATCAAGGGGTTGTCGGCCTTTTCCCACATGGCCTGAGCCAGTTGGGCGGGGGTGAGCAGTCCTGCTCGGTTGAGGGCTTCTCCCAAGCGGATCTCAAACTTTTCCTGCTCGATGGCGGTTGGGGTGGGGCTGGTCGGCGGATTCATTGGGCCTCTCGGACGGGAAGAGTAAGTTCTGCTACAACTATCGTAGTGGAAAATCTTTAGAGAAGTAGCATGCTGCAACCGAAACGCATTTTGTCAAGCCGAGGATCCACGGATTTTGCCGGAAGGTCGCTTTTTAAGTCCTAAGAGGGGCGCTGTTCTTGGCTTTGGGCAAACTGTTGCAGCCGCCGCAGCATCAGCAATTGTCCCAAGCCCAAGGGTAGGAGAGAGACGGCCTCTACCCGCAACTGCACCCAGCCGTTCCCCCACAGCCAGTCACAGTAGCCATCGGCTCCTCCCCACATCAGCAGGCGCAGCCGTTCCGGCAGCAGGGTTTCCACCTGGTGCATGATCGAGAGGGGGCCCCATTGGGCCGCAAAGGTGCTGCCCAGCTCCAGCCTTTCGGGAAGGGATCCCTGCAGTTGCTGGGGCCAGATCCACTGCTGCAACAACCCCACTTCTGTCAGACAGCGCTGCATCGTCGATGCACTGGCCTCGACTTCAACCCGGATGGTGGAGGATTGAAATGTCCCTAGCATATCCATTCCGCGTGGGCGCTCTGGTGACCGGTGCCACGGTTCCCCCGGCGATGCCTGACTCTATTCTGGTCAATTTGTAGGGTTTGCCCACCCTTTCTCAGCAATCTTGTCTTTGAATCGTCCCCATTTGGTAGCTATCTTTGCCCAGAGCTTGGATGGAAAGATCGCAGCCCATCGAGCGCAGAGGCCCTCCTTCAGCAGCCCTGAGGACTATCGGCACTTGGAAACCCAAGCTGCCCAGCAACAGGCTTTGATCATGGGGGCCGCCACTCTGCGGGCCTACGGCACCAGTCTGCGTATTCGGGATCCCGAGTTGATCCAACGCAGAACTGCTCAGGGCCTATCCCCCCAGCCTCTGACGATCATCTGCTCTGGCAGCGGAGATATTCCTGAGGATTTGCCGTTTTTTCGCCAGCCCCTCACCCGTTGGCTGTGGACAACTCCCAAGGGATCCCGGATTTGGCGGAACCGAACCGGCTTTGAGGACATCTGGGTGGCTGCCGATTGGGATCTGCCGGCACGGCTGGCCCGCCTGCGCAGCTTGGGCATTGAACGGGTGGGGTTGTTGGGCGGGGGGCGGCTTTTGGGGGCATTTCTCCAGGCAGGGGCCTTGGATGAGCTGTGGGTTACCCTCGCTCCGGTGCTGCTGAGTGGATATGCCGATGCGCCTGCCAGCATTGAGGGTTGGCAAGTGCAGGGATCCCCGCCCCAGTTGGAGCTGCTGGAATGCCGCCGTGGCTCCAAGGAGCTGTTTTTGCGCTACCGAGTCGAGTGGCCCTGAGCAATGCTCTATACAAACACAAAAATTTTTGGACAAATTCAGATTTCCCAGAAATCCACAGGTTTTCCCCAGGCTTTCCACAGGCGGGCGGGCCGTTTTCCACAGGGCTTTTTCCTCGGGGGGCGGCATCGGGGGTTTCTGTGGAAAAGTTGAGGTCGGTAAGGTTCAGGCGACTACACCCTGAGAAACGTAACGGGATCGCGCCATTTTTTCCGATCCCATCAAGGCCAATGGCAGGCTTTTGTCCGGTTGGATCCCTGGCTTGGGATTGACATCCCCCATAGGGCAGAGGGCAGAATAGCCCCACCTGAGGGCGAGTGGTGTGGAGATTTTCCCGAGCGCTCTCCTTAGAAAGAAAAGACTTCATCTGTTCTACGGCCCACGACAGGCTTAGGAACAGTTGTGAATGCCCTCCCTCCCATCCGCCGGGATAGGGGCAAGCTATGAACCTATATCGCTTGCTTTTCTTCTTGCGGGCCTGCTGAGGCCCCTAGCCTACCTAGGTTGGGTTTTGGTGTTGCGGGCTCGCTCTGTTCGGGCTGCCCAAGTTCTGGCTGTGGCCGCAGGTTTTGCGGGATGCCGTTTTCTCCCCTCTTGACCCCGAGTGAGTGGTTGGACTATGAGTTCTCACAGCGTTAGCATTTTGAGTGAAATTCCCGAGGAGCTGCATGACACCCTCCAAAACTACCTCTCCCGCCATCCCGACTGGGATCAGGATCGGGTGGTGACGGCAGCGCTCTCGTTATTCCTGCTCCAAAGCGGGGAGAGCGACCGGCGGGCGGCACGCATCTACTTGGACAGCCTGTTTCGCCGCAACTGAGCCCCAAGGATGGCCCGTGAAAACCGGGGCAGTGGGAACCTTTTGTTAGCCTGGGTAGGGATCCTGTCCCACCGCTGTCATTTGGACACTGGGGGGAGGGGGCTAAGAAGTGAAAGGGATCTCAAAAGAGGCAAAGACGTGCCACGGGGCTTTGGGCGAGGAAAAGACAACCGGCAAGCGGCTGAGTCACAGGATCCAGAGCGGGGATCCGAGATCCCATCCTCTTCGCAGGCGGCTCTGACGTGGGTTCAACGCTACCGACAGGCGGGGGATCTGAAGACTGCTCTGCACCTCTGCCGGCAGCTTACCCGCACCCAGCCGCGTTTGTTCGCTGCTCAGGCGTTGCTGGGATCCCTTTATCTCCAGATGGGGGATCCCCGCCAAGCTTTGACCCCCTTGCAACTGGCTCTGCACCTGCGGGGGGATTGGGTGCCGGCCTGGCAGGATCTGGGCGATGCCTGGATGCAGCTTGGCAACCCAGAGGAAGCGGCGCGAGCCTACGAACAGGGCCTGGCCTTTGCCCCCGGTGATGGGCAATTGCTTTTCCGATTGGGCAGTTGTTGGCTCACCCTGGGGAAATTGGCCCAGGCAATTGAGGTGTTGCAACAGGCAGCAGCAGCCCAGCCTCCCCAGGTCTATGCCTTGGCAGCTTTGGGGAATGCCCTGATGCTCGATGGCCAAGCTGGGGAAGCCGAAAGCTGGTTTCGCCAAGCTCTTGCCCTCGCACCCCAGGAGGGGCGAATTCTCGTTAACCTCGGCCATTGCCTGCACCTGCAAGATCGCTTGGAGGAGGCCGCCGATTGTCTGCAACGGGCCATCTTGCTGCTGCCGAGGGACGCCCAGCCTCACAACAACCTGGGCACCATCCTGCAAGAACAAAACCGGTTGGAAGCGGGGCTATTGAGGCTTATCGGCGCGGCTTACAACTGGCCCCCCACTGGCCGGAGATCCACTACAACCTGGGCACGGCTTTGCTTACCCTGGGCCGCTACGAGGAGGGGTGGCGGGAATACGAATGGCGGCTGCAGCGACAAGAGGCGGCCTACCCGCGCTTTCTTTCGCCTCTGTGGACGGGATCCCCTCTGGGCCGCCAGACCCTGCTGATCTACGCCGAACAAGGGTTGGGGGACACGCTTCAGTTTGTGCGCTACCTGCCGCTGCTGGCCGAGGCCCATCCCCAAGCCCAAATCTGCCTTCGCTGCCAGGAATCCCTCGTGGAGCTGTTCAGAGGGTGCCTGCCCCAGGTGCAGGTGATCTCGGAAACGGATCCCTTGCCCTCTTTCGATTGCCATCTGCCCTTGCTCAGCTTGCCGCAGCGGTTGGGCACCACTCTGGAGACGATCCCGGCCCGCATCCCCTATCTTGTCTATCCCGTTCATGCCGGCGGGCCGCAGATCCCTTTGAGCCTCTCCTGGCGGGAAGACTGGCCGGAGCTTTCCCAGGAGCGGATGAAGGTGGGGCTGGTGTGGGCCAGCGGTCGGCGTGCCCATCCTGAGCTCAACCGCGTACAAAGGCTGAAAAGTTGCCCTCTGAATCTGTTGCTCCAACACTTGCATGGGCCTTCCATCCAGTGGGTTAGCCTGCAGGTGGGGGAAGATCTGTCCGCGCCACTCGGACAGAGTCCTCACCCGCTGGGATCCCTATTGGAGCAGCACCAAGTGTTGGAGCTGGGATCCCGTTTCCGCAGTTTTGTCGATACAGCCGCAGCCGTTGCCCAGTTGGATCTGGTGATCAGCGTTGATACAGCCGTTGCTCATTTGGCCGGGGCGATGGGCAAGCCGGTATGGGTGCTGCTCCCCTTTGCCGCCGATTGGCGCTGGCTGCTCCATCGAGAAGATAGCCCCTGGTACCCCGGGGTAATGCGACTGTTTCGACAAGACACACCGGGAGACTGGGTTGGCGTGTTGAGGCGGGTGCAGGCCGCTCTTGAAGAGAGGTTGCGAGGGATCCCCTCTCAAGACCGTGCCTGTTCCTCTCCCTGAACGATGCGCTGAAACAGATAGCCGGTGCCTCGGGCCGTCAGGATCAGCTCTGGGTTGCTGGGGTCATCCTCCAGCTTGGCCCGCAGCCGCGAAATGTGGACATCCACCACCCGCGTATCCACATGGCGCTCCGGCGTGTAGCCCCACACCTCTTGCAAAATCTCGGAACGAGAAAAAGGCTCCCCCGACCGACTGACCAACAACTCCAGCAGACTGAACTCCATCCCCGTCAGGCGAATGCGCTCGTCCCGTTTGTAGACCTGCCGCTTGTTGGTATCGATGCGGATGTCCCCCACTTGAATCACCCCGGAACTGGGGATCCCATCGTGGGCCGACCGCGCCACCCGGCGCAACACCGACCGAATGCGAGCTTCCAGCTCCTTGGGCGAAAAGGGCTTGACCACATAGTCGTCTGCCCCCAGCTCCAGCCCTGTGATACGGTCGGCTACATCTCCCAGCGCCGTCAGCATGATGATGGGGATGTCCGATTCTTTGCGCAGCTCCTGGCAAACCCCATAGCCATCCAGCTTCGGCATCATCACATCCAGCACCACCAGGTCGGGATCCTGCTTGTGGAAAACCTCCAGCGCCTCCTCGCCGTCCGAAGCTGTGACCACGTCGTATCCAATCATGGACAGACGGGTTTCCAAGATGCGTCGAATGCTGGCCTCATCATCGACCACCAGAATCCGTTCCTTACGCTGTGCTTCCACGGTGCTGCAACTCCTGAACTTCTAACGGTACTCGGTAAAAGAGAGATCTGAATCTGAAAAAGAACTGAGGTGGGCGCTAACTTGAGTTGGGCGGATACAGGAACCTCAGGGGCTGCTCCTCAGTTGGGCAGACTCACCGAGTGAAATTGAACACTCACAAGCAATCATCTGCAATTAACCAAAGCCGCACCCCAGGGATGCAGCTCCGGGAAACAAGCACCAAGCAGAAGGCCCTCTCAGCAGTGGATTCAATCTTGTTAAAAGCTCCAACTTCAATCCCACCTGATGATGCTGTCCAGTACCTGGTGCAAGGCACTCCTCCCCCCAAACCATTGCTCAAACCTGAGAGGCCTTCGTAAGAAGTTACTTTCCATAACCTAATTTATCATCCAAAATCGGCTGCCAACCCGCCTCGATGCTCTATTTTGCGGCTATTGGGCCGGACTTGATACATACCTTCACAACTTTTTCAGACCGATGCCCATTTTTCGGGATGTCCCTCAGGAAAAGCTGGGGATCCCTGGCCGTTTGCGGTGGGAACAGCGTAGCAACTGGCCAATAGCTCGGCGGAACGGATTTCTCGATCTGTATGATGCTCCAAAACACGCCGCAACAGACGTTCTGCCTCCAGCCAAGCAGCCAAAGGCAGCGAATCCTCAGGCAGAGGCAATGTCGAGTTGGGCAGGGATCCCAAGGCACGCAAGGCAGAGGCTGAGACCCAGGCAATCGGGCTGGGCCGCTGGGCCACCCGGCAGGGATCACAGATCAAGCCACCCCATTGGGGGCTGAAAAAAACGCTGCCGACCAACCCCCCTTGACAGAAGTAGCAGGCTTGTACCTGAGGGGCAAACCCTGCCAACGCCAGGAGGTGATACAACCCATGGGTGAGCAAGGGCAGAACGGCCTGTTCCGAAGCAGCCCGCTCGATGCGTTCCAAGTGTTCGACCAACACCACAAACAGCTCTTCCTGGGCTTGATCGGGCAAGGCCAACAGCAAGGCCACCTCCGCCAAATACTGCGCTGCTGTGAGATGGGCTAAGCTGCGGCTGAGACGAGGAAAAGTCTGGAGGGTTTCCGCTTGGACAATGCGCTGTAAACGCTGGGAGGTATCTGCTTGGGCAGACCAGCGCCCCCGCACCATCAGCAAATCGTTGATGACAAAAGGCTCCATCCGCCCGCCCAGCTTGGAAGGCTGCTTACGGGATCCCTTGGCCACCGCCCGGATCAACCCTTGCTCGCGAGTCAAGATGGTAACAATCCGATCCGACTCTCCCAGGGGGATCCCTTTCAGGTTGATGCCCGTAACCCGATAGGTGCGCCCACTCATGGGGTTCCTCTGGCTTTCAGCTCTTGCATCAGCTCCAGCCCCCAAGAGGTGCCGATACGGCTGGCCCCCGCCTGGATCATGGCCTCTGCTTGAGCCACCGTGCGAATGCCGCCCGACGCTTTCACCCCCACTTTGCCGCGGCTGAGTTGCCACAACAGTTGCACATCTGCCAGCGTCGCCCCCCCCATCCAGCCAGTGGAGGTCATCAAAAAAGCCGCCCCCGCATCGATACAAATCTCCCCGGCCAGCTTTTTCTCCTCCTCGGTCAGCAGAGCCGTTTCCAAAATGGCCTTGACGCAAACCCCCGTTTCTTCCACCAGTTGGGCAATCTCGGCATGGAGGCGATCCAGCTCTCCCGCCTTGAGCCAAGCCAAGTTGATGCGGACATCCAGCTCCCGGCACCCCTGCTCCACCGCTAGTTGGGCCTCGTAAAGCTTGGCCTCTGCAGTGGTTGTGCCCAGGGGAAACCCCACCACCGTGCTCACCTTGACCGGGGATCCGTGCAGCCGCTCCACCACCCGCGGCACGTAGCAAGGAGGAACACAAAAAGTGGGGAAGCCATAGCGCAAGGCAATCTCACACCCCTGGTCAATCTGTTCTGGAGTAACCATCGGCAACAGCAGAGTATGGTCGATGTACTCCGCCAAATTGAGCGAGCTATCCGCTATGCCCTTGCGCTCCAGAGAGAGCATTGGTCGATCCCCCAGCACCCATCTTTACTCTAGCTTCAGTTTTCACCTGCAGGGATCCCCAAAGAGGGCTGAGCCTCTGGCCACAGCCAACCCACCAGGGCATCCCTTCGACCCCACAGTGTCCATTCCCTCGGCACAGCTCACACAGGCTGCTGCCCGATTGCGAGCCCTGATTGACTCGCGGGGGGGCATGGGTTAACTGTACTCAGGCACAAATGCGGGGCAAAGGGGCGGGTGCCGAGGTCACCTGCAGCAATCGGGGAATACGGCTGCTGTCGTAGATGCGAAATTCCTTTTCCAAGATGGCTTTTTCGTCGCGCACCGCCTGGTTCAACACAATGGATCCCTCTGGATCGGAGACGGAACGGTGAAAAGTGCCGGGAGGAATGCGCAAAATGCCTCGGTTCGCTTCCAGGCGCACAATATGGAAGGGATCCCTCCAGCTAAAATTCACCAGGTAAAACGTCCGTCCGCCCCATAGAGCCAGTAGGTTGTCCTCTTGGTGTGGATGCATATAAAACTGCCAATAGCCCTGCGGATTGTTGGGGGGACTGATGGCCGGCCCATCATGGTAAACCAAATCGCGGGCGTTGGATCGCGCAACCGTGATGTCAAAAAAACGCACGCCGGGAGTATCTCGAAATTGATGGAAAGGCAATAGGGCAAACATGGATCTCGACATAGGGACACTTGACCAACGACAGGAAGATAAAGATGATTTCACACTGTTTCGCGTTATTTCGCAGTGTGAAGGGGAAGCTATGTCGTAGTTTAGTCAGGTGCGGCGGAGGGTTCAAACCTGAGATAGCATCACATCTATGCGCAGATCGAATAGATGGGATCCATGAACATCTCACAACTGCAAACCCTGGTGGCTGTGGTGGAGCGGGGGAATTTCAGCGATGCCGCTCTGCAATTGCACATTTCCCAGTCGGCGGTGAGCCGGGCCATTGCCAGCCTGGAGGAAGAACTGGGGGTGACCCTGTTGGTGCGCGGTCGCTTTGGGGCGCGCCTAACCCCGGTGGGGGAGCGACTGCTGCGCCATGTTCGCAAAATGCTGCAACTGCGGGAACAAATGGATTATGAGGCCAACCTGGAAAAAGGGTTGCGGGGGGGAAATGTGCGAGTTGCCGCTTTTCGCAGTGCTGCAACTCATTTGTTGCCACCGGTGATCGCCCGCTTCCGCCAACAATTTCCGCAGATTACCCTCACCCTCACAGAAGAAGATCCGGCCACTGTCGAACATCTGTTGCGATCAGGCCAGGTGGATATTGGCCTGTTGCCCCTGCCGCGGGCTGCTGAGGATCTCCAGACGTGGGAGATCGCCCGTGATGAATTCATTGTGTTGGTTCCGCTGAGTTTTGGGCCCCTGCCGGAAACCCTGACCTGGGAGGATCTTTCCCGTTTTTCCTACATTCTCTACAACTACGCCGAATGCACCACCGCGGTGCGGAACCACTGGGAAGCCGCTCACCAAACCCTCAAGGTGGCCTACTTGGTGAAGGAAGACTCCACCATTGTGAACATGGTGGCACAGGGTCTGGGGGCTGCCATCTTGCCCCGCTTGGCCGCCATTCCCATTCCCGAAGGGATCCAGATCCGCCGGCTGCCGATCCCACTGGAGCGGGTGATCGGGGCTGCCGTTCTGGCCTCTGCGCTGCATCCGCCTGCAGTATTTGCCTTCCTGGAAGCCTTGCGGGGAAACCCATCCCAGTTGCCAAGTTAACATTGCATCGGGAGTACAAGGCAGCTTTGTTGACACCACGCTCATCCATCCAGTGACGCAAGCATTGGTTGCGGACAAACTGGGCAGGGCCTCATCCAAGGCTTGGTATGGCGCTGGAGCGGCGTTGAGGAGTTTGGCTTCCCTGACCAGCATGGGTTTATTTCATTGCAGGTCTATATCATTGCAGGTCTATAGTCATTTCAAACTAGATTGAGACACCCCCGCTGCTGCCCAAACGTTCCACGCCGCTTCCACAATCACCTTTAGATCCTGTCCCAGAGGGAGAAAGGAGCTAGGAAGCAATGCAACGGAAATGTTTCATTCCTGTTTAAAATGACAACAACAGGGCAAAAACTGTCCTGGAAGGACGGGGCTTTAGACCCAGTTTTTGGGTAACGCAGTGAAAATCGGCGGCCAATGTACGTTGGGGCAAGGCCAGCAGATCCTCCCCCGCCAATTTTTGAAAAGACTTGCCCACCCCAGTTACCTTGCCCTTCAGGTGCGATCACTACCCTATCTCCAATCGCGCCGAGGAGATAGAGTTCTCCAGCCGTTGAAAGGGGTGGCGGGAATTACAACGGTTTTTTGCCCAAACCACTTTCTATTGCCCAGCGGGCCAGTTCTGTGCGGTTGTGCAGGCCAGTTTTGCCCAGCATGTTGCTGACGTGGCTTTCAACGGTGCGCTGGCTCACCCCAAGAACTTCGGCAATCTCGCGGTTGGACAGGCCCCTGGCCACGTACTGGATCACCTTGGTTTCCGTTGGCGTAAGTTCAATTTCCCGATCCAGTTTTATGACCGGCTGAATGCCCACATTCTGCACTTGTAACAGGCGCTCGGTATGTCTGAGAGAAGACTCCACCTGCGCCACCAATTCTTCCGGCTCAAAGGGCTTGACCATGTAAACATCTGCCCCTGTGGTCAGGCCGCGCACCCGATCCGCCGTCTGCCCACGCGCCGACAGAAAAATCACAGGTATCCAGTCTGTAGCACTGTTGGAGCGAATGGTTTCCACAAAGGTGTAGCCATCCATCTCCGGCATCATCACATCGCAGATGATCAGGTCTGGTGTGAAATGGCGCATCGCTTCCAACCCCTCCAGACCGTTGCTCGCCGCCACCACCTCATAACCGCGAAACTCCAAGTAATCCTTTGCCAGAAGGATCAAGTTCGGATCGTCGTCGATGAGCAACAGTCGCTTTGGGTTGTCCACGGTTTACCTTTTGAGCGCTAAGCTAAAAAGTTTTAGGTGAAGAAATACGGAATCACCTGTTTCCGTGACTTTCACTGTAGGGAAACGACTCTTGAGTACCACCCTTTTGCTTGCTCAATTGGGGAGCAGCCTATGGTAACTGTGCCTTACCCCTAGAGCCTAGGATATCACACATGGAAGTGGAAGTACATACTTGGGAAACGTTGGCAATAGTATCTCTACGCAATTTAGGGACTTCAGTTGGTAACCTCATCCCAGGAACTTGGCAGAGCTGGCCTCTGCTTGAGACTCGCAGTACCCAATACATAGCCGTAATCTACCTGAGAACCCGTATCTCATATGTCTATATGTCATATATCTATATGCTTAAGTACCCATGTATCTGACATCTGCTACCTGTTCATAGTGTCCGTATGTCTTCTGGCCGGGGTTTCCACGTAGGCAGGCGGGCAGAGCTGATGGAGAATGGAAGAAAGCCTGCAATCTGACGACAGCCGACATAAGGAGAACGGGTGGAAAAGGGCACACTGGTGGAGTTTCGTTACAATAACGACCGTGTGTTGGCAGTGGTTCAGGGCACCGAGGGCAAGAAGAACCTACTGCTGGGGGTGCCTTCCGGGCAGGTTCACAGTGTTCACCCTCGCCAGATTACCTTTGCTTTGAACGGGGGATCCAGCTTCACGGCTTCCGACATTCCCGGCTTTTGGCAGGCGGTGCAAGCAAAGTTGGATCCCGAAAGCTTGGCGCTGGCCTGGGAACTGGTGCAGGAGGAGCGGCGGTCTCTGAGCTTGGCCGAAATGGCTCGGCTGTTGTTTTCTGATGATTCTCCGGTCTCTACCTATGCCGCCTATCGCCTCTTGAGCGAGGATCGCACCTACTTCAAGCAAAAGGGGGAGAGCTACGAACCCCGCACTCCGGCTCAGGTGAAGGAGATCCTCCATCAAATGGCCGTTGCCCAACAACGGCAGCAGGAACAAGCAGAGTTTGAGGCCCACCTGCGGGAGGCTCTGGCTCATCCCGGCCAAGGGTATCCCTGGACTCCTGCCGAGCGGGCCCGCCTGGAGGTGCTGGAACGCCTGGCCCTGCAGGGAGCGGCGGCAGCCATTCGCAGCCACGAGGATCTCTCTTCCAATCTCAACCCGTCGGATCGGGAACGGGCCTCGCAACTGCTGGAGCTGATGGGGTTTCCTGACACTCCGCAGGGGGCCTTTGAGGCTTTGGTGGCCCTGGGCCTGTGGAGCCGCCACGAGAACCTGGCCCTGCGCCTCACCGGGATCCCAACCCAGTTCCCGAAGGCGGTGGAGCGATACACCCAAGCCCTGCTCAGCCAGCCTCCCTCTTTCTGGGATCCCCACCTGCGGCAGGATCTCACCCACCTCCACACCTACACCATCGATGATGCCAGCACCCGCGACATTGACGATGCCCTCAGCGTCGAGTTCTGGTCGGATGACGCGGTGAAGCTCTGGATCCACATCGCTGATCCCAGTTGTTGGGTGCAGTGGGGGGATCCCCTTGATTTGGAAGCCCGCAAGCGTGGCACCAGCGTCTATTTGCCGGAGCGGGTGATCCCGATGTTCCCGCCGGAGCTGTCCACCGGCCCGATGAGCTTGGTGCAGGGAGAGGTGCGGCCCGCCCTCAGCTTTGGCATCCTCCTGGGATCCGACGGCCAGATCCGCGATTCCAAGATTTGCCTCAGCCAGATCAAAGTGACCTACCGCCTCACCTACGAAGATGCCGATGAAATGTTGGAGTTGGGGGCAGAGGCTCAACTGACAGCCATTGCCCGGGCAGCCCAGTGGCGTTATGCCTGGCGGATGGCTCAAGGGGCAATCCAAATTGGCTTGCCCGAGCAAGATATCAAGGTCATCGACGAGATCCCCCACCTCCGGGTAATCGAGGATACTCCTGCGCGGCAGATGGTGGCGGAAATGATGGTGCTCACCGGCGAGGTGGCGGCTCGCTTCGCCAGCCAAAATGGGATCCCGGTGCCCTATCGTCTGCAGCCGGCTCCCGACTTACCTCCTCCCGAAGTGCTGGATAGGTACCCTCAGGGGCCAGTTCGGTCTTTTGCCATCATGCGCTGTCTATCGCGGGCGGAAGTAGCCACCCAGCCGGGGCGACATACAGGGCTGGGGCTTGAGGCCTACTGTCAGGTTACCTCCCCGATTCGGCGCTACCTGGACTTGGTGGCCCACTACCAGATCAAGGCCTTTTTGCGCGGGGATCCCTTGCCGTTGACGGAGGCGGATGTGCAGCAGCTGCTGCTGGGGATTGAGCCGGGCACCGCTGAGGCCAACCAGGTGGAGCGGAAATCCAAGCGCTATTGGAGCATCGAATACCTGCGGCTGCGACCGGGGCAAATTTGGCGGGCTCTGGTCTTGGGCTACCTGCGCGAGCAGGAAAACTTGGTGTTGGCCATGCTGGATGAGATTGCCTTTCGGGTGCCGGTGCGCCTAGAACGCCAGATTCCTCTGGGGGCTTGGATCGAGTTGGAAGTTGTGCAGGCGGATCCCCGTGCGGACGTAATTGAGCTGCGCGAGGTGGGACGAGAGGCGGCCATGTGCGGATAGATGCACCTTAACCTGCTGCTCACCCAATCTGCGCGGATAGCTGATACAACAGAGGGGGAAGTCTCAAAAGTCTGGATCGTGAATTTTCTTTGGGGGGGATCCCATGACTGCACGACCTTCCGGCCCACCTCCAATCGTTTACATTCTTTTGTTCGCGATACTGGGAGGCGGCGGCTGGTATGCCTATCGTTCCGGCCTGTTGGACTCATTCCTGAATAGAGAGAACACGCCTCCTATCCCCAGCCAGATTCCAACTGCCCGGCCCCAAGCCCCAACAGCGCCCAACCCCCCTCAGGCCCAGGTACCCAACCCGCCTGCCAACGCCGTTAATCTGGATACTTCTCTGCCCAACCCAGCAGTGCTCCAGATGGATGGCAGCGTCACGATGATCCGGATCGTCTTGGCCCTGAAGGGAGGCTACACCCAGCGCAACCCCGGCATTCCCCTCACCTATGGGATCCCGGATGGCAAGCCCAATGGATCCAATGCCGGCCTGAAGGCCCTGATGGAAGGTCGCATCCAGATGGCCGCTAGCTCCCGCCCCCTCAATGCCAGCGAAGTGCAGGCGGGTCTACAGGCGATCCCGGTGGCCAAAGATGCCCTGGCGGTGGCGGTGGGGGTGAACAACCCCTACAAAGGAGGACTGACGCTGCAGCAATTGGCCGATATCTTCCAGGGCCGGATCACCAATTGGAGCCAGGTGGGCGGCCCGGATCGGCGGATTCGGGTCCTCAATCGCGCCCGCCAGAGCGGCACCTACAGCGTTTTCCAAGAACTCGTGTTGTTGGGGCTGCCCTTCGCTCCCGATAACCCTCCCTACTTCACCACCGCCACAGAAGATGTCACCACCTCGCTGCTGCGGGCTTTGGGAGAAGATGGCATCACCTACAGCACTGTCGATCAGGTGCAGAACCAGCAAACGGTGCGGATTGTGCCCATCGACGGCCAGATGCCCACCCGTGAGGCCATCCAGAGGGGCAGCTACCCCTTGGCGCGGAATGTGTTTTTGGTGGCACCTCAGAGGACTAGCCCTGTGGTGGCCGATTTCATCAACTACGCGCTCTCGGATCAAGGCCAGCAAATCATTGGCCGCACTGAGTTCATCCCCCTCCGATAGCAACCCAAAAATAGCATCTGAGATAGCCGCCGACAGCAAGCGCAGCGATATCTCTGGGCTTTTCCAGAAGACGCCTTCCACCTGCTCCTATTCAAGGCACTTAGTCGTTTCAGGTTAGAGTGAGGCGCCTGAGCTATTGAGAAAAGCCTTTGGCCGCGTGCGTTCAACGTTTTAGGGGTGGGTGCAGCGTCCTAGTTTGAATCCAAATGACCCTAGATGTTAGAGAGGGGGCCCTAATTTTCACCAAAGTTCAATTTTTCAGTTCTCTCGGCGCACAGCGCTCTCATGCCACTTGCCCAACACCCTGTCGGATAGAGCACTTAAGGAAATAAAGATCAGGATCCCCAAGCCGGTGACCAAGATCAAGGCCGCAAACATGCGGGGCACCTGCAGGTTGAAGCTGGAGATCAAGATCTGGTAAGCGATCCCGGCCCGCTGCCCGCCAGTACCAGCGACAAACTCCGCCACCACCGCCCCAATCAAAGAGAGGCCACCGCTGATGCGCAGGCCCCCCATGAAATAGGGCATGGCACTGGGTAGCCGCAAGTAGATCAACGTTTGCCAGCGGTTGGCCTTGTACAGTTGGAACAGGTTGAGCAGGTTGTGATCGACGCTGTTCAGCCCCAGAGTGGTGTTGGAAAGAATCGGGAAAAAAGCCACAATCCAGGCGCACACCACCATCGCGGCAAAGGTGTTGTTGCGCAGCCAAATGATGATCAGCGGGGCGATGGAGACAATGGGCATCGTCTGTAAAATCACCGCATAGGGGAAAAAGCTGCGCTCAATCCACTTGCTCTGGGTGAACACAATCGCGACCAAAAGCCCCGACACTGTGGCAGCCAAAAAGGCCACCACCGTAATTTGCACAGTGATCAACAGGGAAGGAAAAAGCGTTCCCCAGTCGCGGATGAGGGTTTGCACCACCAAAATCGGCCCCGGCAAGAGGTAGTGGGGCACTCCCGTTACCCGCACCGCCACTTCCCAGCCCACCAAGAAGAGGATCCCGACGATAAGGGGGGCAATCACTTCCAGGTTGAACCAACGGCCCAGATTCAACCCCTTTGCAGGCACCCCTGAGCCGGCACTCGGTATGTCTGCCTCATCCGTGGGTTGGGATCCGAGTTTTTCTCCAACTGCGCCGGTCAGCTTGGGCAGAGACCAATCTGGCCAATGGAGAGGCCAGCTCTCCCCCAAGCCAACAAGGGATCCCAGCCAACGGCGCCATGGCTCGAGAAGCTGGACAAACAGGTCGAACATATCGTGAGGTTGGGGCATCAAGGGACTTACGCAACAGAGAGAACACCGCTAAGCCAGGGATCCCATCAGCGCAAACGTCCAGCAGAGAGGGGGCGCAAATAGGGGGGATCCTGAGCTGAGCCGTGCATGGCCTCGTGCAGACGGGCCGACACTTCACGGCAGTAGTTGTTGTAAAGGGAAGAGGTGCGAAAGTCTTCCGAGCGGGGATAGGGCGCATCGATGGGAATATCGGCTATCACCCGCCCTGGGCGAGCCGCCATCACCACCACGCGGTTGGACAGGTAGACGGCCTCGTAAATGTTGTGGGTAACGAAGAGCACCGTCCAGCGCTTTTCTTGCCACAGCTCCAACAGGTCGCTGTTCAACTTGCTGCGGGTGATTTCATCCAGAGCTCCGAAGGGTTCATCCATCAGCAACACTTGGGGCTTGGTTACCAGGGCGCGAGCAATGGAAACCCGCATGCGCATGCCGCCCGATAGCTCGCGGGGAAAACTGCGCTCAAACCCCTGCAGGCCCACCCGTTGTAGAGCTTCCAAGACATCTCGATTGGCTTTTGGCTTGGGCTCACCTGCCAACTTTAAGGGTAGCCCCACATTGTCCATCACCGTCGCCCAAGGCATAAGGGCCGGTTCCTGAAACACAAAGGCCAACTTGGGTTCCCCTTGGGGAGCATCCTTCTCAAGATTTTGCCCCCATTCGATAGAGCCTGTGGTCAGATGCCCCAGACCTGCCACCAACCGTAGCACTGTGCTTTTCCCACAGCCGGATGGCCCCACCAAGCTAACGAACTGCCCTTCTTGGATGGTCATATTCATGTCCTGCAAAGCCACCGTGCCATTGGAATAGACCTTGCTGACATGGTTGAGGGTGATGACAGGGGCAGGCATGGCTGGCAGTTCCCAGAGCAGAGGATAGAAGAGTATCCTTCCCAATCTAAAAAGGGGAAAAGATGGGTGATAGAAAGCGCACACTTTCAAAATACCCCTCTCTGCCGCCTCTGCTTGGTAGGCGTAACTACAACTCTTTCCCTCAGAACCGGTTTCCAGAGAGTTTCTCACGGAAAGCTTGCGATGACCCAAATCGGAGCAGCAAGTCGGTATGATGTTGCCGACCACCCTCTGGCCAAGGAACACATGGGATCCCCATTTAAACCGGTTGCAGGTGCTGTTACAGCCCCGCGAGGATTTCGAGCCGCTGGAGTGGCCGCTGGCCTCAAGCCCTCAGGAGCTGCGGATCTGGCTTTGATCGTTTCCGAGTGCGATGCGGTTGGGGCAGGCGTTTTTACCACCAATCAGGTCAAAGCAGCCTGTGTTACCTACAACCAAGGGATCCTCGCCCAACAGCAGCCGGTGCGGGCCATCCTCTGCAATGCTGGGCAAGCCAACGCCTGTACCGGAGAAGAAGGAGAGCGCAACAACGCCCAACTGGCCCTCTGGGTGGGAGAACGGTTGGGGATCCCGGCCCATCAGGTGCTCACGGCCTCCACAGGGGTCATCGGGCGACAACTGGAAATGCCGAAAATCCAAGCGGCCCTGCCTGGTCTTATCGACAGCCTCTCTCCAGAGGGGGGGGAGAGCGCCGCCCGCGCCATCATCACCACCGACTTGGTGACCAAAAGCGTTGCCCTGCAAGCTGAGATCGACGGGTACACCGTCAGGGTCGGGGGCATTGCCAAGGGATCCGGCATGATCCACCCCAACTTGGCCACGATGCTGGCTTTTTTAACCTGCGACGCGGCTGTGGATCCCCGCCTGTGGCAGCAGATCCTCAAGCAAGCTGCCGACCTCAGCTTTAACCAAATCACGGTGGATGGGGATACCAGCACCAACGACATGCTCTTGGCTCTGGCCAACGGCCAAAGTGGGATCCCAACCCTGCAAGCCGGCACAGAAGCTGCCCAGACTTTGGCGGAGATGGTCAACCAAGTTTGCATTCATCTGGCTAAGGCCATTGCCCGCGATGGGGAAGGAGCTACCAAGCTGCTGGAAATTCGGGTGTGTGGGGCTGTGGATGATGGGGCAGCCCGGCATATGGCCCGTGTGATCGCCAGCTCTCCCTTGGTGAAGGCGGCAGCTTTTGGCAACGATCCCAACTGGGGACGGGTGGCAGCCGCCGCCGGCCGAGCCGGGATCCCTTTTGACAGCCGCCGGTTGGATATCCGTCTGGGGGATTTTCTGCTCATGCAGGCGGGAATGCCCCTGGCTTTCGATCGCAAGGCAGCCTCTGAGTACTTGAAAGGGGATCTGGTGACCTTCACCGTGGATCTCCATCAGGGATCCGGCCAGGGCGTGGCCTGGGGCTGCGATCTCAGCTACGATTACGTGCGCATCAACGCCGAATACACCACCTAACGGGGGATCCCAACCATGACCACCGAATCGAACGCAAATAACGGCTTTTCTACCGAAGCCCAAGCGGCTCTGGCCAAGGAAGCGAGGCTTTCCCTATCCGGTTGGCAGCAAGAGGTGAGTCGAGGCTTAGAGTTTGGCCTCGAGGCAGCAGCCAGCATCGGCGATCGCTCCATCCCCACCTTTTCCCGTGGCGAATTGCCCCATTATGCCGGCATCAACACCTTCCTCAAGGCTCCCTACCTGGAGGATGTGCGCAAAGTTGGGGAGTACGATGTGGCAGTGGTGGGTGTACCCCACGATTCCGGCACCACCTATCGGCCCGGCACTCGCTTTGGCCCACAGGGGATCCGGCGCATTTCCGCTCTGTACACCCCCTACAACTTTGAGTTTGGCGTCGATCTGCGAGAGCAGATCACCCTCTGCGATGTCGGCGATATTTTTACGATCCCGGCCAACAACGAAAAATCCTTCGACCAAATCTCCAAAGGGGTAGCTCACATTTTCGGGTCTGGCGCCTTTCCCGTCATCCTGGGTGGGGATCATTCGATTGGCTTTCCCACGGTGCGGGGGATCTGTCGCCACTTGGGGGACAAGAAGATGGGCATCATCCACTTCGACCGCCATGTGGACACCCAAGAAACCGACTTGGATGAGCGCATGCACACCTGTCCTTGGTTTCATGCCACCAACATCCGCAACGCACCGGCCCACAACCTGGTGCAACTGGGCATTGGCGGCTGGCAAGTGCCACGGCAAGGGGTGAAAGTGTGCCGGGAGCGGGCCACCCATATCCTCACCGTTACCGACATCACCGAAATGGGCTTGGATGCAGCCGCCGATTTCGCCCTCGAAAAAGCTCTAGACGGCACCGATTGTGTGTACATCAGCTTCGATATCGACTGCATCGATGCCGGCTTTGTGCCGGGTACAGGCTGGCCGGAGCCCGGTGGGCTGCTGCCGCGGGAAGCGCTCTACTTGCTCAAGCGCATTGTGCGGGAAGCGCCGATCTGCGGCCTAGAGGTGGTGGAAGTCTCTCCCCCCTACGACATCAGCGATATCACAGCCCTGATGGCCACCCGAGTCATTTGCGATACGCTGGCCCATTTGGTGGTATCTGGGCAACTGCCGCGCCGAGAAAAGCCCGCCTACATCCACCCGGAGGCGACGCCAGAAATGGTCGGCGACTGGAGGTGAGAGATGCACGAGACCGACATGACCCGCGCCTTGATCCAAACACTACGCGACTGGTGGCAAAGTCAGCCGGGACAGCCTCAGATTGCTCGGGTGCACCTGGTGGTAGGACAGTTCACCTGTGTAGAGCCGGCCAGCCTAACCTTTGCCTATGCCGCACAAACCCAGGGTACTTTCCTACAGGGATCCCAGTTGGTCATCCGGGAAACGCCGCTCATTGCCTATTGCCATCCCTGCGGCCAAGAATACAAGCCAGAAATAGGCCGGCGCTATGCTTGCCCCAACTGTGGATCCCCGATGGAAGAGATTCGCTCGGGCCGAGAGCTGAAAATTGACTACATCGAAATTGACTACATCGAATGTTCAACAAACTTCACCCCACCGGCGCAACCAGAAGTCGCCTAGGCCGCTCCAAAGCTAAGTCCCAGAAGGACAGCTGCTCCCAAGCTGAGGATGAACATCAAGCCGGCAGGCATTAACGTTCGGGTTTTGCGGTAGCGCAGGGCGAATACGATAGATCCCAGCACTGTCGTCCCCAGGCCCAAGCCCAGCCCCCAGCGGGGATCCACCCCCAGCAGCCCATAGCTGACTCCGCTGAGGGCGGCCCCAACCAGCCCCCCGATGAGAGACTTGGAGCTTTTGCCTTTGCTATAGCCGATTGCTCCGCCCACCAAAAGCAGTGCCCCGTAGACCAGCAAGGTGATTTGTGTGGCCAGCATGATGGGAAAACCTTGTCCTCTCTAGGTTTAATCCACGAGGATATCGCGAATCAAGGGCAAGCGAATGCTGATGTAGCGATTGAGAATTGAGGCATCGACACTGCTGAGGGCGTGTTTTTTCTGACAGGCGCTCAGAAGCAGGTTCACCAAGTCATCGTCACGCTTTGTGAGCCAATCTGGCCTGCCAATCTCGCTGACCAAAGACCAAAACTGGCGTACCATTTCAGGAGTCATGGCATCCATTTTGTGGAGATAGGGGCTGAACTGCAAAAGAATGGTCTAGGCCATCGATTCGATTCTAGAAAAAAGACCTCATCCCCGAGGACAATATTTCAGCTCCGTCACAACTTAGGATAAGATGTTATGCTTTCCCACAAAGCTCAGCAAGCAGTGCCCCTTCTGGCTTTGTGAGGATCTTAGGAAGGTAAACTGGCAACTCCTGACATATATCAACATTAGGCGTTAAAAAACGATGATTCCTGTCAAAATCTCGACATCAGCATCAGAAGGTTCACAAGCCCCCTTATCCAAGCTGTAAGACAGGGAATCTGGGCGAGCAGGGGCTAGCGCAAGGCGTACTGTAACCTATAGGCTCCTTCTTCTCGTGGCTTATGGGTGTTGGCCCGCAGGGTATAAGTGCCGGTGCGGGGCAGAAAGGCAATCATCAGAGCATCGGTTCCACCCCCTTGGTCATCATCCCAAGCCCTGACTTCTCCACTGGGATCCAGCAGCTGCAAAAAGGCATCGAAATCGGAGCTGGTCATGGAAGCGATCAGGATCTGGCCGGCGCGGGCGGCAATGGGATATTCGTCCATCCAACTGCCATCCTCGGGATGCTGAAGGGATCCCTCCTGCAGACGGCCCGATAGGCTTTCCTGCCAATCTACCTGGGTGAGGACATAGGTGAGCCGGTAGTTGCCGGTGGATTCGGGCTCAAAGCTGGTGGCCCGCAGGGTATAGGTGCCTCCCTCCGGCAGACGCACTGCCAACAGGGCATTCACATCCAGGCCAGAGTCATCGTCAAAGCCAATCACCCGCCCTTGACCGTCCACCAGCTCCAGATAAGCATCAAAATCTTCGCTCTCTAGGGCCGCAATCAAAATCTGTCCCGGCTCAGCGGTGACGGGGATCCCATCCCAAAAGCTGCCGTACTGGCGGCTGACTTGATCTCCCACCTCCAGCGCTCCCGTCACGGTTTGGCTGCCTCTCCACAGAGCAGAACGGGTCAGCGCAGATCCCACCGGCAAGCCTCTCTCTCCCACCCGATCCAGCAGCCGACAGCCGCCGGCCAACCCCAATGCCACCAGAGCCAGAGTCAAACGGGATCCCCAACGGCGAGGAGATGCGCAAGAACGATACCAGCTCAACATCGGAAGGGATCCCTTTCTAAAGAATGGCAACTGTAGACTGATCCTACCCCCTGATTGATTGAGCGAAAAGTTGGTCAGAGACGACAACTTCTGCCAACTTCGTGCTGAGTTTTGAGGTTGTTGGCTTGCCCCTTCCTTGCTGTTTCAGCCGAGAGCAAACTGTTGGCCTACAGGGTTTCCCAAGCTTGCAAGACGGCTTCTAGGGCCAGCCGCCCATGGTAGAGATGGGTTCCCCCCTGCAAGTAGACGGTGTAGGGATCCCGCATCGGCCCATCGGCAGACAGCTCGGCGCTGCTCCCGGCAATAAAGGTGCCTGCTGCCATCACCACCGGGTCTGCATAACCGGGCATCACCTCCGGAACTGGGGTGAGGTAGGAATCCACAGGAGAACTGTTTTGAATCGCTTGGCAGAAAGCCTGCAGCTTTTGCGGGGATCCCAATTGAATGGCCTGGATGATATCGGTGCGGGGAGTTTGAGGCAGAGGCGAGACCGGGTAGCCCAAATCAGAAAACACCTGCGCCGCCAGATGGGCGATCTTCACCGCTTCGGCCACCATCTGCGGGGCCAAGAACAAGCCTTGAAACAGAAGGCGGTTGAGATCTAGAGTTGCCCCCCCTTCAGAACCAATGCCCGGAGCCGTCAGCCGACAGGCCGCTTGCTCCACCAGCTCTGCCCGCCCGGCCACATAGCCCCCGGCGGGAACAAGGGTGCCCCCCGGATTTTTGATCAGGGATCCGGCAATCAGATCTGCGCCCACATGGGTTGGCTCCTGGGTTTCCACAAATTCGCCGTAGCAATTGTCCACAAAAACCACAACTTCGGGGTTTTGCGCTTTGACCATTTGGATCATCTCGGCAATCTGGGCAATGGAAAAGCTGGGCCGCCAATCGTAGCCACAGGAGCGCTGAATGTGAACCAACCGGGTTTGCGGTCTGAGGGCGGTTTTCAGGGCTTGCCAATCGACAGTTCCCTCCCGCAAATCCAACTGGCGGTAACCGATGCCAAACTCCCGTAGGGATCCCCGCCCGGAGCCCCGCAGGCCGATAACCTCCTCAAGGGTGTCGTAGGGGGGGCCGGTAATGCTCAGCAGCTCATCCCCCGGACGCAGCACCCCAAACAAAGCACAGGCAATGGCATGGGTACCAGACACCATCTGCAGCCGCACCACTGCTGCCTCACAGCCCATAATCTGGGCAAACACCCGATCCAAAACCTGCCGCCCCTGGTCGTCGTGGCCATACCCCGACACCCCGGCAAAGTGATGGGATCCCACCCGCTGGTCGCGAAAGGCCCGCAGCACCCGCGCCAGGTTCTCTCTGAGGGTCTTCTCCACCGCCTGAAACTGCTCCTGTAGAGCCTCTTCTGCTCTGTCTAAAAGCTCTGCCGCCTTCAACGGGATCCCTCCGCCCACACCGTCTGCCTCACCTTTCGCACACCAAGGCGATTCCGAGAGTAGCATTTCAGCCACCCCGGAAAGAGTTGGCCTTCTCCCCACCGCTCCTCAAGGTGACTGCAGCGGCAGAACCGAGTTCCAAGTTCTTATGTACTTATGTAGCTCTCCGATAGAAACCTTACAGCATGGAACAGTGAACAACAGGCTTGTCAAAGCTAATACCGACAACAACACCATCTCTCAAGTCGAGAGCCTCATATTGATAAAAAATCGATAAAAAGCTTAATTTATATCAATATCCCTTCATTTTTGCTGTCAATGGCTATCCAATCAAGATGCTGCTAGGCTGTAGAATAATACCAACATACCCTGGAGGAAAGCTGAAGCATCTGGATTGCCGAGCTTATGGGCAATACGGCCCACCTTCAGTCTCTCAAAAACAGGTCAGAGTTAGAGACATTGTTTAACCAACTCAAAATCCAGCTCAGGAAGATTTTTAGCAGGCTAGATCTGTCTATGGGTTTGATGATAGATTTGGCTTTTGACTGAGGAACTTGCAACTTAAACTCTAAAAAACCTTTCCCAAAGACACTCAACACAGCCAATGGAAGTGCATGTCTTGCAGGGCGGGGATCCCGCTTCTCTACAGAGCTCCTGCGATTCGGGAAAATCTGGAATTCAACATCTCTGAAACATTAAGAGAGCCTAAATTTATTCTTAACCTCTGGCAGAGATCCTTGAGCGAGATGTTAACCTAGACTTAACCCAAGAGGTTAGTGCCACTCCCAAAGCCGATCTGCTCACCCTTGATGACAGGGCTCCATTTTTGCCAATTAAAGGGCTGACGTCGCCTGTGAGCTGGGATCGCTTTCCAGAGTTAGAGGGATCCCGGGTGGGGATGAGGCGCTATCTCAGGTATAAACCGACATGACTGGGAGATTCCTCATGACTAAGCTTGTGATCCAAGGGAAAAACGTCGAGATTACCGACGCCATCCGCAGCTACGTTCAAGAAAAAATTGAGCGTGCTGTCAGTCATTTTGCCCAGATCACCAGTGAGGTTGATGTCAATCTATCGGTAGCCCGCAACCCCCGTATCAGTGCTAGCCAATCTGCCGAAGTGACCGTCTACGCCAATGGCACCGTGATCCGGGCGGAAGAAAGCAGCGAAAACCTCTATGCCAGCATCGACCGTGTGGCCGACAAGCTGGCCCGCAAGTTGCGCAAATACAAAGAACGGAACGGCATTCACCGCGTCCGCCACACCCCCAAAACCTCCGTGGCAGTGGCCCAGCAGCCCGTCACCGATCCGCTAAATACGGAACGGCAAGCGGAGTTACCCGCAGAGGTGGTGCGCACCAAATACTTCGCCATGCCACCCATGACGGTTCAGGAAGCGTTGCACCAGTTGGAGCTGGTGGATCACGACTTCTACGTTTTCCGCAATATCGAAAATGGCGAGATCAACGTTATCTACGTCCGCAACCATGGCGGCTATGGCCTGATCCGCCCCCGCTAAGGCTTGGTGAAGATGCGTGGTGAGCTCTCCTCCCAACTTACTTCTCCAGGATCCAGCGGCACTTTCTATCTGTTGCTACAGCTCACCGATTCTGCCCTGCCGATTGGGGCTTATTCCCACTCCTGGGGCTTGGAAGCTGCCGTTCAAGCGGGTCAACTTCGCGATCGGGCTGGGGTGCAGCAGTACCTGTTGGGGGTTTTGCACATGGGCTTAGCCCCCACCGAGGGCAGAGCCTGTGCCTTGGCCCATCGTCTATCCCGATTGGGATCCGAGTCGGGAGTGGAGAAGCTGCAGCAACAGCTGCAAGCAACCCGTTGGGCGGCAGAGCCGCGCCAAGCCAGCCTAGATTTGGGGAAACGCCTAGCTCAACTGGCAGAACGCACCTGGGGAATCTCTGTCCCCAAGGCAGAGGGGGATCCACTGCATCATTCCGTGGTGTTTGGCTGGATCTGCGCTCAGGCGGGCATTGGGTTGGAAGATACCCTGCGTGCCTTCTTGTTCTCCTCCCTCACTGGGCTGGTCTCGGCAGCGGTGCGTCTGGTACCTTTGGGGCATACCGAGGGGCAAAGCCTATTGGCTCAGTTGTACGAGCCCATCGAGGCAGTGGTACACCAAGAGATCCTGCCGGTTGTGAAGCGGGCCGAAAGGCCAAACCTCTCCCCCAGCTGGCCGGCTTTGGGCAGCTTCACCCTCCTACAAGAACGCGATTGTCAAGTCCACCAACAGCTCTATTCCCGCCTTTTTCAATCTTGAAAGCCGTCAACCCTCACCCCTAAACCCTTCTCCCAGAGGGAGAGGGGAGTTCAGGGAAGAGTTTTTAGGGTCATCTTGATTCAAACCAGGACACTGCACCCACACCTAAAACCTTGGTCGCGTCTTCGCGTCAGCGTTGCGGAGCAATAGCGTTGCGGAGCAATAATGCAAGGGATCCAAAAGGTTTTTCTCAGTAGCCCAGGCATCTCACCCCAAGCTGAAACGAGTATACAATTGCCTTCCTTTTTGAGGATTGGTTGGCTATTCGCTCACCCCTGATCTGATCAGTTCTCCTCTGCTTCTCTTGGGCAAAGATGGGTTCGCGCGGCCAGAAGCGCATTGAAAAGCGAAAAGAAGGTGCCCTTACCAAAGAATTGGGTCTAAAGCCCTGCCGTACCGCTATGCAGCTCGCCTTGGCGGGCCTAGCACGGTGGCTTTTGTGCTACACCCTAACCGGCATCGATCAAATCGTTGGATCCCCAGCCAGGGGCAACCTGAGCCGCTCTGAGAATAAAGGCAGCCAGATTTCTCAGGGCTTCGTCGTCCATCCAGGAAGGGGGTACAGGTCGGCATCCATAGCTGGAATCCGAGCCATCGTAGCTGCGGGGATCCCGCTGGTACTCCATCAAGGCTTGAAGGGTATCTCGGGGTGGAGTGGCACCGCGCAAGTCCTTCAAAGAGAGGGAAATGTTGGGAGCCGGCAAAGTGGCACCGCCCACATGACAATTCAAACAGGCGGACTGAAAACGATTTTTGCCGTCCGTGAGCTGCTCTGGGGTAAAGGTGAGGGTATGCCCTGCGGCATCTAGAGGCAATTCCACAGGGCCACTCACCCGCAAATACTGGTTCACGTAAGGATCAATGCGGGCAGCCACCGGACTGGCCAGCCCCAGCCACAACAAAGCTAGGATCCCGACCCAGGCCCAGAGGCGAGACGGGATCCGCCATCTCATAGGCAACTTCTGATCCAGATGCGGCATTAGAGATAGGCTGATAGGTCGCTGTGGCTTTCGTTCTTGGTACCACCCCAGCCGGGAACGGTCTTGGCCTGCACCAGAATGTAGCCCGCAATCAGCTTCAGATCCTCGTCGGTGAGGTTGCGCAGACGTGGATACTCACTGGTGAGCTGGGTGTTGGGGTGATACTCCAACAGAGACTCCACCCCGTCATAGGTGACTGGATTCTTGATGTAATCCACAATCGCCAGCACATTATCCCGTGGGGGAGTTGCCCCCTCCAGATCCGAAAGCTTCAAGCTCACATCCGGGTTGGGATAGGTCTGGCCGCCCACATGGCACTGGGCGCATGCGGTGTTGAATAGCTTCTTCCCTTTGGCCAACTGGGCTTCGGTAAAGGTAATAGACTCAGTTGGCGACAGAGCCACTGCAGGAATATCCCTAGCTGCAAACACTGGAGCCAGACCCCAGCCAAACCCAGCCATCAACGCAGCCAACAGCAGGACAAGCAACCGACGACGCGCTGGCGCAAACACCTTCTGAACAGAAAAAGCTTTGCTAAACATGGTTCTCCGTAGATCAGTCTAGAAAGAGGAGAGGTGAGCTCCACTCCAGCCACAAACCCGACAACAGGATCAAGAATAGACCATTAAGAGATCATTTGCAGATGGGATCCGGGATAGTTTCCCAATGGTTCCATTTGCCTTTGGTGTTAAGTTTGATTACGGAGCTATGGCCTGTTGGGAGTCTGTTGGCCGAGAGCTGACTTGGCCACAGCCCAGTCGAGAGAACTGAGCAGGTAATGAGCAGGTAATATAGAGCTTGGCTTGCTTGCCCGGCAACCTCAGAGCAGGAGAATACGGCAGACTCCGTTCCAGGTTTTCCCCATGTCCTCTATCCGATTCCAGCCGTTGCGGGTGGCTTTCACCTGTGCGGATCCCAGTCAAGTGCAAATGCCCGTTGCCGATTTGCTGGCGGCCTTGCCGGCCTCACCGCTTCTGACCTACACAGACCCGGAAGCAGCGGACTTGCGGGTAGAGCTGTTGCCCGATGCCACTTATCACTTTTACCGGCGGGGGGAAGAGGTGGCTCTGGCGGCCTTCCGGATCCCGGTGAAGAAGCTACTGGCCCTGCCTCGCAAGCTGGTGCGGCTGTTGGAGCACGTGGCTGCTTTTGGTAATCTTTTGAACCTGCAACCTGCCAGCGATGCGCTGAGCAGCATCTTGGAAGTGGAATTTCTCCAACTGGAAACCCCGGCCAGCAGCTCTGCCCCTGCCGAAGTGAGCCCCCTGCCGCGGGATCCCCAAGGGAAAGTGCAAATCCAGGCAGGCCGCAACCTCGCCATCGCCTTGCGCAATAAGGCCCTCACCCCAGTGCATGTCTATGTAACAGTCTTTGACGAACGGCAGTGCAGCGTCGGCTTGGTCTATCCCTACCAGCCGGACTTTCCTACTCGCCTGCGCCCCAGCGAAAGCGTATTAGTTGGCTCTGGCCCTCGCTATCTGCTCCAGATGCAACTGCCCGAAGACACAGAAACGGCGGTGGATCGCTTCAAAATCTGGGTCACCAGTACCGGCATGCAGCCGGGCATTATGGCAATGCCCCCTCTAGGACAAAGGCTGGAGCCCCCCTCTGACGATCCCTATGGCTCCGGATCCCGTCTGGATAGAGAAGTCAGGCTGGCCATTCTGGGCAAGGCGGGCAGCACGCCCATGCCAGCTTTTGCGGAGGATCCCTGGTGGTGTATGGAACAAGCTGTCAAAATTGTGGCTTAAGCTAATGCTCTCGGGTGCCTTTCAGACTTCTCGAAGGTGACTTTATTAAGATCCTCTCAAATGTAGCCTCAACCTCATCAACACTGATGACTGACAGATGATAGCGAGAGGATAGATCGGTTTTTGCATCTTGACTAACGTCGGTCAAAACTATGATGGCTTGGTTTCTCTGAAGACCAAGGTCAGAAGCAATCTTGGAGTACTTTTTTACTTTATCTCGGTACTTATACTTACCTGTCTTCGACTCTACCCAGTAAAGTTGATCATTAACGTAGAAGAGAAGATCCATCTCAAAATCATCTCTGTTTGACAAAGTAACTTCAACATTTGCTACGTAAGGAAAATCAATCTTTCCAGTTTGCCTTTTAGCAAGGCAAATCAACCTATTCCTAACGTATCTCTCCAGCCAGTTTCCTGAGAGAAAATTCAGTGCTTGTTTAGATCTGCTGGCTCTTGCTTCTAGCAGACACTTGGGCGCTTCGGAGTATCTATACTCTTCCAAAAATGCGATCTTGTGTAGCTCTGTGGCAAGCTGGCGAGTTGTGTCAATTACTTGTTGAGGTTCGTCTCTAAGGTCTATTGAGAAAGAGTTTCCGCTGTTCATACTTGACTTAATCATTCTATAGAATCTTTTGATCAAAGAGTACTGACTACCCATAAGGTCAGCTATTTGATCTAGCTCCTTCTCTTTTTCCTCCATATCTATGCTTCTCTTTTTGATTTTGATCTTTATGTTTTTCGAGTTTAAGAACGACTCTATCTTTGATATATCAACAGTAGCTGTCCCATCCTTGTCTCTTAGTACTTCGTCTGGTGTCTCAGGATCTGGTGCTTTACCAATGACCTGAGTAACCTGCTCATTCTGGGAGTCCTGATTTGCAGTTGGGCATATCTCGGATCCATGAGAACTTTGAATAGTAACCCGTAGTTGCCGATAAATATCTTTGGCCTCTTCCACTAGATTTTCCAGAATGGCTAGCTGATTGTTCAGTTGCTGGCCATGTTCGGCCAACTTTACAGATATAGCTTGTAGAAGGTCTCTGCTCCAGTCCTGTAGCAAGCTTTGCTGGCTGTCAGCAAGGCGAAATTTAAACTCTTCAAGGGTAGCTTGGACGGCCTGTAACTTTTCCTGTAACTTTTGAGAAATCTTGTCTACCAATCCTTCGCTCAACTTGATGAGTGCTTTGTCCGGGTTGTTGAGTTCTTGGCTGCGTTGGCTTAGCTGCGAAGATATATCTCTGATAATCTCTCGTTTCCAGATTTCCAGTTTAGGACTGGCCCCATACTGGCGAGCAACGTAAATGCCTACCGAGAAACCAACAGCTGCCCCAATCAATAAAACCAAAACTAAGTCCATCAGATACTCCTGTCCTCTGCTGCTGTTACTTTTCTTTCCAGTTAACTGGATTACCTGCTTGCCTCAACATGCTAGGAGGAGATAGGTGAATTTTCAAGCAGATGGGGACCTGCCTCTGACCGAAGCTGGGCGCCGACAAGGGATCCCAGCCAGCCTTGCTGAAGAGCTTCTTGAGCAGGAGTCAGTTCAGGCAACACCTCCAACGTGTAGACATCGGGCCGAGGGGGATCCAACGAGATCCAGAAATGTTTCAACTGATCGGCTTGAAAAACGCTCAAACAAATGATCTGGTGGGGCTGATAGGCTGTCAAGCGTTCTGTCAGGTTGGCAGCGCTCACCCTGAACCCATCCAGGGCCACCAGCTCATCGCCGGCCCAGATGCCTGCTTTTTGCGCCGGGGATCCCATCTCCACTGTGCTGATGCGATTGCCCTCGCCGTTGAAATTAAGGCCCAAGTAAGGGCTGGGGTTGGGGCGGCTGAATTGGGCTTTGAGGGTGAGGCCAAAAGGGTGTAGGTAAGTGTTGTAGTCTAGCTCTTCCGTGCCTTCCACATAGGCGGAGAAAAACCGGCCAAGATCGGCACCGGCTGCCCGCTCAAACGCCTCCCGCAAGTCTTGGTCGCTGTAGCCCTTCTCTGACCGACCAAAGCGCTGCCACAGATCCTGCAAAGCCGTATCCAGGGATCCCTGACCGCCGGAAAGGTGGCGAATGTGCAGATCCAGCAGCCAACAGACCAAAGCCCCTTTTAAGTAATAAGAAACCTGGCTGTTGAGGGTGTTTTCGTGGGGGCGGTAGAGTTTGATCCAGGTGTCGAAGCTGGATTCCCGCAGCGATTGCACGGCCCGGCCCGGAGTACGCTGCAAGCGACCAATCTGTTCGGAAAGAACTTTTAAAAAATCGCCGGCACTGAGGATCCCTGCCCTCAATAAGATGACGTTTTCGTAATAGCTGGTCGCCCCCTCACAAAACCACAGACATTCCAGATAATTTTCCTGGTTGTAGTCGATCTTTTCCAATGCCAGAGGACGCAGGCGCTTGACATTCCAGGCATGAAACAACTCGTGGGCCAGCAAAGACAAAAAGCGCCGATAGGACTCCGGCTGATGCAGCTCCAGCCCAGAGTAAAGAAGGGTGGTGCTGTACTTGTGCTCAAGGCCACCAAATCCTCCCGGCGACAAATGCACAATGAACCAGTAGCGGTCGTAGGGTAGCCCACCGAAAAACGCGGCTGTGGTTTCGACAATGGCCTTGGCATCGGCAACGGCCCGATCGACATCCAGAGTGCCCGACCCCCAAACCACAAGGTAATGCGGGATCCCTTCCACCTCAAACGATTGCATCCGATGCAGGCCCACCTCCACCGGGCTATCCACCAGCTCGTCATAGTCCTCTGCCACAAAAGACTGGCCGGAAGTGGGATCCTCAGAAGGAGAGGTCAAGGGCCGCAAACTGGTGGCGATGTGCCAATCCGGCTTGGGGGGGATCACCGTCAAAGTGTAGGGTTCCCGCTCGCGACCGGGCACGTAGAGGAAGAGCGCTGCCCCGTTGAAATAGGCGTGGGTCAAATCCAGATGGTTCGTGCGCACCGTCAGCTCATAGGCATAGACCCGGTAGCACACCTTCACGGCGGAACAGCCCGGCGGATCGATTTGCCAGGTATTCTTATCCACCTTCCGCCAGGCCAAAGGGATCCCCTGCTCAGTTGCCGCCTGAAACTCCTGCACATGACGGGCATACTCCCGCACCAAGTAGGATCCCGGCGTCCACACCGGCAGTCGCAGCCGCAAAGGCACCTCTGGATCCACCTCTTGGATCTGCAGTTCCACCTCCAGCAGGTGATTGGCCGGATCCGGCATCCGCACTGTGAAATGCTGGCGGCTCAGTTGAGAAGGTGCAGCAACGATAACCTCTGGGATCCCCATAGAACCCACCCTACCCTCTACTGCCAAGGGCTGGCGCAGCCCCCAGCGGCAATGGCTCCTATCCTAACCTCTGCCTTTGGCTGGAGAGCAGCAACGAGACTTAAAAATGTAGCGCGTGCTACAAAGATGCCTGGGCAGAACCTTCTACTTTAGGGTAAATCTTGGTATCCTCGTAGATTCTGAAGTCAATGGGTTGCAACCTAGCCTAATGCTTCTAGATTGATCCTAGTAGGTTGATCTTAGGTATAAACTGACCTTAAAAGGTTGATGAGTATGGCGGTGGCCGTAGCGGAAAAATCTCTGATCACAGCCTTCAAGCAATTGGGAGGCCCTCACCATCCTCCGGTTATCGAAACGTTCGAGCGCGGGAAGACCATTTTTTTTCCAGGGGATCCGGCGGAGCGGGTTTACTTTTTGGTAAAGGGAGCCGTTAAGCTCTCGCGGGTCTACGAAATGGGAGAGGAAATCACCGTTGCCCTCCTGCGCGAAAACAGCATCTTCGGCGTGCTCTCCTTTATCACGGGACAGCGCTCCGACCGCTTTTATCACTCGGTGGCTTTTACACCTACCGAGTTACTCTCTCTACCGATCGAGCAGGTGGAGAAATCCCTACAGGAGAACGCCGAACTGGCCATGTTGCTGGTTAAAAGCCTGTCGTCTCGTATCTTGCAAACGGAGATGATGATCGAGACGCTGGCTCATCGCGACATGGGATCCCGTCTGGTCAGCTTTTTGTTGATTCTCTGTCGCGATTTCGGGGTGCCTGGCCCAGATGGGGTCACCATCGATCTCAAGCTGTCTCACCAGGCCATTGCCGAGGCCATTGGCTCAACCCGCGTCACCATCACCCGCCTGTTGGGAGAGCTGCGCAAGAAGAAGTACATCTCCATTCACAAGAAGAAGATCACCGTACACGACCCGATGCGGCTGAGCCATCGCTTTGCCTAGAAGGAAGAGGAGAACACTTCCTGAGTAGCACCCTGCCTAGGCAAACCCCGCTCGACGGCTGGTTGAAGCTCTGGCCGGCCTATGTTCAATCTACTGCTGCAGCCTTGAAGAATCTCTGTGCCCGAAGGACAGACTTAAAGTTTTCTGGAAGCTGACCGGATCCCGGGCAAGAATCTACTAGTCTATGGGGGGATCTGGCTTTGGCCAGAGCTATCTAGCCAATTGCTGAGGTGTAACTGTGGAAACAGCCATCGAGTGGATTACCGCCCATGAGATCCTCGACTCGCGAGGGCGTCCCACCCTAGAAGCCCTGGTGGGTCTAGCCAATGGGGCAACGGGCTTGGCGCAGGTTCCCAGCGGTGCCTCGACCGGTACCTTCGAGGCCCATGAGCTGCGGGACGGGGATCCCAAACGCTACGGCGGTAAGGGTGTGCTGAGGGCGGTGGAAAACATCCTTGGCCCCATCCAGTCGGAGCTGCAGGGAGAAGATGCCCTCAACCAAGCCCGTATTGACCAGTTGCTGATCGACCTGGACGGCACCCCCAACAAGTCCCGCCTGGGGGCCAACGCTATTTTGGCAGTTTCTCTGGCGACAGCCAAAGCGGCTGCGGAAGCAGTGGGCTTGCCTCTTTACAAATACCTGGGGGGGCCCTTTGCCAACCTGCTGCCGGTGCCGCTGATGAACGTGCTCAACGGCGGCGCCCACGCCGACAACAACGTCGATATTCAAGAATTTATGCTTGTGCCCATTGGAGCGGCCAGCTTTCGCGAGGCGCTGCGCTACGGGGCTGAGGTGTTTGCGGTACTAAAACAAGTGCTGCAGCAGAAGGGGCTGTCCACCGGTGTGGGGGATGAAGGGGGGTTTGCTCCTGATCTCGACTCCAATGCGGCGGCTTTGGATCTGCTGATGACGGCTATTGAACAGGCAGGCTACAAACCGGGAGCAGATATCGCCTTGGCCTTGGATGTGGCCGCCAACGAGCTGCTGCAGGATGGGCAATATCACTTTGAGGGCAAAGCCCACAGCGCGGCTGATATGGTGGCTTACTACCAGCAACTGCTGGCCAACTATCCCATCCTTTCCATTGAAGATGGGCTAGCGGAAGAAGACTGGGCCGGTTGGCAAGCCATGACCGCTCAACTGGGATCCCGGGTACAGCTGGTGGGAGATGACCTGTTTGTAACCAACCTGACCCGCCTGCAAAAGGGTATCGACAGCGCCGCCGCCAACGCCATTTTGATCAAGCCCAACCAAATCGGCACCCTGACGGAGACCGTCTCGGCCATCCAATTGGCAGTTCAAGCCGGCTTTCGCACCATCATCAGCCACCGCTCTGGCGAGACGGAAGACACCACCATTGCCGACTTGGCGGTGGCCACCCGTGCCGGGCAGATCAAAACCGGATCCCTCTGCCGCAGCGAGCGCATTGCCAAGTACAACCAACTGCTGCGCATCGAAGACGAGCTGGGGGAAGCGGCAGTTTATGCCGGTCGGGTGGGCCTGGGTCCTAGAGCTCGCTAACTTCCCGTTCCGTCCCAGGGGATCCCTAGCACCTGCACCAAAAAGGCCCAGCGGTCGGCAGCTTCCTCAATCAGCTTGCTGGTGGGCTTGCCGGCCCCGTGCCCTGCCTTGGTGTCGATGCGGATGAGGATGGGCTGGGATCCCCCCTGGGCTGCCTGCAGGGCAGCGGCAAACTTGAAGCTGTGGGCGGGCACCACCCGGTCGTCGTGATCTGCGGTGGTGATCAGGGTGGCGGGATAGGCAGTGCCGGGCTTGAGGTTGTGCAGAGGGGAATAGGCGTAGAGGGCCTTGAATTCCTCCGGGTTCTCCGGGGATCCGTACTCGGAGATCCAGGCCCAGCCGATGGTGAACTTGGGAAAGCGCAGCATGTCGAACACCCCCACTGCCGGCAGGGCCGCTGCAAACAGCTCCGGCCTCTGAACCAGGCAGGCCCCCACCAGCAGGCCGCCGTTGCTGCCGCCGGAGATGGCCAACTTGGCGGGGTTGGTGTAGCCATGGGCTATCAGCCACTCGGCAGCGGCAATAAAGTCGTCGAACACCTTTTGCTTGTTGAGCTTGGTGCCCGCCTGGTGCCACTCTTCTCCGTACTCGCCGCCGCCGCGCAAATTGGGCTGGGCGTAAACCCCTCCCATTTCCAGCCAGGCCACCAGACCCACTGAAAAGCTGGGGGTAAGAGAGATGCCAAAGCCACCGTAGCCATACAGCAGGGTGGGGTGATCCCCTGTCCGAGTCAGGCCACGGCGGTGGACGAGAAACATGGGGATGCGGGTGCCATCTTTGCTGGTGTAAGACACCTGCTGCACCTCGTAGGCCTGGGGATCGAAATCCACCTGGGGCTGACGGAACAGGGTGCTGGTGCCGCTGGTGAAATCGTAGCGGTAGATGGTGGGTGGGGTAGTGAAGCTGGTAAAGGTGTAGAAGGTCTCGGTGTCGTAGCGCTTGCCGCCAAAGCCGCTGGCAGATCCCAGCCCGGGCAGCGGAATTTCCCCCAGGTAGCTACCGTCTAAAGCAAAGGTCTTGATCTGGGTGTGGGCGTCTTTGAGGTAGAAGGCCACAAACTGATTGTTGATCAAGCTAACCCCCTGGAGGGTCTCCTCCGCCTCGGGGATCACCTCCTGCACCTGGTCGGGCTGCTCCAAGTCAATCGCCACCAGTCGCCGCCGAGGAGCTTGGCAGTCCGTCAACAGCCAAAAGCGGGATCCGTCGTTGCCCACGAAGCTGTATTCGGCCTCAAACTCGCGGATGAGCTCTACTACAGGAGACTGGGGATCCCGCAAGTCTTTGTAGAAGATGAGGTTTTTGGGATCCGTACCCCGCCAGACGGAGATGATCAAGTAATCACCATCTTCCGTAACCCCGCCGGCAAACCCCCATTCCTTTTGGTCGGGGCGGTGATAGACCAAGGTATCTTGCGACTGGGGAGTGCCCAGGCGGTGGTAGTAGAGCTTTTGAAAGTAGTTGACGCTTTCGTATTCGCTGCCGGGGGCCGGTTCGTCGTAGCGGCTGTAGAAAAATCCTTGCCCATCCAGCGTCCAGCTCGCCCCGGAAAACTTGACCCAGCGGAGGTGATCCGGCAAATCCTCGCCGGTTTCGATGTCCCGCACCTTCCATTCTTGCCAGTCGGAGCCGGAGCGGGAGAGACCATAGGCCAGATACCGCCCATCACGGCTGATGGCAATGCCCGATAGAGCCACCGTACCGTCTTCGGAGAAGGTGTTGGGATCCAGCAAAACCCACGCCTGGCCCTCTAGACTTTCTTGGGTGTAGAGAACGCTCTGGTTTTGCAGGCCGTCGTTTTTGAAGTAGAAGTAGCGGCCCCCTTCTTTGAAGGGCTGGCTGTATTTTTCATAGTTCCAGAGCTGGGTCAGGCGTTCTCGGATCCGCTGCCGGGCTGGGATCTGCTGCAAGTAGTTAAAGGTAAGGTGGTTTTGCGCCTCAATCCAGGCCCGCGTCTGCTCCGAATCTAGATCCTCTAGCCAGCGGTAGGGATCCGGCACCGGCTGCCCGTGGTAGATGTCCACAACAGTGGGATCGGGATAGCTGGGGGGATAGTTGAGCATAAGACCTAATCGCTGGAGACCCATTCCACTATGGCAGAGGGAGGAGCCGAGAACCCACTCTGAGGACTCTTGGGATCAAGCCCCGCTATAGTAGAAGCCGGGTTTTCCGGGTGAGTTTCGTGCCACACCTTTTCTCCACTCCCTTGCAACACGCAGAGATCGGGCGAATTGGGGCCTATCCCCTGGGCCAAGGTCGCTATCGTTTTTCCGTATGGGCGCCTCTGCTTGAACGGGTGGAGCTGAAGCTGCTCAGCCCTGTCCAACGTTGCTTTACTCTAGTGCGGGATGAGCAGGGCTATTGGCAGGGGGAGGTGGACGGGATCCCACCTGGGCCAGTGGACTACCTCTACCGCCTGCACACCTCAGCAGGGGTAGTGGAGCGGCCGGATCCCGCTTCCCGCTGCCAGCCCTACGGCGTCCACGGCCCTTCGCGGGTGGTGGATCCCCACTTCGACTGGCAGGATCAAGGGTGGAAGGGGATCCCGCTGTCTCAGTGGATCCTCTACGAGCTGCATGTAGGCACCTTTACCCTCGAGGGCACCTTTGCTGCTCTGATCCCTCGCCTGCCGGAGTTGGTGGAGTTGGGGGTAAACGTGCTGGAGCTGATGCCGGTGGCCCAGTTTCCAGGAGAGCGCAACTGGGGCTACGACGGTGTTTATCCCTACGCGGTGCAGACCGCCTATGGGGGAGCTGAAGATCTGAAAGCCCTGGTGAACGCCTGCCACCAACTGGGTTTGGCCGTCATCTTGGATGTGGTCTACAACCACCTGGGGCCGGAGGGGAACTACCTGCGGGATTTTGGCCCCTACTTCACCGACAAGTACCACACCCCTTGGGGGGATGCCCTCAACTTCGACGACCGCTATTCTGACGGCGTGCGAGAGTTTTTCCTACAAAACGCCGAGTACTGGCTGGAGGAGTTTCATCTCGATGGGCTGCGGCTGGACGCGGTGCATGCCATCTACGACTTCAGCGCCTACCCCTTCTTGCAGGAATTGGCAGAGCAGGTGGATGCCCTAGAAGCTCGCACTGGCCGGCCCAGGGTTCTCATTGCCGAAAGCGACCTCAACGATGTCCGCCTCATCACCCCCCGAGAGCAAGGGGGCTACGGGCTAGATGCCCAGTGGTGCGATGACTTCCACCACTCACTTCACACCCTGCTTACCGGGGAAAAGACAGGCTACTACCAGGACTTTGGCGAATTGGAGCACCTGGCCAAGGCTTACCGGGAGAGCTACGTTTATTCTGGCCAGTACTCCTGCTACCGCGCCAGGCGTCACGGCAACTCCGCTGTTGGGCGACCGGGATCCCAATTTGTTGTCTGCATTCAAAACCACGACCAGGTGGGCAACCGCAGGCTGGGAGAGCGCCTTAGCCAGCTCACCTCTTTCGAGGGCCTCAAGTTGGCTGCCGCTGCCCTGCTGTTGGCCCCCATGCTGCCGCTGCTGTTTATGGGGGAAGAATACGGGGAGGTGGCCCCCTTTCTGTATTTTGTCAGCCACGGGGATCCCGACCTGGTGGAAGCGGTACGACAGGGACGCCGCCGCGAGTTCAGCGCCTTTGCCTGGCAGGGAGAGCCGCCGGATCCCCAAGCTGAGGAGACTTTCCTGCGCTCCAAGCTCAATTGGGACTTGAAAAAAGCCGGTCACCACCAGGTTCTCTGGAAGTGGTACCAGGCCCTGATCCGGCTGCGCAAAACCCAGCCGGCCCTCCAGCATCTGGAGCGGGATGGAGTGGAAGTGGAGCTCTTTTCCAACTCTGGCCTAGCTCTGCACCGCCGCCACGGATCCCAGTCTTTGCTTGCCCTTTTCAATTTCAGCCCCGATCAGCCAGTCACCTATACCCAATGGCCCAGCGGCACCTGGGAAAAACTTTTGGACAGCCATGAGACCCAGTGGTTGGGAAAGGGATCCCAACTGCCGGCAGAAAGCCAAGGGGATCCGGTTGAGGTACTGGGCTATGGGGTGGGCCTCTATGGTGCTTTGCACCGCTAACGCAGATGGCTGCGGCCAGAAGGGAAATCTCGACCGCTCCAGACCTGGCAAACGGAAACGGTCTAGCCGATCTTCGCGCCGCGGAAATAGAGGGAGTCAGGCAAGGGCCTGCGGGCGAGGCTGGGATTTCGGGAAGGTTTGCTCACCGGTTGGCCGCGATAGGTCAGCTTGGGCTTGGCAGGGTTGTCCGTAGGAGCAGCCTCTGGTTGGGACTGCACGGGTACGCCCGGCGACAGTTGAGCCCACACTTCCGCGTGATTCTCAAACTGCACCACAATGCTAAGAAATCCCCTTTCAATGTCGGCGCGACAGGCAGATATCGCGTCTTGGGCGCGTTTGTACACTTGCCGAAGGGCGTAGAAGTGATTCTGAAACTTGATCACCTCCACCAAACCCTGAGGAGTCGAAGCCCAGAAGCCACTGTCTGCATCGCTGTAGTCGAGAATAACCATGGCTAACTCCTACACTGACGAGTGGATGGATAAAGAATTCCCAACTCTTCCACTATGGATATCAAACGTCGTGAAACGTAATGGTGAGCTTGATCACATTGATCACATTGAATCACAATTGACAATGTTTCGATATCACTATGGAAATAACTTGTAATCTTGACCGCAGCCGTAGCGCCAAGCCTCGCGGCGCCGCTTCCAGAAGTAGTCCTGGGGGTTGGTTTCCGGCTCCGGGCGATCTGTTAGCCTTTGCAGCAGCTCGTAGAGGCCAAGGGCGCCAAAGTGGCCCGCCCATGCCACCAGCTCCGGCAACCCCAACCGAGGCAAAAGTCTGGCTACCAAGCTGGGATCCCGACGCGTCACCCCCCACAGGGCCTGGGCCAAGCCGCCAAACTGCACCACATCCTGCAAAAAGGGCTGCACCACCTGAGGGCCAGCGGCAACCATGGCCGCAAACACCCTGCTCAACAGGCGGTTAATGCTATTGGGATCCCAACTTTTGTTCTGCAGAGGGGGAATCATGGCCTTCTGAAATAGCCAGGTCACGGCCAAGTTGGGCTGGTAGGGTTGCAGCAGGGCCAGGGCTGTCTGGTTCAACTGCCGTTGCGCCAGGGCCTCGTGGATCCCCTGCTGTAGGCGATCCAGGTGGCGCAACATGGCGCCAAAGCCGCCAAAGCTTAGAGGCGACTGGCTGCCACTGCTATCCCCCACCGCCAATAGGCGATCCCAGGGCAGTTGCAGCGGGCTGCGGCGGTAGGCGGGGAAAACGCCACATAGCTTGCGCACCCAGCGGATCTGGGCCAGCTCCACCCCCTGGTAGGCTGGCAGCAGCCGGCAGTAATCCCGCCAGAGCTGCTCTAGACTAGGCCGCCGGGGATCCCGGTCGCAGTAGGTAAAAAGATAGATGGTGCGCCCATCGCGGGCAGGGAAAGCTTCCCAAAAGGGCTGGTAGCCGTTCTGGGCTGGGGTAAAGCTGTAGAAGAGATCTCCCGTGGGTTGGTCGGGCAGCCCCTGGGCACAGGATCCCACCACCAGACAGACGCTATCTGGCGGCTGCCCTTGGCGAGCCTGGGCCGCGATGGGCGAGCGGTGCCCCATGGCATCCACCAGCAGTTGAGCACGGATCTGTCCCTTGGTGGTCTGGAGGCAGATCCCATCGGGGTGAACGGTGGCACTTTGAAAGGCAGTCTGCTCCCACACTTGGCCCCCCCAGGCCAGGAAATGCTGCTTGAGGAACTCCAGGAGGCTGACTGGATCCACGCCCACATTCAGCACTCCCTCCACCCACCAGTGGGGGCCCTCCCCAAAGCCAATCCGCCCCCTCGGGTAGTGGGTAACCTGGACTGCCTCCCACTCGGGCGGGGTAAGCAGCTCCAGCTCTAACAACACCTGCAGCTCCTGGTGTGAGGTGTTCCACTCCTGCTCCCGACCCCGCAGGATCCCGCGCTCCAGCAGGATCACCCGCCAGCCCCGCTTGGCCAAAGCCGCTGCCAAGAAGATCCCCAGGGTGCCACCGGCAATGACAACATCCACCTCCCAGCTGCCCAAGCTCTGGGAAGCCTGCTGCACGACTGTCGGCGGTAACTCCCTCCGCCTCTGCCGCAGGGATCCCCACCAGGCATCCGAGGCGGGCAAGTCTTCCGGCGGGGGGACGAATTCAGCCATCGGCAGGAGGAACCCACAAGACCATCCTCTTCACCCTAAATCAAGCCTCGACTTTTGAGGCGACAGTGGAGCAAAAGCAGCGTATCCGCCTCGCCGACATTGCCCGGAAACAACACCACCGGCAGGTTGGGAAAGCGGGGATGATCGGACGGGGTGATCACCATCGAGATCCCAGGGTAGACTTGCCCCAGCAGACGCACCGCCGGCAAGTTGAGGCCAACGCTGAGGGTGTCGTTGGAGGTGATGCCGCCCTTGCTGATGAGATAGCCGATCCCTTCTGGCAGCCCCTGCACCACACCCATCAACAACCGGGAAACCTTCTGTCCAAAAGCTAGGCGCATTTCTACGGCGTCCTTTTCGAACGTCAGTTCCTCTCGGCTGGTGTAGACCACCGGCGTCAGACCCTGCTCATAGGCGCTGTGAACTTGGGCCAGGATCCCTGGCAGCAGCTCCGCGTCGGGATCCAATAGTCGCCTCACCTCCACCTCGATGCCTTGGGTTTCAGGCTCCTGCAGAAGGCGGGCCAACTGCTGGCTGGACTTTTGCACGTGGGATCCCACGATCACCACCCCCGGTTGAGAGGAGCGAACAAACTGCCCCATCTGTTCCGGGGGAACGGGTTGTGGCGGCAACTGGGCCAGAGCCGTCAGGAGGCTGGCGGCACTGCGAAACAAAAAGCGTTTGCCTTGAGAGGCTGCCGCCAAAACATCTTGGGCAAACCGATCCAGATCCGCTTGAGTTTCTCCATCCACTACACAGCAGATATTCCCCTGCAAGGCCAGCAGCCGCGGCAAACAGCCAGAGCGAATCTGCTCCAGGGTAAATCGCTCCACTTGGTCAGCCCGGATCCGCCCCTGTGTTTTCTCCTGTACATAAGCGGGCAAATAGCTGTGGTGGTAGGCAAACACCGAGTCGCGGGCAAACTCCGTCTCATGCACCGGGATCCAGCGCTCCCCCACCCGTAGGTAGTGGACACTGTTGCGGGTGATGCGCCCTCCCTCAAAAAAGGCCGGCACCAGAAAATGGGCATCAAAAGGCCCCAGCTCTGCTGCCATCACATCCGTTTCCAGGGGGTAATGCCCCCGCAGCGTCGAGTCGGAGCGGCTAACAAAAAGGGCCCGCTCCCACCCCAGCTCCCCCATGGCCTGCTTGAGGGCCCGGCAGACCGACCGCGTCACCTCTTCGGCCTTGGCCGGCGGCAGGGATCGGGTGTTGGTGAGGATAAAGCGAATTGGCGAGCTATCCTGCAACCCCAGCTTCAAAGTCTGCGGATCCCAGCGGGTGAGGAGCAAGCAACTGTGAACGGTTTGGGATCCGGTGGGATCATCGTCCAACACAATGATGGGGGGAAGAGCCATGAGACCGTCTCAATGACAAAGCAACCCGAGAACTCCAGAGGACGAATCCCCCTCAGAGGGCAACCGCTGTTCTCATCTTCGCCTAAGTTGGCCGTCTTCTCTGCCCCTATTCCAGGCGAAGTTTGCCATGATTGAGATCAACTGGCTCTGTTGAATCCAAAACGACTGCAGACATTTCCCCCCTGCCCACATTCATGGGAGAAAGCCATGGGGCAAGCCGAGCTGCAACTTCACATCAAACGGGTACAGCAGGACGTGCTGCGCATGGGGGCGCTGGTGGAAAAGTCGGTGGTCTTGGCCCAGCAGGCCCTGTTTGAACAGAACTTGGCCGCCGCCGAACAGGTGATTGCCCAAGACAAGCAAATTGACCGTTTTTATCGTCAAATCGAGAAAGACTGTATTAATTTGATTGCCTTGCGCTCCCCGGTGGCGCGGGATCTGCGCTGGATCAGTACCCTGATGCAACTGGTACGCGATCTGGAGCGGATTGGCGACTACGCCAAAGATTTGGCCGAAGTGGCCCTGCGCTTGGTCATGTACCCGCCGCCGCCGGAGCTGGGCCGCATTCGCGTGATGATGCAGCGCTGCCAGAAAATGCTCAGCCACAGCCTGGTGGCCCTGACGGAATTGGATGCTGACCTGGGCCGACAACTGAAGCGGGAAGACGACGCCGTTGATGAAGATTACACTAACCTTTACAATACGTTGGCGCAGCAGTCGGACATCAGAGGATCGATCGAGCCTATCCTGTTGATGTTGCTGGCGATCCGTTACCTAGAACGTCTGGCCGACCACAGCACCAACATCGGTCAGCGGGTTGCCTTCATTGTCACCGGCCAGCGTGACTAATGCCAATGGGTTGGGTCTTGCGATGTCTTAACCCCTCTTCTTCTCTCCTCTTTTGCCAATACCCAAAATGGACTTCTCTCGAATTTTTCAGCATTTTCTCTCTCAGCCTCCCGATCAATTGACCGACAAAGATACTCTTCTTGCTCTCTTGCAGTCCGCCGATCCAGAAGCGCCGGAAATGCTGGAGATTGCCCTCGATGGCCTGGTGCGGGCCGGGTTTCTGGAACGACTAGGGGATCCCCCTCGCTATCGGCGCAAGCCGGACGAATCTTTGGTGGTGGGGCGTTTGCGCTGTTCCAGCAAAGGCTTCTGCTTCGCCATTCGGGACGAGCCGGGGGTAGAGGATGTGTACATCCACGGCAGCAACCTCAGCGGCGCTTGGAATGGGGATCAGGTGTTGGCACGGGTCACCAAAGATGGCAACCGTCGCCGCAGTCCAGAAGGAGAGGTGGTGGCCGTCATGGAGCGGGCCAATTCCGCTCTGGTGGGTCGCCTCAAACAGACGGAACAGGGTTTTCGGGTTGTGCCCTTGGACGACCGGCTGCTGTTCGAGCTGGCCCTGACGGAGGGATCCCCTGTCGAGCTGGCGGAAGGTCGGGTGGCCTATGTGGAGGTGAATCGCTACCCGCTGGGGGATCTGCCCCCAACCGGAACCATTCGCAAAATTTTGGGCGACGGCCCAGAGGCCTCCATCGATGCAGATTTGGTCTGTTGCAAGTACGACCTACCGCAGGAGTTTCCCGCTCCAGTGTTGGAGGCAGCAGCAGCTCTGCCCAAAAAGCTCAGCCGCTCTGACCAAAAGGGCCGCCGCGATCTGCGCGATTGGTTTTGCATCACTCTGGAGCCTTTGGATCTGCAGCATCCCCACGGCTTGGAACCCAACGTGGCTGTTTCCTTGCAGCGGCAAGAGAATGACCACTGGCTGCTGGGGATCCACATTGCCGACGTAGCCCACTGGCTGGATCCCGACCACCCCTTGGAGCAAGAGGCTCAGCAGCGGACGGCCACCGTCTACCTCGATACGATGGTGCTGCCTCTCTTTCCGCCGGAGGTGCACAACCGCCTGGCTCTGTTGCCACAGCAGGAGCGCTTGGCCTATTCACTGCTAGTGACCCTCGACCCAGAAGGGGTGGTACAAAACTTCGAGATTTACCCCAGCCTGGTGCAATCGCGGGCTCACCTGTCCTATGGTCAGGTGCAGGCTCTTTTGGCCACCACCGCCGACTTGGGCCCCGACGAAGAAGTGCCGGAGTTGATGGCCCTGCTGCAAAACCTGCTGCGCCTTAGCCAGATCCTACGGGCCAAACGTCACCAGGCGGGGGGATTTGACCTGCCCCTGTTGGATTTGCTCACTCCCCACTCTGCCGATGAAAGCGGCTACGGCCCCCTCTTGATCAGCGATCGCCTCGGCGCCCATGCCCTGATGACGGAAATTCTCCTGCTGGCCAACCAAATCCTGGGCCACCATTTGCGCCAGTTGGGGATCCCTTCTTTGGCCCGCGTGCAGCCTGCCCCTGCCGCCGAGGCCCTGCAGAGCTTTTTGCGCCTGGCCAATGCCATGAAGCTGGATCTGAATTTGCAAGATCCCGCTGTCGTAACTCTGGCGGACTGGCAGCGGATTTGTGCCCGCATCACCGCTCCCGATGTGTTGGCCTCTGGCGCGAGCCCGGCCTTGGTGGCGCAGATGCTGGCCACCTTGCCCCCGGTCGAGTATCGTCTCCAGCCTCTGGAAGAGCAACTCGGCCATTTTGGGTTGGGCCTCAAAGAACCCTACGCCACCTTTACGGCCCCCTTGCGCCGCTATGCCGACTTGCTCAATTTGCGTGCCCTGCACCTGGCCCTGAGCAAAGGACGCGAGCGCCGCAGCTCTCGCTCCAAAACCGTGGTGGATCTGCACGGCCCCAGCGGCTACGGCCAAATCGACTGGCAGGTGTTGCCGCCCAAGGTGCAGGAGGAATGGCAGGCGTTTCTCCAGGCGCAACTGCCCAAAATTCAGGAGGGGTACCGGATCCGGCAGCAGGCGGAGCGGGAGCTGATGGGCCTGAAGCGCTCTGAGTTCATGCAAAAGCACCTGGGAGAGGTGTTCCCCGGCCTGATCATCGGCGTCCAGAACTACGGCTTTTTTGTCCAGGTGGATCCCATCTTGGCGGAAGGCTTGGTGCGGGTCAGCACCCTGAAAAACGATTGGTACGAGTACCGCAGCCGTCAGCAGGCGCTGGTGGGACGCAAGAGTCGGCGCCAGTTTCGCCTGGGGGATCGGGTGGAGGTGCAGATTAAGAACGTGGATTACTACCGCCAACAAATTGACCTGGCGGTAATCGGGGAAGGCCGTCCCTACGAAGAAGAAGAATAAGGCGGGGATCCCTCCATGGATCGCAGCTGGAGAGGACGGTTGTTGCGAACTCTGGCTCTGGCAAAATAGGCGATACCTAGATCAGGAAGATCCTACCGGAGCTTCCGGCACCCAGCTCTACTGCCCCGAAAGAGTCCAGGGTGCTCCCTGTGTCTGTATTGCCTTCCTATACTGAGTAGCAAAGCTCTGCCGAACTCCTATGCAGCCCACCAATCCCAACCAATTTACCGAAAAAGCTTGGAGCGCCATTGTCCAATCCCAAGATGTGGCCCGGCGGCACCAGCAGCAACAGTTGGAAACCGAGCATTTGCTGATCTCCCTTCTGGATCAAGAAGGGGGGCTCACCCAAACCCTCTTGCAACGGGCGGGTATCGATCCAAAGCTGGTGCGGGATAAAGTGGAAAGCTTCATCAACCAGCAGCCCAAGTTGGCGCGGGTGGATCAGCTCTACTTGGGTCGCGGCCTGGAAACCACCCTGGATCGGGCCGAGGAGTTTCGCAAAGAGTACGGCGATGATTTCATCTCGGTGGAGCACTTGTTTTTGGGATCCCTGCAAGATGAGCGGGTGGGCAAGCGGGTCTTGGCACCCCTGGGCCTGACGGTAGAGCGCCTCAAACCGGTCATCAAAGAGGTGCGAGGCAAACAGCGGGTCACCGACAAAAACCCCGAATCCCGCTACGAAGCCCTGGAGCGCTATGGCCGCGATCTCACCCAGGCGGCCCGCGAAGGGAAGCTGGACCCGGTGATCGGGCGAGATGACGAGATCCGCCGCGTTATTCAGGTGCTCTCCCGCCGCACCAAAAACAACCCCGTCCTCATCGGCGAGCCCGGCGTGGGGAAAACCGCCATTGTGGAAGGGCTGGCCCAGCGCATCAACCGAGGCGATGTGCCGGAATCCCTGAAGAACCGGCGGGTGATCTCCCTGGATATGGGCGCCATGATCGCCGGAGCCAAATATCGGGGGGAATTTGAAGATCGCCTGAAGGCCGTGCTCAAAGAGGTCACCGAATCCGAAGGCCAGATCATCCTCTTCATCGACGAGTTGCACACCGTTGTCGGCGCCGGGGCCGGCGAAGGGGCCATGGATGCCGGCAACTTGCTCAAACCCATGCTGGCGCGGGGCGAGTTGCGCTGTATCGGCGCCACCACCCTGGATGAATACCGCAAGCACATCGAAAAAGATGCGGCCCTAGAACGCCGCTTTCAGCCGGTGTACGTGGATCAGCCTTCGGTGGAAGATACCATCTCCATCCTGCGCGGCCTCAAAGAGCGCTACGAGCTGCACCATGGGGTCAAAATCAGCGACTCCGCCTTGGTGGCGGCAGCGGTGCTCTCCAACCGCTACATCTCCGAGCGCTTCCTGCCCGACAAAGCCATCGACCTGGTGGACGAGGCGGCGGCCAAGCTGAAGATGGAGATCACCTCCAAGCCCGTCGAGCTGGACGAGATCGACCGGCGCATCATGCAACTGCAGATGGAGGAGCTCTCCCTGAAAAAAGAAGATGATGCTGCCTCTAGAGATCGCCTCAGCAAAATTGAGCAGGAGCTGGCCAACCTGACGGAGCGACAACGGGAGTTGAATGCTCGCTGGCAATTTGAAAAAGAGGCTATCGAACGCCTGCAAAGCCTTAAAGCCGAGCGGGACGCCGTCAAGCTTCAAATCGAACAGGCTGAACAAAAATATGACCTCAACCGCGCTGCCGAGCTCAAGTACGGCAGGCTGATGGAATTGGAGCGGCAAATCCAAGAGCAGGAGGCTCACCTGGCCAAGCTGCAGACCAACGGCGAGCCGCTGCTGCGGGAGCAAGTGACTCCTGAAGATATCGCTGAGATCGTCTCCCGCTGGACCGGGATCCCAGTCACCAGCCTGATGGAGTCGGAAAAGCAGAAGCTGCTGCGCCTGGAAGCCCATTTGCACCAGCGGGTGGTGGGCCAAGACGAGGCGGTAGCCGCCGTAGCGGCAGCCATTCGGCGCGCCCGGGCCGGCATGAAGGATCCCAATCGCCCCATCGGCTCTTTCCTGTTCATGGGGCCCACTGGCGTGGGGAAAACCGAGCTGGCCCGTGCTTTGGCGGAGTTCCTCTTCGACACTTCCGAGGCGATGGTGCGCATCGACATGTCCGAGTACATGGAGAAGCACTCGGTCTCTCGTCTAATCGGAGCTCCTCCAGGCTACGTGGGCTACGAGGAAGGGGGGCAACTCTCAGAAGCGGTGCGGCGACGCCCCTACTCGGTGGTGTTGTTTGACGAGGTGGAAAAAGCCCACCCTGATGTCTTCAACATCCTCTTGCAGGTGCTGGACGATGGCCGCATTACCGACTCCCAGGGGCGGACGGTGGACTTCAAAAACACCATCATCATCATGACCAGCAACATCGGCAGCGACCTCATCCTGGAAATTGGGGCCGATGAAAGCCGCTACGAGGAGATGAAAACTCAGGTGCTGGCCATGCTGCGGCACCACTTCCGACCGGAGTTCCTCAACCGGGTGGACGAGCTGATCATCTTCCATGCCCTCACCAAAGAGCAAATTCGCCAGATTGTCGGCCTGCAAATGCAGCGGGTGGAAAAGCTGCTGGCAGATCAGCAAATCGAGATCCTGCTCACCGAAGAAGCCAAGGACTACCTGGCAGAGGTGGGCTACGACCCAGTGTTCGGGGCCCGTCCCCTGAAGCGGGTGATCCAGCGGGAGATCGAAAATCCCATTGCCACCAAGCTGCTGGAAAACGAGTTCCTACCCGGCGACCGCATTTTGGTGGATGTAGCCAACGAGCGGTTGATCTTCCGCAAGATCGGCTCTCAGCCCAGCCAAGAGCCGCCGGCGGCTGTGGCCGTCAGCTAAGTCGGGGTCCTTCCGTCAAAGCGTAATCACTTGGTCAGGTGGGTTGTCCTTCAAGGCCTCGTAGAGGTCAGGGAAACAGCCCACCTGCACTCCTTTGACGACGTTTTTGGGAACGCACCGAGCTGGCTCTCTGCGCCCGCGTCCTTGAGCGTCGCACCAGCGGGGTTCCCCTTCGGCTAGGTTGCGCTCCAGAGCGCACATGTCACACATCATCAGCAGGATGTTTTGCTCTTGGGCAACTTTGGCCAAGCGCTCGCCAATGGGATCCCCCTGCCGCAAAACAAAGCAGTTGTCGTCGAAAAAGAACATGCCCACCACCTGCGCTCCATGCACCCCTGCTTCTAGCTGGGGCAGGATCATCTGGCCCAACTTATAGGTGCCGCAGCGAGGGTGAGTGAACACGTAGGCAACTTTCATGAGGCCCCCTTGCCGTTTTCAATTTTGATTATCAGTAATTATCATTTTCAGCTAGAAATCGCAGGAGCCCCGCACTGTACCCGTAGGGTCAGTGCCGGGAGGAATGCGAGGTTACAATAGAACCATGACCCAAGTCCTGACCGTCTCCTGCAAGCTCAAGGTGTCCCAGTCGCAAGCCGCCAAATTGGACGCGACAATGGATGCCTTTGTGCAGGCGTTGAACTGGGTCAACCAAAACACACCAGAAAAAGTAGTCAACGCAGTCAAACTCCAATCCCTTTGCTATTACCAGATTCGCGCTCGGTTTGGCTTGTCCAGTAATCTGGCCCAGCAGGTCTGCAGACGGGTGGCAGGCGCTCGCAAAGTGGCGAGACAGCGCAACCGTCCAGTTAAAGAGTTCAAGCGTAGGTTCGTTACCTACGATGCACGTATCTTCTCGTTTCGCGAGAAAGACTGGACAGTGTCGCTTGCCACGGTTGATGGAAGAGAACGCTTTGAGCTAGCCATTGGCAACTACCAGAGGGGAATGCTGGCTGGCTCTAACCCCAAATCGGCCACCCTAGTCCAGCGGAAGGACGGCTCCTACTCCATCCAGATTTGTGTCGAGGCAGAGCCCCCCAAGCAACAGAACACCGACAAGGTGATTGGTGTTGACCTGGGACGGCGAGACATTGCACATACCTCCGAAGGAGACAACTGGAATGGACAGCAGCTGAACAAAGTCCGAGATCACTACTGTCGGTTAAGAGCGTCTCTTCAGCGCAAGGCCAGTAAGGGCACCCGCAGTTCGCGGCGCAGATGCAGAGAACTGTTGCAACGGCTGTCTGGCAAGGAGAGACGCTTTCAAACGTGGGTCAATCATCGCATCTCCAAAGCTATTGTCTCTAGGGCAAAAGCTACCAACAGCGCTATCGCCCTGGAAGACCTGACAGGGATCCGGGAAAGGGTCAATCAACAGCCACGCAGCAAAGCCGAGCGGCGTAGGACCAACAGTTGGGCGTTCTACCAACTACGTCAGTTTCTGGAGTACAAGGCGAGGGTTGCAGGGGTTTCTCTGATTCTTGTGCCGCCCGCCTACACGTCGCAGACCTGCCACAAGTGTTTGCATATCCATCCCGATCCTGCGCAATCCTACCGCAGTGGCAAGTCGTTCAAGTGTGGGCACTGTGGATGGGAAGGGGATGCGGATTTGAATGGTGCGAATGTGATTGCGCTCTTGGGGGCTGTCGTAAACCAGCCTAGAGGTTCGGGCCTGTTTTGTTCTCTGGTAGAGCAGAGCAGGCTCAGGGCTACTGAAAGCCCGCTCCGTACCGCTTAGCGGTCGGAGCCGGGTAGTTTACAGTAACACGAGTTTCTGGGCCAGAGTTGCCGGACCCAGCAGGCCGAGGTGTGTGGTGATCGGCAAACCAGCCTGAGACCGTTCCTGATGCTTTTGCGCCATCCCGCCCTCAGGCCTGGCTTCTCTCCCACAAAGGGAGAGGGAAGCTAGGATAGGCTACTGCGCCACTTCTGTCCTGCTGCTATCGGAAGCCCTTGCGGGATAGCAGGGATCCCTGGCTAGCGCTGAAACTGAAGAGCCTTTCCCCGCACCGAGGGATCCACCTGGCCGTTTTGAAAGGCAATCTGTCCGCCCACGATCGTGACTAGGGGCCAGCCCACCAATTCCCAGCCCTCGAAGGGACTCCAGCCGCATTTGGTCAGCAGCTCTTCCCGCCGCACCGGTTTGGGTGTGTGGCGATCCACCAGCACCAGGTCGGCGTCGTAGCCCACCTGCAGCCGCCCTTTGTTGGGGATCCGGTAGAGGCGGGCCGGCGCCTCACACATCCACTGCACCACCTGCGCCAGCGTGCAGCGGCCCTGCTGCGCTGCAGTCAGCATCAGGGGCAAGGCCGTCTCTACTCCCGGCATACCCGAGGGGGAGTGGGGGTAGGGCTGAGCCTTTTCTTCCAGAGTATGGGGGGCATGGTCAGTGGCAATGCAATCCAGGATCCCGTCCTGCAGCCCCTGCCACAGTTGCTCCGAATTGGGGGGATCCCGCAGGGGGGGGTTCATCTGGGCCAGGGATCCCAGCCGGGCGTAATCGGCGGTGCTGAGCAGCAGGTGCTGAGGGGTCACTTCTGCCGTCACCCAGGCCGGCTTGTGCTGGCGCAGCAGTTCCACCTCTAGGCCGGTGGAGAGGTGCAAAATGTGCAGCCGATGGCGGTAGCGGGTGGCCAAGTCCAAAGCCCGCCGTGAGGCGATCAGGGCCGATTCCTCGTCCTGAATTTGCGAGTGAACGGCTACATCTGTGCATCCGGCAAACAGGGCCTTACGGGCTTTGATGCGAGACAGATCTTCAGCATGGACGGCAATTAAGAAGTTGGGATCCGTTTCCCCGAAAATCCGCTCCAGCGCCGCCTGATCATCCACTAACAGGGGCCCATGCATGGATCCCATGAAGATTTTGATGCCACAGGCTCCCTGCACCGTTTGCAACTCTTCTAAGTTATCGGCAGTGGCCCCGATGAAAAAGCCGTAATTGACCACACACTTGCTGCCTGCACGGGCCAACTTGTCATCCAGCGTCGCTTGGTCAATCGTCAGCGGGTCGGTGTTGGGCATCTCCAAAAAGCTGGTCACCCCGCCCCGGGCACAGGCCCAGGATCCCGTCTGCAGGTCTTCTTTGTGCTCTCGGCCCGGCTCGCGGAAGTGAACTTGCGGATCGATCACCCCCGGCATCAAGGTATGGCCCTCGGCGTCGATGACCTTGGCCACCCCTTCTGGCGAGAGGTTTTGGCCGATTTGGGCAATGCGCCCCTCCCGCACCAGCACATCCCCCCGCCAGGGATCCCCTTCCGGCACCAGCAGCTCAGCATTTCGGATCAGCAAATCTCCAGACAAAGCTCCGCCCTCCCCCAAAGGCGCTCTCAAGATAAAGACTATTGACTTGGCTCCGCCAGCACAGCCGCATCTGGATCCACTGACAGATGGGCGATCAGCCGATCCACCAACCGCGAGAGGGTTGCCTGTTCTTCTGGGCTGAGACAGCCGTAGGTTTGCTCCCGCAACTGCCAAATCAGAGGGGGTAAAACGTCTTTCAGCTCCTCCCCTGCAGGTGTGAGGTAGACCCGCCAAATCCGCCGATCCTCAGGATCTCGCTGCCGCCGGATCAGCTCCCGTTTTTCCATGCCATCCAACACCCCGGTCATGGTGCCCCCCAACTGCTGCAAGCGCTCACAAATAGTGGAAGTAGGGATCCCGTCTTCTTCCCAAAGGCAGCAGAGCACCACCCAATGGGAGATGGTCAGGCCAAAAGGCTCCAAATGAGACTGCAACTTCCGCCGCACCAATTGAGACAACAGCCGAATGCGGTAGCCCAGGGAGTTGGGGGCGAGAATGTCATGCCACCGTTCCAGGAAAGCCTGCTTTTCCGATTGAACCATCTCCCCGGTTTCCATCGGCGGCCTGGAATGCTCGGAATCTAAATCGCCCTATTTTATCTTTTACTGAGGAGAAGGAGAGAAGGAGCTTACGGTTTGCCGAGAAGGTTGTGTGATCTGCAGTACGGCCTAGCCCTTGCACAGCCAACAGACGATCTGCGGCCATTACAGTTGCAAAAGATATCCATAAAGATATCCATCAGGCCATACAACATTTTTTGGCTACCCATCAGCTAGAAATTGCAGGAGCCCCGCACTGTACCCGTAGGGTCGGTGTCGGGAGGAATGCTATAATAATACTGCGGACACCAGAAACGGTTGTTTAAGGCACTGGTAACGGTCGATTGGGGGTGCTGTAAACCACCCCAGAGGCT
>NZ_JANSHL010000009.1:96110-113806 GCF_047461575.1 Synechococcus sp. W60.1 | reverse complement strand
CCGAGACGACTGCGCAAGGAGCCATCCATGCGCAGCGTGGTAGGAATCTCCGGCCTTCAGGCCGGGGAGGATGTCAACGCCTTCCGCATACCCGAATATCGGCTGGAAACTCAGGGGCAATCAATCGTGTTGATTAACCGGAGACATTCCCCTGGTGCTCCCACTGGATCCCTAGAACAAGGGTGTTAGCAGACCAGGGCTTGCTGCCGTTGTCGCTGTTGGCGTTCTAGAGCTTCAAACAGGGCTTGAAAGTTGGCTTCGCCAAAGCCTGTGGCTCCACCCAACCGTTGGATGACCTCGAAAAAAAACGTGGGCCGGCCAAACAGAGGCTGAGTGAAGGTTTGCAACAACAGGGGGGGGTGTCGGGAATCAGAGGCAGGCAAGGTGGTATCCAAAAGGAGCTGCTGCTCCACCAAGTCGTGCCAGGAGATGGTGGGCAACCCACCAGAAGGGAGTACTGCTCCAGAGGCCAGCTCCCTTGCCAGGTTTGTGTAGTACTCCGGTGGCACCTGCAGAAAGTTTACGCCTCCCTGTCGCAGCCGGCGCACACTGGCGAAGACATCTGAGCTGTGCAACGCCGCATGTTGCAGGCCAGGGCCATGATGGGCATCCAAAAACTCCTGGATCTGGGAAGCGGCACAGGTGGGCTCGTTGATGGCCAACTGGATCCCGGCTTCAGGATCTCCCACCACCACACTTTCTAGGCCAGAGGTGTTGGTGCGGATGCTATAGCGATACAGAGACCGCCAACCCAGCACCTGCCCATACCAATCTGCCGCTGCCTGCAGGGATCCCTGCTCCACGTTCAATACCACATGATCCCAGTGGGAAAACAAGTTCTCCTTGGCGGGAGCTGAATCGAGGATCCCTGAGCCGGGGATCAAAGAATGCCTGAGTCCATAAGGAGTGCGCAGGCACAGAGCAGGGCAGCCTTCGTCTTCTGCCGGGATCCACTCCACTTGGGCTCCTCGCCTCTGCAAAAGCTCTGCCAAGCCCAACAGCTCTTGCTCCTCCACCGCCAAGGCCACATCCACCACCCCAGGCGAATGTTGCTGCAAATAGCGATCCACCTCATCCCCGGCGTGAGCCGGCTGAGATAGGCGCAAGCGCAGGGATCCCTGACGCAAACAGAGGGTACTGCCGAGCTGTCCTTCCATTCGGAAGCCCCAAACCTGACAAAAGTGTTCCTGCCAACGGGGCAGATCCCAAAGATAGAAGTGCAGGTGATGGATCCCTTGGACGATTCGATTGGACTGGTTCATAGAGCAAGGCACTGCTAAGGCAAAGGCCGAGTATCCTGACGTTCTCACGGCAACAGACGACCTGGGCCGTCCTACCTCAGCATAGGCCCGCCATTTGCCGATGGAAAAGCGTAAAACAACGTTAAGAAGATATTAAAACAGCATTAAAAAATAGGATGAAAATAAGATTAAAAAATCACGCAACCGAAAATATCCTCAGAGCGCAAGGGACTAAAATTAAATCAGGCGAGGTGTATTTAGAACGCCTAAAAAAGAAACAGAAGAGTTGCTAAAAGCCCTTCGTAGGATCCCTATAAGCCTTGCAGAGATCTATTGGTTCTTTTGGTTCTTTAGCTCTCTTTTAGAGCCTGCGTGGGGCAAAGGCCGGGGTGCTGCCTCGCCCTGTCGATAGATTATCAGGCGTAATAGCCGGGAGGATTGTTATGGTTGCCAGTGTGCAGCGTTCTGTAGCATCACCTACAGAATTGAAGGCGGAACCAAGGACAGGATCCAACGCAGCCGGTCAAAAAGTTTTGAGCGATTTTGCAACGGGATCCTGGCAGCGCTGCATCGATGTCAGAGACTTTATTCAACGGAATTACACCCCCTACACCGGCGATGAAACCTTTTTAGCTGCAGCCACCGAGCGCACCCAGCGGCTGTGGGCCAAGGTCAAGGATTTGATGGCTCTGGAGCGAGAGCGAGGGATCCTAGATGCCGATACCGCTGTTCCCTCTACCATCACCAGCCACGCCCCTGGCTATATCGACCCAGAGCTGGAACAGATTGTGGGGCTGCAGACGGACAAACCTCTGAAGCGGGCCATCATGCCCTTTGGCGGCATCCGCGTGGTGGAGTCTTCCCTCAAAGCCTATGGCTACGAGTTGGATCCCCGCACCAAGGAAATTTTTACCCAGTACCGCAAAACCCACAACGACGGCGTTTTCGATGCCTACACCGAAGAGATGCGCCGCTGCCGCCGCTCCGGGATCATCACCGGCCTGCCCGATGCCTACGGTCGGGGTCGCATCATTGGGGACTACCGGCGGGTGGCCCTCTACGGGGTGGATCGGCTCATCGAAGACAAGCAGGCCCAAAAAGCCAGTCTAGACCTGGACACGATGGACGAAGAGACCATCCGCCTGCGGGAGGAGCTCTCCGAGCAGATCAAAGCCCTACAAGAGCTGAAAGAGATGGGATCCCGCTACGGGTTTGACCTGGGCCGTCCGGCAGCCAACGCCCGCGAAGCCATCCAATGGCTGTACCTGGCCTACCTGGCAGCCGTCAAGGAGCAAAACGGGGCGGCCATGTCCTTGGGGCGGGTGTCCACCTTCCTGGACATCTACATCGAGCGGGATCTGCAGGCCGGGATCCTCACCGAGGAAGAGGCCCAGGAGCTCATTGACCACTTTGTTATGAAGCTGCGCATGGTCAGGTTTTTGCGCACGCCCGAGTACAACGAGCTATTCAGCGGGGATCCCACCTGGGTTACCGAGTGCATCGGTGGCATGGGCCTGGATGGGCGGCCTTTGGTTACCAAAACCAGCTTCCGCATGCTGCATACCCTCTACAACCTTGGCCCAGCGCCCGAGCCCAACTTGACCGTGCTCTGGTCGGAGCGGCTGCCGGAAGCCTTCAAGTGCTACTGCGCCAAGGTCTCCATTGAAACCAGCTCCATCCAGTACGAAAACGACGACTTGATGCGCCCCTACTGGGGGGATGACTACGGCATCGCCTGCTGTGTGTCGGCCATGCGCATCGGCAAGCAGATGCAGTTTTTTGGAGCGCGGGTGAACTTGGCCAAGTGCCTGCTCTATGCCATCAACGGCGGTCGGGATGAGATCTCCGGCGAGCAGGTGGCTCCTGCTTTCGCCCCCATCACCGCCGATGTCCTGGACTACGACGAGGTGTGGCCGCGCATGGCGCAGATGATGGCCTGGCTGGCCAAGACCTACGTCAACACCATGAACATCATCCACTACATGCACGACAAGTACTGCTACGAGCGCCTGGAGATGGCCCTGCACGACCGGGACGTGCTGCGCACCATGGCCTTTGGGTTGGCCGGCCTGTCGGTAACAGCCGACTCCCTATCCGCCATCAAATACGCGCGGGTACGGGCCATCCGGGATGAGCGGGGCCTAGTGGTGGATTACGCGGTGGAGGGCGACTTCCCCAAATACGGCAACAACGACGACCGAGTTGACTCCATTGCGGTGCAACTGGTGCAGACCTTCATGGCGGAGCTGCGCAAGCACAAGACCTACCGCAATGCGGTGCCCACCCAGTCCATCCTCACCATCACCTCCAACGTGGTCTACGGCAAGAAAACCGGCAACACCCCCGACGGGCGGCGAGCGGGCGAGCCCTTTGCCCCAGGGGCCAACCCCATGCACGGCCGGGACACCAAGGGGGCGGTGGCGTCGCTGGCTTCGGTGGCCAAGCTGCCCTACGACGACGCTCTGGATGGGATCTCCAACACCTTCTCGATTGTGCCGGCGGCCCTAGGTCGCACAGCGGAGGAGCGGGTTGCCAATCTAGTGGGGCTGCTGGATGGCTACATGCGGGATGGCGGTTTCCACCTCAACGTCAATGTTCTCAACCGCGAGACCCTGCTGCATGCCATGGAGCACCCGGAGCTCTACCCACAGCTCACCATCCGGGTTTCCGGCTATGCGGTGAACTTCATCAAGCTCACCCGCGAGCAGCAACTGGATGTCGTTAACCGCACGTTCCATCAACACTGCTAAAAACAAGGCCGGGGATCCCTGAAGTCTGCCCATACCGGGGTCGAGGGAAGGGATCCCCCATCGATAACCGAGGAGGCCCGATGATCATGACTGTTTGTAGCGCTGCGGATCTGGTCAGCCAGTATGCCTCAGGACGGCGCGATTTTCGGGAGATCGATTTGCAGGGGGCTGAGCTGCAGGGGATCCATTTGGCTGGCGCCGATCTCAGCTATGCCGATTTCAGTGGGGCCAACTTGGCGGGGGCCAATTTGCGGGGGTGCGATCTCAGCTATGCCGACTTCAGCGGAGCCAACCTATTGGGAGCCGATCTGCGGGGATGTCTCCTCTTTGGCAGCGATTTTCGAGAGGCCCTCTTAGAAGGCGCCCTGCTGGATCACGCAGATTTCGATGCCTATACCCATTTCCCGAAGGATTTCGATCCCAAGGCCCACCGCCTGCACGGCATCACGGTGGATACCTCCGTGCCTAGCCCACACGACCCATCGGTCTGAGCTGGGTGGGATCCCCAAGCTGCCCTTTCGGCTTTTTATCCCCCTTTCTCCCTTCCAGCCAGGATAGCAGCGGTCTAGCTAAAAGACCCTAGGGATCTAAAAAAATCTAGTCCCAACCTAATCCAAAGAGAAATGGAAACTGTGTTCTATTTAACCTGAGTTAGCAATCTGGAAGAAAACCTCAAGATTGATTGATATTTTGCAAAAGTCATCCAGGATAAAAGTATGGATACCGTTATGAACCCCCTGACACCAATTGCTGGGCGCATTCACTCGGTGGAAACCTGTGGCACCGTCGATGGGCCAGGAATCCGCTTCGTAATTTTTACACAGGGTTGTCCACTTCGCTGTTTGTATTGCCACAACCCCGACTGTCGGGATCCGGAGGCGGGACAGCTTGTTACGGTTGAGTCTTTAATTGCCGAGATCCAACGTTACAAGAATTACTTGCGAGGGGGGGGAGTTACGGCTACCGGGGGAGAGCCTTTGCTGCAACCCACCTTTGTAGCTGAGATCTTCCGTCGCTGTCATGAGTTGGGCTTGCACACGGCTTTGGATACTTCTGGCTATGGGCAACTGGAAGCAGCCAAGCCTGTGTTGGAGCATACAGATTTGGTGTTGCTGGATATCAAGTCTTATCTGCCGGAGCTGTATCGAAAGGTTACCGGCGTTTCGCTAGAACCCACTCTTAATCTGGCCCGCTATTTAGACCAGATCCACAAGCCCACCTGGATTCGTTTTGTGCTGGTTCCCGGCTTGACGGATCCCGAGGAAAACATTAAGGGTCTGGCCGAGTTTGTGGCCACCTTATCCAACGTGGAGCGAGTGGAAGTTTTGCCCTTTCACAAGATGGGGGAATACAAATGGCAGCAATTGGGATTGCCTTACACCCTTGCCGATGTCGATCCACCCACACCCGAACAGGTGAATCACGCCTTACAAATCTTTCGGGATCAAGGACTGGTGGCTATTTGACAATTCTGCAGTTGCGGCTTGGGTCAGCATAGCCAGGTCACGCTTAGATCCGAAGTGATTCACAGTTAATCTCTGCACCGTCTCCAGATTGGCCCTGAGCTGACTGGAATCCAAGTTGATCCCCAGGCTAACTTTACGGACTCTATGTGAACTGAAGAATACCCCAAGAGGAGGGATCCCCAATGGAAGTTTGCGTCACCTACCGCGATGGTGTTCAGTTCCAAGCGGAAAGCCGAGGGCACCGCATTCTCAGCGACCAGCCTTTGGACAATCACGGTCGAGATCAGGGAATGACGCCGCCGGAATGGTTTCTGGCTTCTCTGGGTGCCTGTGTTGGTTTTTATGCCGTCAAATATCTGGAAGCTCGGCAGTTGGATCCCAGTGGACTAGAGGTGGTGGTCACGGCGGAGAAAGTTGAGCATCCGGCTCGCCTAGACAACATTCACATTCGTGTAAAAACTGGGATCCCGCTGGACGGAAGGCATCAAAAGGGGCTGGAAAAAGCAGTTGATGCCTGCATCATTCACAATACGCTCACCCATCCCCCCACCCTGACCACCGAAATCCAAGTTCCTGCTCCTGTTGGCGCCTAGATTGCCATTCGGGTTATTCGACTATTTCCAACTATCCGATTGTCAATTGTTCCTATCGTCTAAGTCTTGATGAGTTTTGGAGGGATCCACCGATGCCAGTAACCAATCTAGCCGAGCTGGAAACCTTGATCCAGCAGGTGAAGGCTGCCCAAGCTGAATACGCAACTTTCACCCAAGAACAGGTAGACCGGATTTTTCACAGAGCCGCTCTGGCTGCCAACAACGAACGGATCCCGTTGGCCAAGCTGGCGGTACAGGAAACCGGCATGGGCATTGTGGAAGACAAGGTGATCAAAAATCACTTTGCCTCAGAATACATTTACAACAAATACAAACACGAGAAAACCTGCGGGGTTATCGAGCGGGATGAGAGCTTTGGCTACGAGCGCATTGCTGAACCAGTAGGGCTTTTGGCAGGTATTGTGCCGGTAACCAACCCCACGTCAACGACCATTTTCAAGGCTCTGATCACCCTAAAAACCCGCAACGGCATTATCTTTTCTCCCCACCCGCGGGCTAAACAATGCACCATTGCCGCGGCCAAAGTGGTCAGAGAAGCTGCCGAGGCAGCGGGCGCTCCTGTGGGGTTGATCGGCTGGATCGATGAGCCCACCATCGAGCTGTCCCAGGCTTTGATGCAGCATCCTGAGGTGAAGCTGATCTTGGCTACCGGCGGGCCTGGCATGGTTAAAGCGGCCTACTCTTCGGGCCACCCGTCTTTGGGGGTGGGAGCGGGCAATACCCCGGCAGTGATCGATGCCAGTGCCGATATTCCCATGGCTGTCAGCTCGATTTTGTTGAGCAAGACCTTCGACAACGGCATGATCTGTGCCTCAGAACAGGCAGTGGTGGTGGTGGATGCCATCTACGAGCAGGTCAAGGCCGAGTTTCGCCATCGGGGGGCCTACATTTTGGATCTGGAACAAACCGAAGCAGTGCGCCGCATCCTTCTCAAAGACGGTCGCCTCAATCCGGCCATTGTGGGCCAGTCGGTGCAGACCATCGCTGCCCTGGCCGGGATCCAGGTTCCCGAAGGTGCCAAGCTGTTGATCGGGGAAGTGGAGAAGGTGGGGCCTGAGGAGCCCTTCTCCTACGAAAAATTGGCCCCTGTTCTGGCCCTCTACCGAGCCAAGGATTTTCACGCTGCTGTGGAAGTGGCCGTTCAACTGGTCAATTTCGGGGGCAGGGGGCATACCTCTGTTTTGTACACAGATCCCGCCAATCGAGACGATATTGCCTACTTTGAGAATGCCCTACAAACGGCGCGAGTGTTGATCAACACTCCCTCTTCACAAGGGGCCATTGGGGATCTCTACAACTTCAAGCTGGATCCCTCTCTGACCTTGGGCTGTGGCACTTGGGGGGGCAATTCGATCTCCGAGAATGTGGGGCCGCGCCACCTGCTCAACATTAAAACGGTAACCCAACGTCGGGAAAACATGCTCTGGTTTCGGATCCCGCCCAAGATTTACTTCAAGCCCGGATGTCTGCCTATTGCTCTGCGGGAATTGGCCGGCAAAAAACGCGCCTTTTTGGTGACCGATAAGCCGCTCTTTGAGTTGGGCATATTGCATCCCATCACCCAGGTTTTGGATGAGATTCGCGTGAGCTGGGATGTGTACCACGATGTAGAGCCGGATCCCACCCTCAGCAACGTCAATCGCGGTCTGGAGCAGTTGCGCCAGTTTCAACCGGATGTGATCATCGCGGTCGGCGGGGGATCCCCGATGGATGCGGCCAAGGTGATGTGGCTGATGTACGAGCAGCCCCAGGTGGAGTTTGATGGCTTGGCGATGCGCTTTATGGACATCCGCAAGCGGGTTTACGAGCTGCCCCCACTGGGACAAAAAGCTCAGCTCATCTGCATCCCCACCACTTCCGGCACCGGCTCCGAGGTGACGCCCTTTGCCGTGGTGACCGATGACCGGGTGGGGATCAAATACCCGCTGGCGGACTACGCCCTCACCCCCACCATGGCCATTGTGGATCCGGATCTCACCTTAAAGATGCCCAAGAAGCTAACGGCTTACGGCGGCATCGATGCCCTCACCCATGCTCTGGAAGCCTATGTGTCGGTGATGGCCAGCGACTTTACCGATGGGCTGGCCCTGCAGGCCATCAAGCTCCTGATGACCTACCTGCCGCGGGCCTACGAGAAGGGCGCCGAGGATCCCGAAGCGCGGGAAAAAGTCCACTACGCCGCCACCATTGCCGGCATGGCCTTTGCTAACGCCTTTTTGGGGGTGTGCCACTCCCTGGCCCACAAGCTGGGATCCACCTTCCATCTGCCCCACGGACTGGCCAACGCCCTGATGATCACCCACGTCATCCGCTACAACGCCACCGACGCCCCCTTTAAGCAGGCCATCTTTCCCCAATACCGCTATCCCAACGCCAAGCACCGCTACGCTGAAATTGCCGATTACCTGCAGTTGGGCGGGGCGGATGACGATGAAAAGGTCATGCGCCTGATTGAGGCCATCGAAGAACTCAAGCGAAAACTGGGGATCCCGGCCACCATTCGCGAGGCCCTGGGGGAGAAAGAGCGGGAGTTTTACGACCGTCTGGAGGCGATGGCGGAGCAAGCCTTTGACGACCAATGCACCGGCGCCAACCCCCGCTATCCCCTCATTCAAGACATGAAGGAGCTGTACGTTTTGGCCTATCGGGGCTGCCGGGTGGATTCTGCCCTCTACCACCAGCCGGAACCAGTGTTGGCCTAAGGAGTAGGGTATGTGGCAACGACTGGATCCCAGTGTGGATATCTGGAGGGCCCGATCCCATCCCCTGAATCCCATTTTTCTGCCCCGTTCGGTGGCGGTGGTGGGGGCCACGGAGCGGGAGGGCAGCGTGGGGCGGACGGTGTTGTGGAACCTCATTAGCCACCCCTTTGGCGGCACGGTTTACCCGGTCAATCCCAAGCGGCACCAGGTGTTGGGGATCCGGGCCTACGAGCGGCTGTCCGCTCTGCCGGAGCCGGTGGATCTGGCCATTATAGCCATTCCGGCAGCGGGGGTGCCCAAGGTGGTGCAGGAGTGCGTAGAAGCCGGGGTCAAGGGCGCCATTGTTCTTTCAGCAGGCTTCAAGGAAACGGGCCCTGCTGGCTGGGAGCTGGAGAAGCAAATTCAGCAGACTATCCAATCGCGTCAGCGGGACGGAGTCCTTGGGAAGCTGCGCTTGATTGGCCCCAACTGCCTGGGGATCCAAAACCCCCACACGGGCTTAAACGCCACCTTTGCTGCCCAGATGGCCCGGCCCGGCAATGTGGGCTTCATCAGCCAAAGTGGGGCCCTGTGCACCTCGATCCTGGACTGGAGCCTGCAGGAAAATGTGGGCTTCAGCGCCTTTATCTCTCTGGGATCGATGCTGGATGTGGGCTGGGGAGACTTAATCGACTACTTGGGCGAGGATCCCCATACCCACAGCATTGTCTTGTACATGGAATCCATCGGGGATGCCCGCTCTTTTCTGTCCGCGGCCCGAGAGGTGGCCCTGAGCAAGCCCATCATTGTCATCAAGGCGGGGCGCACCCAGGCGGCAGCCCAAGCAGCCGCTTCCCACACGGGCTCCCTCACCGGCAGCGACGCAGTGTTGGATGCGGCCTTCCGCCGTTGCGGCGTGCTGCGGGTGGATCACATTGAAGATCTCTTCGACCTGGCGGAGGTGCTGGCCAAACAGCCCCGCCCCCAGGGGCCCCACCTCACCATCCTCACCAATGCCGGCGGGCCAGGGGTGCTGGCCACCGATGCCCTCATCCGCGCCGGGGGATCCCTGGCCCAGCTCTCCCCCCAAACCCTGGAGCAGCTTAACCAGCTCTTGCCCCCCCACTGGAGCCACGGCAATCCCATTGATATTTTGGGGGACGCAGATCCGGAGCGCTTTGCCCAAGTTTTGGAAGTGGTGTTGCGGGATCCCGGCAGCCAGGGTTGCCTGGTCATCCTCACCCCCCAAGCCATGACGGATCCCACGGCCACTGCCGAGAAAGTGGTGGAGACCTGGCGGCGCAGTGGATCCCGGCAGCCTATCCTGGCCAGTTGGATGGGGGGAGCTGGCGTGGATGCGGGCGAGCACATCCTCAACCAAGCCGGGATCCCCACCTACCGCTACCCGGATCAAGCGGCGCGGGTGTTTAGCCATCTGTGGCGCTTTAGTGACAACCTCAAGGCCCTCTACGAAACCCCCACCCTGGCTCCCACCAGGCCAGTGGAGCAGGAAAAAGTGCAGCAAACCCTTGCCCAGGCGAGGCGGGAAGGCCGCACGCTTCTCACGGAGGTCGAATCTAAGGAAATCCTGGCCGCCTACGGGATCCCCGTGGTGCCGACGCGGGTGGCCGAGAGCCCCGAAGCAGCAGTGGAAGCTGCCGAGGCCATGGGTTACCCAGTGGTGGTGAAGCTCTACTCCCACACCCTCACCCACAAAACCGATGTGGGCGGCGTGCAGCTCAACCTGCCCGATGCTGAGGCGGTGCGCCGGGCCTTCGGGCAAATCCTCCGCAACGTCAGCGAGAAAGCGGGGCCGGAGCACTTCCAGGGGGTCACGGTGCAGCCGATGGTGGACACGGATGGCTATGAGCTGATCCTGGGGAGCAGCCAGGATCCCCAGTTTGGGCCGGTGTTGCTGTTTGGCAGTGGCGGACAACTGGTGGAGGTGTTTCAGGATCGCTCCATTGGCCTTCCCCCCCTCAACACCACCTTGGCGCGGCGTCTGATGGAAAACACCCTCATCTACAAGGCCCTCAGGGGGGTACGCGGACGCCCAGCTGTCGATCTGGAGGCCCTGGAACAGCTCTTGGTGCGCTTTAGCCAACTGGTGGCCGAGCAGCGGGAGATTAAAGAGATCGACATCAATCCGCTGCTGGCTTCCAGCGAGGGCCTGCTGGCTTTGGATGCCCGCGTCATTTTGCGAACCGAGCAGGATCCCCAGGTGCCTTTGGCCATCCGCCCCTACCCCACCCAGTACATCTGGCCCTTCCGGGACGGCATCACCATCCGCCCCATTCGCCCTGAAGACGAGCCTTTGGTGATCGATTTTCACCGCCACGTCTCCGATTACAGCGTCTATCTGCGCTACTTCCACCCGATCAAATACAGCGCCCGCATCGCCCACGAGCGCCTTACCCGCATTTGCTTTAACGATTACGACCGCGAGATTGCCTTAGTAGCAGAAAAACAGGAGCCAGAGGCCAATCGCGTCAGCGGGACGAAGTCCTTAATCCTCGGCATCAGCCGCCTCTCCAGAAAACATGGCTTTCCCCAAGAAGCAGAGTTTGCCATGCTGGTGGCGGATCCCTACCAACGGCAAGGGATTGGCACAGAGCTGTTGACCCGCCTCATTCAGGTGGCCCGCTGCGAAGGGATCCAGCACCTCACCGGCGAGGTTCTTGGCGAAAACGAGGCGATGCGCCGCCTGTGTCAGCGGCTGGGGTTTCAGTTGCGCCCTTCTCCAGAGGATCCCGGGATCCTCAAGGCTGCTCTGGCTTTAATCTCCGATCCGCCAATCCTCGCCACCTGCTCCCCCTAGAGATCCCCAGAGAACTAAAAACGGTTTACCGACTGGCTTACCGTAGAATAAGACGGGAAGAGTCCTGGCGCTGGTCCCCTCCCCTTTTGGGAGGGGGGTTGGGGGTGAGGGCGGACTCCCTCTGAGGAGGAGGAGAAGTTTTTGGGGATTGCTATGAACACTGAAGGGACACCTGCGAACAAATGGGGGATCCCCTCAGCAATCGAGGTGGTCTGGTCTGGGAGAGTTGGGGCCGGGATCCGCAGGCTGCCGGTGAGCATGGGGCGGTGGCTGGGGATGGGATCCCTAATTTTTGGCCTTCTTCTTGGCCTCAGTGGTTGTGTCAGCGGTATGGGCTCAGGGGGATCCAGAGAGGAAGTAGCGATTCTCCTGGCCTCCTTTGCGGTAACTCGAGACGCTTACCGGAAAATCGTTCCTGCCTTTGAGGCCCACTGGCTGGCGAAAACGGGGCAACGGGTGCGGGTGGAAAGCAGCTACGGCGGCTCAGCAACGCAATCGCGGGCAGTTATTGACGGGCTGGATGCCGATGTGGTGGCCTTGGCCCTGGCTTTGGATGTGGAGCGCATCGTGGCTGCCGGTCTCATTCAGCCGGGGTGGGAAGCCCGCACCCCCAACCAAGGGATCGTCACCCGTTCGGTGGCAGTAATTGTAACGCGGGAGGGCAACCCCCAGGGGATCCGCTCTTGGCAAGATCTGGCTCGGCCAGGCTTGCAGGTGGTTACCGCCAACCCCAAAACCTCAGGGGGGGCTCGCTGGAACTTTTTAGCCCTCTGGAGCGCTGTCCCTGAACCTCAGGCCCTGGCCTTCACCACCCAGGTCTACAAGAATGTCCGCATTTTGCCGCGGGACTCACGAGAGGCCACCGATGTTTTTTTCCAGAAAGGGCAAGGGGATGCCCTGATTACCTACGAACATGAGGTGATCCTGGCGGGCTTGCGCGGCCAATCCCTGTCCTATGTGGTGCCCGACCCCAACATTTCCATCGACAACCCCGTAGCCGTGGTGGATGCCAATGTGGATCGCAAAGGTACCCGTGCCGTGGCCGAAGCCTTTGTGGACTACCTATTCACCCCAGAAGCGCAGCGGGCCTTTGCCGAGGTGGGCTTTCGCCCGGTGGAGCCGACGGTGGCCCAAGAGTTTGCCTGGCGGTACCCTCCTGTTGAGAAGCTGGTTACCGTCGCCGACCTGGGAGGCTGGGAGGTTGTCCAAAGCCGCTTTTTTGCCGATGGGGCCTTGTTTGACCGCATCCAAGCTCAGTTGTAGGGAGTCTCCCTTGTTTTGGATCCCCGTTCAAGTTATCTTGGGAGCTATATCAACGGTTTGTTGACAGGTTTACCGTAGATTAGCCGCGAGTTTAACTGCCCTCACCCTCTCAAGAAGACTCAGCCGGCAACCATCCAGCAACTTCTCAGGCAAACCACTAGCTAGGCAGAACCTATGGGTATCACCATCGAAGGGGTATCGAAGCGTTTTGGGCAGTTTCAGGCCCTTCACCCCACCGATCTCACCATTCCCACGGGATCCCTGGTTGCCCTCTTGGGGCCATCGGGTTCTGGCAAATCCACCCTGCTGCGCCTGATTGCCGGCCTAGAAAAGCCGGATACGGGGCGGATTTTCCTCACCGGGCGGGATGCTACCCATGCCAGCGTCCAGGAGCGCAACATTGGTTTTGTTTTTCAGCACTACGCCCTGTTCAAGCACATGACGGTGCGGCAGAACATCGCCTTTGGCTTGGAGATCCGCAAGGCTTCACGGGCCGAGATTCGGGCACGGGTGGATGAGCTGCTGGAGCTGGTGCAGCTATCGGGGTTCGGGGATCGCTACCCCTCTCAACTCTCGGGGGGGCAGCGGCAGCGGGTGGCCCTGGCCCGCGCTTTGGCGGTGGAGCCGCAGGTGTTGCTGTTGGATGAGCCCTTTGGGGCCCTGGATGCCAAAGTCCGCAAAGAGCTGCGCAAGTGGTTGCGGCGCCTGCACGATGAGGTGCATGTGACAACGGTATTTGTAACCCATGATCAAGAGGAAGCCATGGAGGTGGCGGATCAGATCGTGGTGATGAACCAGGGGCGGATCGAACAGGTGGGATCCCCGGCAGAAATCTATGACCATCCAGCTACACCCTTTGTGATGAGCTTTGTCGGCCCGGTCAACGAGCTTTCTCCCCGCTCCCAACTCTCTTGCCAGCTTCCCGAGGTGCAGACCGGCCCGCATCAGCTTTTTTTGCGCCCCCACGATGTGCAGATTGAAGTTAACCCCAGTAGCAGCGGCGTCTCTGCTTGGGTGAAAGAGATCATTCACCTGGGGCGGGAGATTCAGGCAGAGCTGGTTCTGAGCGACGGCGGATCCCTGTGGGCCCATCTCAGCCGCGAGCAATATGCCAACCAACCCCTGCAGGTGGGGCAGCAGGTCTATGTGCGCCCCAAGGTGGTGAAAGCCTTTCCCGTCAAAAAAACCGAGATGACCGCAATGCCGGTGGGAGCTTGAGAAACGTTGCTGCAAGCTTTGTCTCAACTGTCTTGGCCGTGGCGGCTGACCCTGGGCTATCTCTTCTTGATGTTGATTCTGCCGCTGGCTGCCTTGATTGCCAAGTCCAGCAGCGTGGGCTGGGCGGAGTTTTGGCGGATCGCGACGGCTCCCGTGGCCCTCTCCGCCTATGAAGTTACTTTTGTAACCGCGTTGCTGGCGGCTCTGATCAACGGCGTGATGGGCACCCTGACTGCCTGGGTGCTGGTGCGCTACGCCTTCCCCGGCAAAAAGCTTCTCGAGGGGTTGATCGATCTGCCGTTTGCTTTGCCCACCGCCGTGGCCGGCCTCACCCTGGCAACGGTTTACAGCAGCAACGGCTGGATTGGATCCCTTTTGGCCCCCTTGGGGATCCGCATCTCCTTTACCCGCTTGGGGGTGGGGGTGGCGATGCTGTTTATTTCTTTTCCCTTTGTGGTGCGGACGGTGCAGCCGGTGTTGCAGGAGCTGGAGAAAGATGTAGAAGAGGCAGCCTGGAGTTTGGGGGCTTCCCGCTTTCAGACCTTCCGACGGGTGGTGCTGCCCCAGATTCTGCCGGCAGTGCTCACCGGGGTGGCCCTGGGGTTTTCCCGCGCCGTTGGGGAATACGGCTCTGTGGTGATCATTGCTTCCAGCATTCCCTTTCGGGATTTGATCGCGGCGGTGCTGGTGATTCAGCGGCTGGAACAACACGACTATGCCGGGGCAACCGTGATCGGAACGGTGATGTTGGGGATCTCTTTCCTGTCGCTGGTGGTAATTAACCTTCTGCAAGCCTGGGGAAGTCGCCATGAAACCTGACGAGGTAGCAGGTGTCAAACCGAAGCCCTCAACATGGCTGTCGGGCCTGTTGATCGGGATCGTCGGGCTCTACATCGCGCTGCTGCTGGGGATCCCGGTGGTGAACATCTTCTATCAGGCGTTTCGAGAAGGGATCCCAGCCTTTCTCCATCGCCTGACGGAGCGGGAGTTGCTCAGTGCCCTGCGGTTGACGGTGCTGACGGCGCTGGTCGTTGTGCCCCTCAATACCTTTTTCGGCCTCTGTGCCGCCTTGGCCATTGCCCACCGGCGTTTTCCGGGGCGGGCCCTGCTCCTGAGCCTGATCGATCTACCCTTTTCCATTTCCCCGGTGGTGGCTGGCCTAATGCTGGTGCTCATCTTCGGGCGTCAGGGTTGGCTGGGATCCTGGAACTTGCGGGTTATCTTTGCATTTCCGGGCATTGTGTTGGCAACGGCTTTCATCACCCTTCCTTTTGTGGCGCGGGAAGTGTTGCCGGTGTTGGAGGAGGCAGGCACCGACCAGGAAGAAGCCGCCAAAACGCTGGGGGCGACCCCCTGGCAGATCTTCTGGAGAATCACCCTGCCCAACATCCGCTGGGGCCTTCTGTACGGCGTCATCTTGACCAATGCCCGCGCCATGGGGGAGTTCGGCGCTGTGGCTGTGGTTTCCGGCAACATCATTGGCCGCACCCAGACCTTGCCCCTGTTCGTGGAAGATGCCTACCGCAGTTATGCCACCGGCTCAGCCTATGCGGCGGCGGTGGTGCTCTCCTTGCTGGCGGTGGTAACCCTAGTGGCTAGGGAGTTCCTTGAGCGGGGATCCCATTCCCGCCGAGTCTTTTGACGGTTGGGTTGGGGCTAGGCAGGCTCGGTGAGGATCTCCGGCAGACAAACCTTAGTGCCCCCCAGGCCGCAGTAGCCGCGCGGATTCTTGGCCAGATATTGCTGGTGGTAGTCTTCGGCGTAGTAAAACTCAGGCGCATCCAGGATTTCGGTGGTGATCTGGCCGTAGCCTTGGGCAGTTAGGGCCTGCTGATAGAGATCGCGGGTTTTTTCCGCCAGCTCCCGCTGCGCCGGAGAATACACATAGATGCCGGAGCGGTATTGGGTGCCCACATCATTGCCTTGGCGCATCCCCTGGGTAGGGTCGTGATTTTCCCAAAACACCTTCAGCAGTTGGGCATAGCTGACCTGAGCTGGGTCGTAAACCACCCGCACCACCTCGTTGTGGCCAGTCAGGCCAGTACAGACCTCTTCATAGGTGGGGTTGGGGGTAAACCCGCCAGCGTAGCCCACCGCTGTGCTGAACACCCCTGGCACCTGCCAAAACTTGCGCTCTGCCCCCCAGAAGCAGCCCATGCCGAACATGGCCAGCTCCATGCCCTCGGGAAAAGGCGGCTGCAGCGGATGGCCATTGACAAAATGCCGATTCACGATCACCATCGGCTCGGCCCGGCCCGGCAAGGCTTCTTCCGGTTTGGGCAGGGACAGTTTCTTGCCAAGTTTGCCAAAGCCAAAGAGCACCATAGGGACAGCCCGATACATTCGTTAACAGTTACCAGCCTAGCTCAGTTGGCTCCTCATGTGTTGGAAAAATCCTTGATCGGGTCAGCTCACCGATTCAAAAGCCCCCAGCCGCTTGGCCACTAGCAGATAGACGGTCATGATCCCCATCGGCACAACCGTGAAGGCTGCCGCCAAGGGAATGTTGCCAGAGGTGCCCTGAAAGGCGAGAACTGCCTGCCCGATGAAATAGCTGGAATTGCCCAGAGAATAAGGCACCACAAAATCTCCTAGCGTTAAGGAAAAGGTGAAGACCGACCCGGCCAGGATCCCTGGCAAGGCGAGGGGAAGAGTAACATGGCGGAACGTTTGCCAACCCTGAGCTCCCAAATCTGCAGAAGCCTCAATTAAGCTATCAGGCACTCGCTCCAAAGCCGCCTAGATCGGCAGAATCATATAGGGCAGCCAAACATAGAGAAACACCAAGAAAATACCCAAGTTGGATACAGCCAGCGATGGCCCACCGATCCCGGGCAACTGCAAAATCTTTTCCACCCAGCCCTGTAGGCCCACATGGGTGAGTAGATAGGTAAGGATCCCTTCTTTGGCCAGGATCAACTTCCAGGCATAAACCCGAATCAAATAACTAGACCAAAGCGGTAGGAGCACCAACAAGTACAAAAAGTCCTTCCAGCGAGGAGAGGCTAGTCTGACCATGGTATAAGCCAGAGGAAAAGCCAACACAATTGCAGCTAGGGTCACTGCCAAAGCCATAGTCAAGCTGCGGACAAAGATATCCACGCTGGCAGGAGTGAGCAGCTCCCGATAGGTGGCCAAAGTCAACTTTCTCAGGATCAGACCGGTAAAGGGATCCAGATGATAAAAACTTTGCAGCAGCAGCGCCAGCAGCGGCCCCAAGTAAAAGACCAGTAACCAAATGAGAGGTGGCCCCAATAGAATGGCAAGGATGAGCGTCGGGTGATGATAGAGGAATCCAAACAGATCGGGTTTATCGGTTATCTGAGTTGTTTTGGTCATGGCCAGGCAGCTATGAAGATTAGCTTTTCATTCCCTCTTTTTGGTGTTATTGGAATTGTGGGTCGACGAGCCAATAGAATTCAACAGAATTGGGATTGAGAAAGTGCGAACAGGCAAGAGGGATTGGCTTGTCTACACCTGCCGGCGGGTATCCTTTGAGGGAAAACGGCAATCAGAAGATGCCGGTATGGTCATTTCGACTCAAACTAGGTCGTGTTGATCTTATGTTAGGATAGAGAGAATAATTTATAGAGGAAAGAGGATGAAGTTGGTTTTTTTGGATGAAAACAAATGGCAGAAGATATT
>NZ_JANSHL010000009.1:24392-96100 GCF_047461575.1 Synechococcus sp. W60.1 | reverse complement strand
GCTTTTTTACAGACAGAAGAGAGAGTTAACATTGGGAAAGAAGCAAACTGCAAACAGTTTATTGAAGCAGTTCTTTGGATAGCCCGTTCCGGTGCTCCTTGGCGCTACCTCCCAGAAGGATATGGCAAATGGTACACCATCTATCAAAGATTCCACCGGTGGAGTCGTTTTGGAGTGTGGGAACGGATGTTCAAGTATTTTATTGACGACCCTGATTTAGAGCATCTCATTATTGATTCAACCATGGTTCGAGCGCACTCCTGTGCTGCCGGAAAAAAGGGGAGCAAGCTTTGGGGAGAAGCCGAGGCGGATACAGCACCAAGATTCATGTGAGTGTAGATGGGTTGGGAAATCCGCTGGAATTGAGAATAACTGGCGGAGAAAAGAGCGATATTACTCAAGGGGAAGAATTGATAGAGGGCTGGCAGAGAAAGGATACCAAAGTAATTGGGGATAAAGGATATGATGCGGATAAGTTGATTGAGAAGATAGGGGAAGCTCAAGCGGTTATTCCGCCTAAAAGGAATAGAAAGACGCAGCGGCATTATGACAAGCATCTGTATAAAGAGAGGCATTTAATCGAATGCTTTTTTCATAAGTTAAAGCAGTACCGGCATCTATTTTCTCGTTTTGACAAATTGGCCAGGAACTTCTTGAGTTTTCTCTATCTCGTCAGTGCTCTCTTTTGGCTCAAATGAAAGATCAACACAACCTAGGACACTGCACCCACACCTAAAACATTGGTCGCGTCGTCGCGTCAGCGCTGCGGAGCAATAATGCATGGGGCCATAAGGCTTTTCTCGTATAGCCCAGGCGTCTCACTCTAGCCTAAACGACCATATCTTGCTTGGCGGGAAGTGGAGGGCCATCGTAGACAGGGATCCTTTGAACCTTTTGGGGGCATTGGGAGTCAGACAAAGCAAGGTTGAGAACAAGGGAGCGTCCTCTCGTGCAGGCGGCAAAGGATACATCCGATTGGGAGCTGATCCAGCGCTGCCTCAACGGCGACAGCCAGAGCTTTCGCCAACTCTACCGCAAATACCAGCAGTCGGTACGGAATATCCTCTATCCCTTGTGTGGAGCCGATCTTTTGGATGACCTGGTACAGGAAGTGTTTATTCGTGCCTGGAAAGGGTTGCCTCGGTTTCGCGGCTCGGCCCAGTTTTCCACTTGGCTGTATCGCATCTGCTGGAATGTGGCCTCAGATCAGCGACGGCGCTGCGCCCGGCAACACTCCCAAACCCAAAACCTGGCCCTCGGATCGGATATCGCTCACCCTGGCCCCGACCTGATGCACTTGCACTACCAACAGGCTCTACAGCAAAGCATGGCTCAGCTTAGCCCTGAACACAGAATGGTTCTGATTCTGCACGACCTAGAAGATCTGCCCCAGAAAGAAATCGCCGAGATTTTAGGGATCCCGGTGGGAACGGTGAAGTCCCGGCTGTTTCACGCCCGTGCCACCATCCGTCAACACCTACTTCAGGAGGGCATTACCCCATGAGTGAGCACCCCAACCCCCTAGCAGACGAGCGGCTGCGCCACTTTTTGCGTCAATATCGCCCCCTCCCTCCCCCTGCGGCCTCTGGGCTGGAGGAGCAGATCCTTCAAGTTGTGGCGACTCATCCACTTCATGGCCGGCTCAAGCACCCTTGGCGTTGGGTTGGCATCTCCCTTTTGGCGGGCGCTTTGCTGGGCTGGATTGGCTATCAGCGCTGGCAGGTACAGGTGGTGGCCCAGGAGACCGAAGCCCTAGAAAGTTTTTTGGTGAGCACTTGGGGAAGCTTGCTGAGCCCAGAGGGAACAGAAACCGAAACTTGGTGGATAGAACGCGATCCAGCGGGATCCTAAATCCATCAGCCTCACGAATATCCCCCTTCATTGACCATTACACCGCTGAGACTTCTGAGACCTTGGTCAGATTCTTGGTCAGATTCTTAGAAAAAGCCTGCAGAGAACCATGAGAAATGCTTGGATTTGGATCCCCATTTTGCCACTCTACCTGGGATCCCTGGGTGAACCGGTGATGGGCCAACCCCGCCCCCTGCGAATGATGGATTTGCGCCGCCCCTTTGCTCGCAATTTGCGGGAGCTGAACCTCTCCGACGAGCAGTTGCGGCAATTGCAGCAGATCCGCCACCGCAAACAGGAAGAGTTGTTGGAGCGCATTTTGGAGTTGAGGGCAGCCCGCGGTCGATTGCGGGAGTTGCTGGTCGGCGATGCCCCTGAGTCAGAAGTGGCAGCTCAATTTCAGCGGGTACAACAGCTAAGCCAAGAAGTAAATGCCAAACGTTTTGAGGCAGTTCTGGAAATGCGACAGGTCCTCAGCTCAGAACAGCGGCAACACCTGCTGAAAATTCTCGAAGAGGCCGCTCCATTTTAATTGGATGGCTGGTTGGTATGAGCTGTTATGGTCATTTAAACAGGAATGAAACATTTCCGCCTGGCTCCCCTCTTCCTCTGAGAGAAGGGGTGAAGGCAGTGGCAGGGAGCGTTTGGGGAGTGTCTCAACCTAGCTTGAAATGACTATAACAAGGCGCTTAAATATCCAGGGCAACAATGACAGGGGCATGATCGCTGGGTTTTTCGGCCCGCCGTGGCTCAACATCGATCCAGCAAGCGGTGGCTTTCTCCTGTAGCTCACGAGACAGATAATGATGATCAATGCGCCAGCCGCGATTCCTTTGAAACCCCCCCGAGCGATAGTCCCACCAGCTAAAATGGCCGGGATCTGGGGTGAACCTGCGAAACGCATCTTCAAACCCTAAAGCCAGGATCTCCCGCAGGGCTTGTCGCTCCGGTTCGGAAGCCATGATTTCTCCCGCTTTTTGGGGATCATAAATATCCCGATCTTCCAGGGCAATGTTAAAGTCCCCGCAGAGCAGGATGGGATCCCCTTGGCTCAGGGCAACGGCGAGGTAATCCTTCAGCGTGGCCAGCCAGCGCAATTTGTAGGCATATTTTTCCGATCCCACCTCAGCACCGTTGGGCACATAAAGGTTGAGGATACGGATCCCGCGGTAGATGGCGCTCATCAGCCGCTTTTGCTCGTCCAAATCTGCCGCCGAAGGCAGCAGCGCACCAAACCCCCGTTCTACTTTTTCCGGGGGATCCCGGCTGATCAGAGCCACACCGTTGTAGGACTTTTGCCCGTAGACCTCCACATGAAAGCCCCGCTCCTGAAAGGCCGCCCGGGGAAAGTCTTCATCCACCACCTTAGTCTCCTGCAGGCAGAGCACATCCAGGGATCCCTGGCTGTCCAGCCAAGCCAAAACCTGAGGCAGCCGGGTGCGAATGGAGTTGACATTCCAGGTAGCCACTTGCATGAGGGATCCCGCTCACTCCACCAAGGCCCTTCCTCGGATTTGGGCCAGCCGCTCCGCATCCAGCACCTCCCCCTCGGTGTAGTAGCCGGCAGCTTTTTTGGCCTCGATCTCCACACGGGCATCCGCCGGGATCAGCTCTTCTGGGATGGGCACCCGCTGCAGAACCTCAATGCCGGAGTTGGTGATGGCTCGATACTTGAGGTCGCTCATGGAAATCAGGCGATCGATTCGGGTTATGCCCAGCCAATGGAGCACATCCGGCATCAACTCCTGAAACCGGATGTCTTGCACCCCTGCCACACACTCGGTACGGGTGAAGTAGGCATCGGCCCGATCCCCTCCTTCCTGGCGCTTGCGGGCGTTGTAGACCAAAAATTTGGTCACCTCCCCCAAGGCGCGGCCTTCTTTGCGCAGGTACACGATCACCCCGGCTCCACCGGCCTGGGCCGTCTTAACGCATTCCTCAATGCCATGCACCAGGTAGGGGCGGCAGGTGCAAATATCCGAGCCAAACACATCGGAACCATTGCATTCGTCGTGAACCCGCACCGCCAGGGGCAAAGCCGGGTCGGTGATGGCGGCCACTTGCCCGATGATGTACACCGTCTGGCCACCGATGGGCGGCAAAAACACCGATAGGTCTGGGCGAGTCACCAATTCTGGAAACATGCCTCCCGTCTGCTCGAAGAGGGTGCGGCGCAGCAGGCTTTCGCTCACCTGCAATCGTTTGGCGATCCCCGGCAGGTACCAGACCGGCTCGATTGCGGCTTTGGTGACCACCAGGCTGCCATTGTCTTTGAGGATCCGGCCATCCACCCGCAACCGCCCTTTGTTGACCGCCTCCTGCAGTTCGGGCATGTGGATGTGGGCCTGAGTAATGGCAATAGTAGGGCGAATATCGTAGCCCTGGGCATAGAGGGGGGCAAAGACTTCTCCCACAACCGCTCCCCAGGGATCCAAAGACACAATCCGGTCTGGATCTCCCCAGCTTGGGTGAGGGCCAATCGACACCACCGGGGCAGTATTGGTTAAATCGGCGCGGTGATCCGCCTGCAAAGAGCCACTGGCCACAGCCAATGCCCGATAGACAGCGTAGGCTCCCGAATGAGTGCCGATGACATTGCGATGGGCAAGATTGGTCAGGCTACCCACCACCGGCCCCCGCTGCAGTGGATCCAAGGATCCCCAGCGAATCGGCTGGGCTTGCGTCCCATAAGGGGAGGGATGGGAGGTGAGAACAATGTGATGAGGACGGGAGGAAGGTTCGCTCATGGTCCTCAAATGCCTGGGAAATGGAAGAATCTGGAGAAAACAGAATTATAGGCGATCCCCAGCCGTTTCCAGAGAGCCTGACCCTTCTTTTGGGGTGCCTAGACAACGATTTTGGCCAAACCCAAGGGGCGGATCCCTGCCGGCGAAACCTCGACCCGATAGGGCAACATCTCTACCCCGACCTGCAGGGCCTCACGAAACAGACGGGCATAGCGGGGATCCCGTTCTTCGCCGGGGGCAAACTCGGTGCAATCGGCGCGATTGATCCAGTACATCAGCAGGGCACGCTGACCCTGTTGGCGCACCGCGATCAAATCTTCCAGGTGTTTTTGGCCGCGAGTGGTCACCGTATCGGGAAACAGCGCGCAGGATCCCACAGCCCAGGTGGTGTTCTTCACCTCCAGATAGGCCGAGCCAGCGTCTCCTGTCAGCAGAAAGTCGATTTTGCTCTTGCCGCAGGTCACCTCCCGTTGCCGGCGGGAAAATCCTGCCAACTGGGGAAACCACCCTCGCTCCAGCCCCCAGTCCACCAGGCGATTGGGCAAGCTGGTGTTGATCCCCACCCATACTCCATCCACCTGGATCATCTCCCAGGTGTAGGCCAGTTTCCGTTTCGGCTCTGGGTGATGGGAGAGGTACACAGGTGCCCCCACCTGACAGACCCCACTCATCGGCCCCGTGTTGGGGCAATGGGCGATGATCTGTTGCCCGTTTTCCAGCTCCACATCGGCCAAAAACCGCTTGTAGCGGCTGCGCAGCACCCCTCTGTGCAAGGGGCTCGAAAAGCGGTAAGGCACCGGCCCATCCCTGCACTCCATCCGCAAAGCCTCTCCTTATCGTAGGTATTTTTTCTTTAGGATTTTGGAAATCTTCTCCGGGGATCGTCTCTCCTGCGCTAGGGTGAATCATGTGTCCCAAGGCTTGGGGCAGCCTTTTACGGCTTTTTCCGACTTCATGGGAATTCTGCAGATCACTCTGGGAAGCAGTAAGATCCCTATCGCACAAGAGAGGCGTCTGCATTAGCTGTAGTCAGTGCTGCCGGAAAGAGCTGTATTGGCGATTAAACCCATTTAACACCTCTTTTTTCTGCCCTTTTGTCAAAACTTGGAGAAGAAAACCCGAATGCTGCGTCTTGATCCTGATCCCGGCTTTCAGCCTGCGGATCCCTTGCAGGACAACCGTGGGCGTGTGGCCATATTCATCGACGGATCCAATCTGTTCTATGCCGCTCTGCAACTGGGCATTGAGATCGACTACACCCGCCTGCTGAAGACGCTGAGTGGTCGGTCGCCCCTTTTGCGCTCTTTTTTCTACACCGGCGTCGATCGCAACAACGAAAAGCAGCAGGGGTTTTTGCTCTGGATGCGCCGCAATGGCTACCGCGTGGTTACCAAAGAGCTAACCCAGTTGCCCGATGGATCCAAGAGAGCCAACCTGGATGTGGAAATTGCCGTGGATATGCTGTCGCTGGTGCGCTGGTATGAGACGGCTGTGCTGGTGAGCGGTGATGGGGACTTGGCCTACGCGGTCAATGCCGTCAGCTACCAAGGGGCGCGAGTGGAGGTGGTTAGCCTGCGTTCCATGACCAGCGATCAACTGATCAACTTGGCGGATCGCTACATCGACCTGGAATCCATCAAAGACCAAATCAAGAAGACCAACCGTCCCTCCTCCGCCTACCTGTACCGACCGGGGTTCACCGCCGATGAGGAGGACGAGGGATAACTTTCCCTCCCCCACAGGGAGAAGGGAAAGCAGAGCAACGGGGGGCTTACTGGGCTTTCCAATTTGAAGGGATCCCCTGCAGCAGGTAAACCGGGTTCAGGGGGGCAAAGCGGGTACCCTCGGCCAGGACGGCAGAGCGAGAGATCTGAACGTGATCCACTCGGACTTGCCAGCCGCGCGAACGCAGCCATTGCAGGGCCTCGCTGCAGGTTTCTAGGGTAGCGAAGTTGGCCACCAAGATCCCTCCAGGCCGCAGGCGGGCTTCCACCACCGGCAGCAGGTCGCGGATCCCTTTGCCGCCGCCGCCCAGCACCACCCGATCTGGGTCGGGCAAGTTGGCCAACACTTGGGGGGCTGCCCCCGGGATCACCTGCAGGTTCTCTGGGCCAAAGCGTTGCCGGTTGCGCCGAATCAGACAGATGCCCATGGCGTTGCGCTCGACAGCATAGACCTGGAGCCGAGAAGAGAGGCGGGCTATTTCGATGGCCACCGAGCCGGTGCCGGCACCGATATCCCACACCACGCCCTCTTGGGGGAGCTGCAGGGATCCTAAGGTGAGCAGGCGGATGGGCTGCTTGGTGATCAAGCCGGGCTGGTCGGGAAAGGTGTAGAACTGGTCGTCCGGGATCCCTACCAAAGGCCAGCGATGGGGATCTGGCTCCGGTTCTACCCGTCGCAGCACCACCACGTTGGGGTTGGAGAAGGATGAATTCTGACCTTCCTGGAGGGGCACGATCTGCTCTTGAGGGGATCCCAGTTGACTACAGACCCAGGCTTGGTAACGCACCGGCAGCCGCAGGTCGGCAATGAACTGGGCCAAGACGGTCGGTGTATGCTCCGGATCGGTGAGCACCACGATCACAGGGGATCCCTGCTTGAGAACGGCTTCCAACCGCTCCACTCCCCGCCCGTGCAGGCTGAGGATGGTCGCCTCCTGCCAGGGGATCTGCAGGCGGTTCAGGGCCAGCTGCACCGAGCTCACCTGCGGATAGAAGGCCAACCGCTCCGCTGGGAAATACTCCGTCAACAGCCGCCCGATCCCGAAAAAAAGCGGATCCCCGCTGGCCAACAAAACTAGGGATCCCTGAGCCATCTCCTGCTGCAAAAGCGGGATCCAACTTTCCACCGGCCCGGTGAGCGGGATCTTGCGGGCCGGATGATCGGTAAAGTGCCGGAGCAGATGAGGGGCTCCTGCCAAAACCCTGGCTTGGGAAAGGGGGGGGATCCCCCAGGAAGCCACAGAGCCATCCCCCGCTACCCCTACGACCGCAAGCTGAGGTGACCGCCCAGGTGCTGCCGTAGCCATTTAACGTTCGACAGGTGGGTGGTATTGGCGCATGTGATTGAGAAAATCCAGTCGCAGCTCCGCCACTTCCCGTTGCATTTCCCGCATCTCCCGAATAAAGCTGAGTTGAGCCTCGATCAGGCGGCCATCGCGCTCCCGAAATTGCTCCATCATCATGGCTTGCGCTTCCCTCAGTTCGGCAAACCCAGCCTGCATATCTCGGCGGCACTCCTGTATGGCCACCTCCAGCTCGTCTCCCCGCTCTTCGTTCTGTCGAATCCGCTCCTGGTTCTGTTGGATCAACGCCCTGATCTCCTGGATTTCGGTCTGGAGTTGGGCTTCCATAGCCTGCCGCTCGGCCCGCATTTCGGCCATCTGAGCCTCAAAGCGCTCGGCAGATCGTTGCTGTTCAGCCCGGATCTCGGAGATTTGGGCTGCAAAGCCCTGCCGCATCTCAACCATCTGAGCCTCAAAGCGCTCAGCCGACCGCTGCTGCTCGGCCCGCATCTCTTGGATTTGTTCTTGTTGTTGCTGAAGGTTGCGAATCAGCCACTCCTCTTGTTCTGGGGTCATGGGAAAGGTCTGAAGATATCCCTTCAATTCTAGTCAGTTGGGGATGGGATCCCGTTGAGCTGCCAAGAGAAGGGCATTGACAATGGCAGCAGCAACTGGGGATCCGCCTTTGCGACCCTCCACCCGAATCTGGGGAACATCCGTTTGCGCCAACGCCTGCTTGGCCTCTTCCACCGCTACAAATCCCACCGGCACTCCGATCACCAAAGCCGGCTTGACCCGCTGTGCCCGAATCTCCTCCACCAAAGCCAGCAACGCGGTGGGGGCATTGCCAACGACAAACAGGGCTTCTGGATAGCGGCGTGCCAAGTTCACCATCCCATTGGCGGCGCGGGTTTGACCGGGCCAACGGGGCTCCTCCACCCAGTCCAAAGCACAGTAGAGGGGGATCCCTTGGGCTTTCAGACCTGACTGGATCCCGGCTGCCACCATCCTGACATCGACAATGACAGGCTGCTTTTGCCGTAGGGCTGCCAGGGCGTGTTCAACGGCGTTGGGGCCGAAGAAAAAGCGATCCCGCAGCTCAAAGTCGGCAGTGGCATGAATGGCACGGCGCACCACCTCATAAGGGATCCCTTGCCAGGGGTGGGGGCCAATCTCTTGATCGATCTGGCGGAAGCTGGCAGCAGTGATTGGGTCTACCTGGAAGGCTTCATTCATTGGGTCTGGAGTCAGGGGCACAGTCATGCTGGCATGTCCTAAAGAAGAACCGGTAGCAAAGTAGCTTTGGGCGAGCCGAGAAAACCACTAAGATTGGTCTAGCCTAAATTGGAGATGAGCCTATTGTTGTCACCCACTCCTCCCTTGCACAGACTCAACTCCCATCCTTCCCCTTCTGCTCGGGTCAGCGCCAATTCCGTCGGCAATCCCGGTTTCTCCTCTGTTGATGCGCCCTCCCCTTCCCCAACGGGTAGCGACAGGGATCCCTTGTCGGCTTTGCCTCGCTACGGCTACTCCCAAACCTGGCATTGGCGGGGCTGGCCCATCCATTTCACCTACACCCCCAGTCGCGCCCAAACCCTTGCCGGTGTCGTCAACTTGACGGCAGCTCCGGCCCTTTTAATCCATGGATTTGGAGCGTCAGTGGGTCATTGGCGCCACAACATTCTCCCTCTGGGATCCCAGCGCTCCGTCTATGCCCTCGACTTGCTGGGATTTGGCAAGAGTGCCAAGCCGGAGATTGCCTACAGCGTTGATCTGTGGGTGGAGCAGGTACACGAGTTTTGGCAAACTCACATCCAGCAGCCCAGCATCCTGGTAGGCCATTCCATCGGGGGCTTGGTGGGAGTCATTGCCGCCGCCCGCTATCCCCAGATGGTGAAGGGCCTGTGCTTGATTAGCTGCGCCGATGGGCCCCATCCGGAAGAATTGCCCTCTCCCTGGGATGCTCTGGTGCGAGCCCTCTGCGAAGGGATTCTGTCGTTGCTGGGGTGCCCCCTCACTTATCCCCACCTCTTCAACTGGCTGCGACAAACCGAGGTGCTACGAGCTTGGATCAAGAATGTCTACAAGCGGGATGAGCAGGTGGATGAGGAGCTGGTGCAGATCTTCCAGAGGCCGGCCTTTGAGCCAGGGGCAGCCCACGTGTTTTTGGATAGTCTGAGGGCCATTCTCTGCCGCCGCTTCGACAGCCCCAAACGCCTGCTGCCCACTCTAAAAATGCCTATCTTGCTACTTTGGGGCCGAGAAGATCCGGCAGTGCCCAGTTTTTTGGCAGACCAATTTAAGCGCTGGCAACCTGCCCTCGCCTTGGTGAAGCTGCCGGGAGTAGGCCACTGTGCCCACGACGAGTTGCCCCACTGGGTCAACACCCTCATCGGCGAATGGGCGGCCAGTCTGGAGACCTGCCCTGACTTGCCCACCCACCTTCGGCGGGATCCCCTAGTCAGCTAGTTCAGCAAGTTACCAACGACCAACTTCCCTCCTCCTTGGGAGAGGGGCTGGGAGTGAGGGGCATCAACATGGGACACTCCCCAGACTGAAGTACTCCCAAGCCAGATCCAAGCTTCCCACCGGGAAAAGGGATCCCGCTCAGAGATCAGGGGGCAGCTTGAGGATCTGATGCTGGCGCATCCCCTGCCAGCGACGAATGAGATCGCCATCAATACCGAACTGATCCAACGCCTTCACCACCACAAAATCCACCAAATCTAGGATGGTACGCGGCTGGTGGTACCAAGCTGGAATGGCCGGAACAATGCGCGCCCCCGCTTCTGCCAGAGTGGTCAAGTTGCGCAGGTGGATCAGGCTAAAGGGGGTTTCCCGCGGCACCACCACCAAGCGTCGTCCCTCCTTGAGCTGCACATCAGCAGCCCGCTCCAGCAGATCCGAGCTCAAGCCGGCAGCCAACTTGGCAACTGTACCCATGCTGCACGGGATCACCAACATCCCCTGCGTGCGATAGGAGCCACTGGCAATGGTTGCCCCCACATCCTGCCAGCGATGACAAACTAGGGATCCACCGCTGCTCTCGGCTTGCTGTCGCCAAAAGTGGGCCTGCTTGCGGGGGTCTGTCGGCAGCAGCACCCCTTGTTCTCCCTGCCACACCTGATAGGCCGCTTTGGAGGCCACCACTTCGACGCGGTAGTCCAGGCTGAGCAGAACATGCAGAGCGCGCACAGCATAGAGCATCCCTGAAGCGCCTGATACGCCAAGGATGATGGGCAGAGAGGATGTCAAGGGCCGCTGGGGAACGTCTTCTGCTCAAGTCTAGCGAGGGGAGCCGTCCCTCGCCTGCTCAGGAGATCCCTAACCCACCGCTCCAAAAGACTTGCACAACGCGGGATAAAAATGCTCCTGGCACAGGTTGAAGGCAGCGCTCAAGCCCCAGTCTGACTCTTCTCTGTTAGGTCTGCAGATTTTGCCGCCCGTTGCGGATCACCCGCAAGGACTCCACCAACCGCAACTCCAAGTCTTGCAACACCTGATCCACGTAACGGTGGGCCTCCCGCTGCAGGCGCTCCGATTCCTGCAGTGTCTGTCGCCGCACCTCCTCACTATGTTGATAGGCTTGTTGCAATAACTGCTCCGCCTGAGCTTGGGCCTGTCGCAGAATCGCCGATTCGTTGAGGAGCTGCTCAGCCCTACGTTGGGCCGCGGCCACAATTTCTTGGGCGTAGCGATTGGCCTCTGCCAAGATCCGATCCCGCTGGCGCAGCAGTTCCTCCGCTTCCTCCAGGGCTGTCGGCAGGTTCAGGCGGATAAAGTCTAACTGCTCCAGAATCTTTTCCTCTTCAATAAGGGTGCGAGACCAAAACAGGCGAGGGCTACTGAGAATGGCTGCCTCCAATTGATCCAGGGCCTCCTGGACGCGCATCAGAGCCAGGGTCTGATCCCCAAAGGGTACGCCGGCACGATTGGAAGGATCAGAGGGCAATTCTCGCATCAGTCTATGAAGAGGGGAGGCTGCACTGAGCAAAAGAGCAGATCAGGCAGGATAACGCCTACCATATCAGGTTCTCGGTTTCCTGAATCTGCGCAGTCTCCCCTTCGCTCCAACCCCTCTTTGGTCAAGGAGATGTTCTTTCTGATACTCAAATATGGCAGATTTTCCCCCTTGCAGAGGCTATGAGCCAAGCGGCAGAGGCCGGCGCCGGTCAGTTGGTGCCACAGCCGTTGTTTTATCCATTGGAGCTGAAGTTGCCCGGCTGCAAAAAGAGCGCCAACGGAAGTTCGTTTTTTGAGTTGCTGCCAATTCCCTGAAGATGGCCAAGCTCCGGGTGGTTGACAGCAACCTGTGGCACACTGAGGAGAAAGGAGTTAGAGCCCGAGCTGCTCATGCCACAGCCGCAGCCCCCCCGCAGACTGGAAGACCAATTTGTGGAGAATGTCTCCCGTTACCCCACCTACTTTATTACCGTTTTGCTGGGGGGGATCTGGGCCGGCCTCCAGCCTTTTGTTAGCCTGTATCGCAAAAGTCCAACAGCGGCGGCCATGGTGACGCTGGGATCCCTGCTGTTGCTGCTGTTTGTTTATTTCACCCTGCGAGGCATGACAGGGAATACCTTTTTGCCAGAATGGCTGCTGGGTTAGCCGTACAGTGGACGCCGGAAGCAGAGGCACGCCTCAAGGAGATTCCTTTTTTCGCCCCGCCGCCCGCAAGAAAAGCGAAAAGCTCGCCCGGAAATTGGGGATCCAGCAGATACGGTGGACACCTCTGAGCAGGCCACGCAACAATTGGGCTCTTGAGGGATCCCGGCTGCAAGCTGTAGCGAGGGGATTGGATTTGCCGCTAGCTTGGTAGAGGTGTTCTCCTCCGTTTTTTGAACTCATGGCAGATTGGATCCTGTTGGCGCTGGTGGGTTCTGCAACCTACCTGCTGCTGCAAAAAAGTGTGGCCCGTCTCTCAAAGGTGCCGTGGCGGATCCTGTGGCTGGTGATGATGCTGCCCCCTTTGGTCTGGGTGCTGGGGCGTCAGGTGTTTCAGTACGAATTGCCTCCCTTGCTGATGCTGCTGCTGTTTCTCACCTCCTACTTTACCAGCATGACCTTGGTGAGACGAGGGGGCATTCGACCCCCAACCGTAGACCCTCGGCCCGAAGTGGAAAACGCATCCCCAGAAGCGGATCCCTCGCCGGCTGGGGAACCTGAGCCAGAGGAAGAGGAGGAAGACGGCGCCGCAGATCCGGTCTCGCTGGCTCTTGCCCACACCCCCATCTCCGAAGTGCCGCGAGAGAAGCTGAGCCATTGCTTCCCCTGGAACGTCTTTTATTTGCAAAATGTGGAGTACCGCCCCCAGGCGATCATCTGCCGGGGCAACTTGCGGGCGGATCCCAGTGAAGCCTATGAGCGGGTGCAGCAAAACGTGGAAACCACTTTCGGCAAACGCTTTTTGGTGGTGCTGCAGGAGGGGTTTGCCGGTAAGCCCTTTTTTGCCTTGGTGCCCAACCCGGCGGCGCGGCGCTCCCTGGCGGACAGTCGAGAGTTCCCGCTGCTGGCTCTGGGGTTATTGCTGTTCACCTTCTGGACCACCCTCAGTGCTGGGGCCCAAGCGGCTGGGGTCAGCCCTGACCGGCTACTGCATTTGCCCTCTCTGATGCAAGGGTTGCCTTATGCTCTAGGGATCCTTGCCATTTTGGGATCCCATGAGTGGACTCGCTACTGGGTGGCCCGCCGCCACCACATCCAAACCTCGCTGCCCTATTTCATTCCGGTGCCTTTTGTTCTGGGAACCTTTGGGGCGTTTATCCAGTTGAAAGAGCCGGTGCCCAACCGCAAGGTGTTGTTTGATATCGCCGTCGCCGGGCCGCTGGCAGGGAGCCTTGTTGCTTTGGGCATGTTGTTGCTGGGGCTGGTGTTTTCGGCGCCTGCAGATCCTCCCGCGGTGCCCGAGGGGCAGCCGACCCCGATTAGTTTTCATCGCATTGACCCGCGCCTATCGGTGCTGCTGGCAATTCTGGCCCGCATGGTGCTGGGGGATCAGTTGCAGCCGGGGCAGGTGATCGATCTGCACCCGCTGGCCTTTGCCGGCTGGCTGGGGCTGGTGGTGATCGCGTTTAACCTGATGCCGGTGGGCCAACTGGATGGAGGGCACATTGTCCACGCAGTGTATGGACAGCAGATGGGAGCGAATGTTGGCCGGGTAGCCCGCTGGTTGGTGTTGCTGCTGGCTTTGACGGTGCAGCCTTGGCTGTTGCTCTGGGCGCTGCTGCTGTTTGTGATTTCCAGTGCCGACGAGCCGGCCCTCAACGATGTGACGGAACTGGACGAGGCCCGAGATCTGCTGGGGCTGGGGATGCTCACGCTGCTGGTGCTGATCCTGCTGCCGGTGCCGCCGTTTTTGCAAAATGGGCTGGGCTTGGCCTAGATCCGGGGTAGGATCCAAACCGCCCCTGACCTCGTTCTTCTCTCATGGAACGCAGCTTAATCGTTCAAAAGTACGGCGGTACCTCTGTCGGCTCTGTCGAGCGTATCCAAGCCGTGGCCCAACGGGTGGCCCACACGGTGAAGGCAGGGCATCGGGTGGTGGTGGTGGTCTCGGCGATGGGGGATGAAACCGATCGCCTTGTGGATCTGGGGGAACAGATATTGCAGGGATCCCCGACCACGCCGGCTCAGTTGCGGGAATGGGATATGCTCCTTTCCACCGGTGAGCAGGTGAGCATTGCCCTGGTGGCCTTGGCGCTGCAACGCCTGGGGTGTCCTGCCCTTTCCATGACGGCAGCCCAGGTGGGCATTGTCACCACTCGGGATCACAGCCGAGCCCGCATTTTGCACATCCACACCGACCGCCTGTGGCAGCACCTGGAGCGGGGAGAGGTGGTGGTGGTGGCCGGGTTTCAGGGCATCACCAGCCCCTCGGAGCTGGAGATCACCACCCTGGGTCGGGGGGGATCCGACACCACGGCGGTGGCCTTGGCCGTGGCCTTGGGGGCAGAGCTGTGCGAGATCTACACCGATGTGCCGGGGATCTTCACCGCGGATCCGCGTAAGGTGCCTGAGGCTAGGCTGTTGCCGGAGATCACCAGCGATGAAATGCTGGAGCTGGCCAGCCTGGGGGCGCAGGTGCTGCATCCCCGCTCGGTGGAGATTGCCCGCAACTACGGTGTGAAGCTGCGGGTGCGCTCCAGCTTGGAGCCGTTGCAGGCGGGATGCGAGGGCACTCTCATTCTTTCTCCTCCCCCCCGTCCTCGTGCTGCCGACAGCAGTATCGAGCTGGGCCTGGCGGTGGATACGGTGGAGCTGGATCGGGATCAGGCCAAGTTGGTGTTGGTGGGGGTGCCGGATCGCCCTGGCATTGCCGCCCAGCTCTTTCAGGGGATCGCGGCGGCAGGGGTGAATGTGGATTTGATTTTGCAGTCGCTCCAGTTCACAGCCTCTTGCGCCAGCGGGACGGACTCCTTACCGCAGGGATCCGTGCCCCAGCCCACCAATGACATTGCCTTTACGGTCAGTCGGTCGCAGGTGGCCGAGGCTGCAGCCGTTGCCCGGCGGATTGGCCAAGAGCTGCAGTGTGCAGCGGTGATTGTGGATGAGGCGGTGGCCAAAGTCAGCATTGCCGGGGTGGGGATGATGGGCCGACCTGGGATCGCGGCGCAAATGTTCCAGGTGCTGGCCGAGGCCGGGATCAATTTGCAGATGATCTCCATGTCCGAGATCAAGGTGAGCTGTGTGGTGGCTGCGGAGCGGGCCGGTGATGCCGCCTTGGCTCTGGGAGAGTCGTTCCAGGTGATCCCCCACTTGCATCGGGCAAAGATGCCGCCTGCCCCTCAAGACAGCCACCCGGTACGCGGTGTTGCCTTGGATTTGAAGCAATCGCGGCTGGGCCTTCGCAAAGTGCCGGATCGTCCGGGAACTGCCGCCCATTTGTTCGGGCGCTTGGCGGCTGCCGGGATCATCGTGGACACCATCATCCAAAGCCAGCGGGGCTACCACAACGGGATCCCCAGTACCGACATTGCCTTTACCGTGCCTCAGGATCAAGCGATGGCTGCTGAGGCAGTCTGCCGGCAGGTGGCCGAAGAGCTCCAGGCGGCAGGAGTTGACGCGGATCACGACATTGCCAAGGTCAGCATTGTCGGCGCCGAGATGGAAACCTACCCTGGCGTGGCTGCTCGCCTGTTTGCAGCCCTAGCCGAAGCCGGAATCAACATCGAGATGATCGCCACCTCGGAGATCAAGGTGAGCTGTGTAGTGCGCCGGGATCGAGGGATCCCGGCCTTGCAAGCTATTCACCGCGCTTTCCGGCTGGACTGCCCCTAGCCTGCCTTAGGGTTGAGCCGCCAGCAGCAAGGGAAAATGATGGGCGTTGGGGGCGTGCATCACCTGGATCCCCAGATTGGCGCGGTTGAGGAGATCGGCGTAGGTGGGGATGAAGCGGCCCTGGCTGTCCAGGATGGACTGGTTGAAGTTCAAGCCGTTCAAGTTAAAGGCCATTATGCCGATACCTATTGCCGCCGCCCAAATCCCCACTGTGGGCAGGGCCGCCATCCAGAAGTGGACAGAACGGCTGTTTCTCAGGCCCAGGCCGGGGAACCCCAGCCGCCCCAAGAACGCGTAGTGCCCGGCCAGGAAGTTGTAGGTGACTTCCTCCTGCCCGAAGCGGTAGCCGGCATTTTGTGACTCTTCTTCCGAGGTCTCGCGGATTAGGCTGGAGATCACCAGGGAGCCGTGCAGGGAGGCCAGCAGAGCGCCGCCAAAGACGCCGGCCACCCCCAGCCAGCTAGCAGGGTGCATGAGGATATTGTGCTCCGCCTGGAAAGCCAGCATGAAGTAGAAGGTGCCGGCGATCCCCAGGGGCAAGCCTTCCGAGAAACTGCCCTGGCCGATGGGGTAGACCAAGAGCACTGCCGTAGCCGCCGCCGCCGGAGCGGAAAACGCCACCGCAATCCAGGGACGCATGCCCAAGCGATAGCTCAGCTCCCATTGCCGGCCCAGATAGCACCACACCCCGATCAGGAAATGGAGCACGATCAGTTGGTAGGGGCCGCCGTTGTAGAGCCATTCATCCAAAGAAGCGGCTTCCCAAATGGGATAAAAGTGCAAGCCGATGGCCGCCGACGTGGGCACCACCGCCGCCGAGATGAGATTGTTCCCCCCTATCAAAGAGCCGATCACCGGCTCGCGGATCCCATCCACATCCACCGGCGGAGCAGCAACAAAAGCGATTACAAAACAAAAGGCAGCCGCCAACAAGGTCGGGATCATCAACACGCCAAACCAGCCGATGTACAGCCGGTTTTCGGTGCTGGTTATCCATTGACAAAAGCCATTCCAACTCCAGAGCTGCCGTGCAGCCGAGGAGCGGCGAACTACAGTACTCATAGGCCAACTCCTGGTAAAGACAAGAGCATTCTTCGTCGGCTTCCGGGAACGGGGTAAAAGTCTTCTTCGCCGACCGCTAAAAGCATCCTCTCCTTTCAGGCTAGACAGTTTTAGGGATGCCGACAGGGATCCCTAACTTCCGCAACGGGAATGTGAAAAAAATGGATTTGTCGATACAAATCAGCACCGATATGTTGCAATTTGGAGGTCTTTGAGAGCTTCCCGGCGAAGGTCGGTCACTGGCAGTTGATGGCAGCCAAGCTTGAGCAGACGTTTCTTAAGGATAGGTTTAGGAAAGAGGTGCCGTCCGGGACCTGCTTTTTTTCCTCCAGAATCCTAGACAGAGAAAAAATCCTGCAAGCACTTCACCTGCAGGGATCCCGACTGCAAAGCACGGATGGCAGCCGCAGTGGCTTTGGCTCCTGCCAGGGTTGTCACCAGAGGGATCTTGTAGGCCAGGGCAGTGCGGCGGATCTTTTGGCCATCTTGCTGCGCCTCGACACCGGAAGGGGTGTTGATAATGAGCTGAATCTGGTGATTTTTGATGGCGTCGATGACGTGGGGCCGCCCCTCGTGCAGCTTGAGGACTTTATCCACCGGGATCCCGTGCTCGGCTAAAACTTTTTGGGTTCCTTCGGTGGCCAACAGGCGAAAGCCCAGCCCCACAAACTCGCGGGCTACCGGGATGACCGCCTGTTTATCCCGGTCGCTGACGCTAATGAACACCGTCCCCTGGAGAGGCAGATTCTGCCCCGCCGCCAGTTGGGCTTTGGCGTAAGCGCGGCCAAAGTCCGTGTCAATGCCCATCACCTCACCGGTGGAGCGCATCTCCGGCCCCAGCAGCGTGTCGGTGCCGGGAAACTTGTGGAAGGGCAAAACCGCTTCTTTGACGGCAATGTGGGAGGGGATCACCTCCTGGGTAAAGCCCAGCTCGGCTAGGGTTTTGCCGCTCATCACTTGAGCGGCGTAGTCTGCCAGCGGATGGCCGATGGCCTTGCTGACAAAGGGGACGGTGCGGGAGGCGCGCGGATTGGCCTCCAGGATATAGACCTGGCCTTTTTGGACGGCGTATTGCACGTTGATCAGGCCCACCACCTTCAGAGCTTGGGCCAACTTCACCGTCCACTCGCGGATCACCCGCAGCACCTCGGGGCTGAGGGTGCGGCTGGGCAATACACAGGCCGAATCGCCCGAGTGGATCCCGGCCTGCTCGATGTGCTCCAGAATGCCGCCGATGGTAACAGCGCCGGTGCGGTCGGCAATGGCATCCACATCCACCTCCACCGCCTCTTCCAGGAACTGATCCACCAGCACCGGACGATCCGGATCCACCGCCACCGCCAGTTGCATGTAGCGCTGCAGGTCTTGGTCGGAATAGACGATCTCCATGGCTCGTCCCCCCAAGACGTAGCTGGGCCGCACCACCACCGGATAGCCGATGCGGCGGGCAATTTCCAAGCTTTCTTCCACGCTGCGGGCAATGCCGTTGGCCGGTTGGCGAATATCCAACTCCCGCAAGATGCGCTCGAAGCGCCCCCGATCCTCGGCAATGTCGATGGAGTCGGGGGAAGTTCCCCAGATGGGAGCCTGGGCTGCTGCCAGCCCCTGCGCCAGCTTGAGGGGAGTTTGGCCGCCAAATTGCACGATCAGGCCGACCGGCTGCTCAGCATCCACCAAGTTCATCACCTCTTCATGGGTGAGCGGCTCAAAATAGAGGCGATCAGCGGTGTCGTAGTCGGTGGAAACGGTTTCCGGGTTGGAGTTGACCATGATCGCTTCGTAACCCAGGCGGCTGAGGGCAAAGGCAGCATGACAACAGCAGTAGTCGAATTCGATCCCCTGGCCGATGCGGTTGGGGCCACCTCCCAAGATCATCACCTTCTCTTTGCGGGCTGGGAAAATCTCCGACTCGCTCTCGTAGGTAGAGTACTGGTAGGGGGTAGCAGCCTCAAATTCGGCGGCGCAGGTATCTACAGTTTTGTAGGTGGGGATCACCCCCAGGCTTTTGCGGCAGGCCCGCACCTGATGTTCCGTGGATCCAGTGAGGTGGGCAATTTGTCGGTCGCTGAAGCCCATTTGCTTGAGGTGTCTCAAGTCGTCAGCGCTCAGGGATCCCAGCTCCCGCCCCTTGAGGGCTTGCTCCACCTCCACCAACTCCTGTAGCTTGTCGATAAACCAGGGATCGATGTGGGTGAGTTGGGCAATCTCCTGGGCAGAAAAGCCCATGAGCAGAGCGGTGCGGATGGTGAGCAGGCGGAAGGGGTTGGGGGTGCGCAGGTTGGCCCGCACTTCCTCCGGCTTGGGGAAAACCTCCGGCCTATCGCTGCCAAAACCGGGACGGTCGATTTCCAAAGAGCGCAGGGCCTTCTGGATGGATTCTTGAAAAGTGCGGCCAATGGCCATCGCCTCCCCCACCGATTTCATCTGGGTGGTGAGAACCGGCTCTGCGCCGGGAAACTTTTCAAAGGCAAAGCGGGGGATCTTAGTGACCACATAGTCGATGGTGGGCTCGAAGCTGGCCGGGGTTTTGCGGGTGATGTCGTTGGGGATCTCCGGCAGCGTGTAGCCCACTGCCAATTTGGCGGCAATTTTGGCGATGGGAAAGCCGGTGGCCTTGCTGGCCAAAGCAGAAGAGCGGGAGACCCGCGGGTTCATCTCGATCACCCGCACCTCACCGTTGGCAGGGTTGACGGCAAATTGCACGTTGGATCCCCCCGTTTCCACCCCAATTTCCCGCATGATGGCGATGGCGTAGTCCCGCAGCCGCTGGTATTCTTTGTCGGTGAGGGTTTGGGCTGGGGCCACGGTGATGGAGTCGCCGGTGTGCACCCCCATCGGGTCGATGTTTTCTATGGAGCAGATGATCACCACGTTATCCGCCAGATCCCGCATCACCTCCAGCTCAAACTCTTTCCAGCCGATGACCGATTCTTCCACCAAGATTTGGGAAACGGGGCTGGCCTCCAAGCCGGCAGCGCAGATCTCTTCAAACTCCTCCTGGTTGTAAGCCACCCCACCACCGGTGCCCCCCAGGGTATAGGCCGGGCGGATGATGAGGGGATAGCCGATCTCCTGGGCAATCTGCTTGGCTTCTTCCAGGGTGTGGGCCAGGCCAGAGCGGGGCACGGCCAAGCCAATCCGCTGCATGGCTTGCTTGAAGAGATCCCGGTCTTCGGCTTTTTCAATGGCCTCCCGCTTGGCCCCAATCAACTCCACCCCGTACTGCTCCAGGATCCCTTGCTGGGCCAGTTGCACCGCCACGTTGAGGGCCGTCTGGCCGCCCATGGTGGGCAGCAAAGCATCAGGGCGCTCCCGCTCGATGATTTTGGCCACAAAGTCCACCGTCACCGGCTCGATGTAGGTGCGCTCCGCCATACTGGGATCCGTCATGATGGTGGCGGGGTTAGAGTTGACCAAAACGACCTCATAGCCCTCTTCCCGCAGGGCTTTGCAGGCTTGGGTGCCCGAGTAGTCGAATTCGCAGGCTTGGCCAATGACGATCGGCCCCGCTCCAATGAGCAAGATTTTGTGGATATCGGTGCGGCGCGGCATAGGGATCCCACCAGGTGGCAGAGTCAGCCTTCTATTGTAGAGGTCACCTGCAGGTCAAGTTGCTCATCGGGATCCCTCTTTTTTGAGTGTCGCGCTTTCAAAGGCTATGCACAGCAGGCAGAGCTTGGATCCCTGGCAGGCAGGAGTTCTCTGGGGCAACCCGCAAAAGGGCAGCTTCTTCATCAGTATCAATAGACGGGAAAACTTGAACTTTAGATGATATCAATGCTATCGTCGCAGCAAAGCCGCCCAGGGATCTGCCGATCGAGGAAACGCTCTATGGCCACGTTAATTGTTCGCAATGTTGACGAAGCCATTGTCAAAGCTCTCAAACAAAGGGCTAGTCGTCACGGCGTTAGTGCAGAGGCCGAACACCGCAAAATCCTAGAGCAAGTCTTACTCCAGCCTGCGAAACAGTCCTTTGCCGAAGTGCTCAGATCGATACCTAACGTTGGCAACGATTCAGACTTTGAGCGGGTGCAAGATAACACTGCCCATGACGTATTTGCTTGACACTAACGTCATCAGTGAGCTGCGCAAACACAGTCAAGCCAACTCCGGGGTTCAAGAATTTCTTCAAACTGCCATTGAGCAAGAGGCCCGCATCTACATCAGCGTGATCACGCTGGGCGAACTCCGCCGAGGCGTTGAACTCATGCGCCATCGCGGCGATCATCTGCAAGCCAACCTTCTGGAGAGGTGGCTGCAAACGGTTGTCGATGACTATGCCGATCACATTCTTGATTTCACAATTACCGAAGCCCAGGTATGGGGAAGCCTGTGCGTACCTCACTCTCAAAATGCGATTGACAAACAACTGGCTGCTACAGCCTTGGTTTACGGACTTACCCTGGTTACTCGCAATGTCCGTGATTTTGCCGGGACAGGGGTACCTCTCATTAACCCATTTAGACCCTCATAACAAGCCGCGGTAGCGAATAAAGATCAAAACTGCCGCCCAGGATCCCAGCGCCACTTTGATCGCCACCAGAATATTGAGAATCGGGATCCAACCGCCGCTAAACAGAGCTCCCAACTCCCCTCTAGGCAATTCCCAGCCGGCCAGAGCCATCACAGCCACCCCGATAAACGCCACCACCGACAGCTTCTCCCACATCGCAGCCCGCCACCGTTTGTAGATGGCCTCCATCCAGGTGGAAGAGGCGGTGATCGCCACCAAGCCAATGGCTGTCCCCCCCACCACCCCGGCAGCAAAGCCTCCGCCCGGCGTCAGGTGCCCTCGAATGGCAAGCTCCACCGCGATCAAAGCCGAAATGGTGGCTCCCACTCGCGCCAACACAATCGAGGGAATATCGGTAAATTGAGCTACATTGGCTGTCGGCTGCTCATCCGCCAGCAGATATTGGGCGCCCAAAATTGCCGTGGAAAACACCACCACTTCAAAGACCGTATCGTAGAGGCGGTTGCGCAGAATGAGACCCGTCACCGTGTTGGGCACACCGCTTTCGCTGGCCAGAATCTCCACTGCCTCGACTAAAGCTACGCCCGCTGCGCGATTGGGGGACACGGATCCCACCTCGCCCACGATGAGCTGTAGGGCTGCCAGCAACACCGCTATCCCATACACCCACTTCATGTTGCCATCACCTCAGTGGCCAGAGCTTGCTGCGCCAAAATGGCCTGCAGGCGGGGCACGCGTGTAACCAGGCGATACTCTGCTGCTTCTCCGGCGGGCTCAAGGGCAATGGTGTGTACCTCCCGGCTGCGAAGAGCAGCCACCAACGCCTCTGAACTCCCATAGGCGGTCAACTCCAAGCGCATGTGGTACCGCTGTAGCCCTTGGCGCATCTGCTGTAACAACTGCCGTGCTGCTGAGGTACTGGCCTCCAGCACAGGGCTGCCTTCGAGAACGCCCAGGCGCATGCTCAGCGAAGAGCGCACCGCAATGGCGTAGAGGGTAATAGAAAGCATGGTGCCCACCAGTGCCTCGGTCAGGGCCACATCCGCCGCCCCAAACAGCGCATAGATCAGGGCGGCAATCGTCCCCAGGATCCCTCGCATTACCAAGGCGTGGTAGGGATTGGTCTGAGTCACCACCAAGCTTGCCGTCAGGGGCAGGAGTAACGCCATCACCAGCAACAGGGTCTCTTCCATCCTGCCCTCCTATAGGGACTTGCGCTGCGAGCAAAACGCCAGCACATAGCCCAGAATGGTATTCCAAATAGCCAGGGAGATCAGTGCCAACACCAACAGGGGCCATTCCCGTGGGATCCGCAACAGCAGCCCCAGCATGATGCTCATAGAGCCCAGGGTGTCCGACACCGAAAGGCCGTGCAGCTTAAATAAAATCGAGCGATCCCCAAGGAGCGGCGCCGTTCCCCACAACCAAAACAGCACACCAATCCCAAACAACAGATAGCTCAGACCTTCCACCCAGACTTCCATACCTACCCCCAGGGCCTTTCTAAAGCATTTCCAGCCGTTTCAGTACATGAGCCAAGAGCATTAAGGCCGCATTGCCCACCGACAAAATCAAAACTCCCACAATCCCGATCATCCAATCATCCCGCACCACCGACACCACCAAAATCAGGATGGCCGTCTTTGTGGCCAAGCTGGCAAAGGCGAGCATCGTCTGCCAAATATCTTCCTTCAGCCAAGCGGCATACAGGGGCAAGCACAGCGTTAGGATCAGGAGAAACAGCAGTAGGTTCACACGTCCTCCCGCGGCTTGAGCACATGGACTTCATAAGTGCCTTGGGCATTGCAATTGAGCACGATGGTTTTGGGCGTGAAGGTAATTAAAAAGATATCCAGAAACACCAGCCCTGCTGAACGGTTGGGCAGGGTTTGTTTGTATACAACTTCCTCAACAGTGTGGGGCTTGAGGATCATCTCGAAGGCTTCCCAGTAGGCTCTTGGGATGGCGAGAAGAATTTCCTGGAGCACTCGCCCCCAATCCCGCCATTGCACCGGTGCGGAAGCCTGGCGCGGCAGCAGCAACGTTGCCGCCACCCCGATGGCCACATTGTCCCAGCTCAGATTGCCCGTCAGCAGAAACCAAATCAAGAGGCGCAGGCCGATCTCCAATAGACCCAACTCAGGGTAGCGTCCCATAGTTCCCTACAGCTAACAGAGCCCAAACCAGCACCAACACTATGCTCAAGCCGCCCACCACTGCTTCCAGCCCTTCGTTCACCGACCCTCCCTTCAAAGGGATCCGCTCCCAAAACCAGCCTAGGGGGATCCCAACGCCCAAACTGAGGAGCGCCTTGAGAAGATTGTCAGCGCCAAAGGCCGCCGGCAGCCAGCCCCAGAGCAAGCCCCCACCCCAAAGCACCAGTGCCACTTTATCTTGCCAAGGAGTTGCAGAGGTGGCGTCCCCCTTCATGGGAGAAGCAGGTGCCCGCAGCACTCGCACGCCTAAACAAGTGGTGCCGACGGTAACCCCCACCAGCAGCCACTCGTGCCAGGGATCCAGAGCAGATAAGCTGAGGGCCTTGGCCGCATACCCCAAACTGCCGGGTACCCCTGCCAGGGAAGCCGTCCCCAAGAGCAGCATCGGCCAACGCCAGGGATGGGTCACGCTTGTTCCAACAAACAGCAAGGGCTTTGCCAACCCATGGGCAAGACCGTACAAACCCGCCCATTGAGGGGCAGCAATCACAAATCCCATCTGCGATACCGAGCTCCAGGCGAGAAGGTGCTGGGGCGTGCTCGCCATCAGGGCCAGTAGGATCCCGAAAACGGCTGAACCAGCGCTCAAGTAGGGCAACCCCTGGGCCAAGACCGGCGAAGCCTCGCTGCAGCGCACCAAAGCCATGGCTCCTGCTTTGGTCGTAAAACCGCTGAGCACCGCCGCAACAACGGGATCCGCGGTAACGTAGGTGAGGGGCAGCCACAGGCCGGCAACGAAGATCGCCCCCTTGGCCAAAAGACCCACAGCAATCAGCGCCAAGGCCGTGGGGTCGGCCATAGCCAAACTGCTCATCGCCAGGGATCCCGTGCGCACATAGACCAGGATTGCGCCCATCAGGTAGAAGAGCATGGCCACATTGCTCATGAAGAGGTAGCGCAGCCCCACCCAGAGCTGGCGTTCGCGGCTCTCCACTGTGGGTTGGCCCTCAGCCCGCCGCCCATAGGTCAGCAGCAAAAACACGCCGATGCTGAGCACCTCCAGGGAAACGTAGACGCTGATCAGGTCGGCACTGATGACGACAGCATTGGCGCTACCGTGCACGATCAGTAGCTGCATGGCCAGAAAGCGGCTGCCCGCAAAGCGTCTATCCAAATACAGCGCCACCCCCAGCGTGACCAGGCCGTGGGCCAAGAGCATCGCTGCTCCATTGGCATCGATCCGCAGCGTCACCCCGAAGTGATCCAAAAGCTGCAGCTCCAAGGGCGCAGCGGTTGTGCCGGGCAAGCCCCCCTGCTGCACCGCATAGGCCACCGTCAGCGCGGCCATCCCCACCAAGCTGGGACGGGTCAGGGCCGGCATCAAGTAGGTTGTGAAGGCCAGCAGAAAGGGCAATGCCACCCACACCAGCGTCAGCTCAGTCATCGGTAAAAGTGCTCTGCGCCCCTGACGCGACTGCCTGTTCGATGCTCTCGACTTCGAGGGTGGGATGATTGCGGGACAGCTTCATCACCCCCACCAACATCAAGGCTTGTACCGATAGGCCAATGACGATGGCCGTGAGGATGATCCCCTGAGGCACCGGGTCGGCATAGTCCAGCTCGCGCCAGGGTTTGTAGATGGGGGTGAACACACCGCTCCGGGCTGCCCAGATCACGAAGAAGGCGATGACCCCGGTGCTCATGACATCCATAGACAGGATCTTCATAATGAGGTTGCGCTTAACCACGACTCCCCAGAAGCCAAGGAAGATCGTGAGGATGACGGCGGCATTTAACATAGACACCTCGCTTGCTGCACTCGAGCTATCCGGTGGCTCAGTCGTCCTAAGGCTACGCCCGCTACGCGACCAGTATCCAGCTTCCGCAGTCACAGCAGCCAGATAGCCTATGGCCGGTTGCAACGCTGCCGGGATCCCCATCTCCCCAGCAAGACCGGGATCCCGAATTCGAAAGAGCTGCAGCTCCCAATGGGCAACTTGCTGCGACTTCTTGCCAGCTCTGGGGCTTGGTGGGATCCTGGTCATACACCTCTCATGCCAAGGTCGGAATTCATGGCTGCTGTTCGCAGTTTAAGTTGTAATTTAATGGCCTTGGCGGAACCGACTTCTGGATGCTGAAGATAAGGTGTTGGAGAAGGGGGTTGTAAAAGCCGTGATGCTGCCGGTGGCCGAAGCAGAAGCCCTGATTTTGCAGGCGGTTCAGCCGCTGGGCACAGAGTGGGTGGAGCTGGGATCCGCCCAAGGCCGCGTTCTCAGCCAAACTGTGTATAGCCCCCAGGATTTTCCGGCCCATCCCACCTCCAGTATGGATGGCTATGCCGTGCGCCATGAAGATGTGCAAGCGGGGATCCCTTGTGAGCTGCAGGTGATTGAGACTCTCCCCGCCGGAAAGGCACCCACCCGAGAGCTCCAGCCTGGACAAGCGGTGCGTCTCTACACCGGCTCCCTCTTGCCCAGCGGTGCGGACACCGTGGTGATGCAGGAATACACGCAGCAACCTTTGCCAGGAACCGTTCGCCTCTTGCAGCGTCCGCAGCGGGGCCAATTTGTCCGGCCTCAGGGAGACTTTGCCCGCCAGGGGGATCCCCTCCTGCCGGCAGGGCAGGCTTTGGGCGGAGCGGAGCTGGCCGTTTTGGCCGCCATCCGACAGGCGATGGTGCCGGTGTTTCGTCAGCCTCGGGTGGCCCTGTTCTCGACAGGGGATGAGTTGGTGCCCATCCAGCAGGTGCCGGGGCCGGGGCAGGTCGTGGATTCCAACCAGTACGGCCTGGCGGCTCTGGTCAAGGCAGCGGGTGGGATCCCGATCCAGTTGGGCATCGTGCCGGATCGGCTCCAGGTGTTGCGGCAGGTCGTCCAGCAGGCCCTGGCCTCCGCCGATGGGGTGATCTCTTCCGGAGGGGTATCGGTGGGGGATTTTGACCTGGTGGAAAAGGTGCTGGAGGAGTTGGGAGGCGAGATTTTCATCCGCAGCGTGGCCATCAAGCCGGGCAAACCCCTGACGGTGGCTCGTTTTCCCAATCCCCACGGCCCCCCCAAGCTCTACTTTGGCCTGCCGGGCAACCCTGCCTCTGCCCTGGTGACCTTCTGGCGCTTTTTGCACCCGGCCCTGCGAAAAATGGGCGGATCCCTGCCCCCCTACTGGCAGATCCTCTCCGCCTTCAGCCCGGTGGATCTGCATGCCGACGGTCAGCGGGAACACTATCTCTGGGGACGGCTGCAGGTCAGGCCTGAGGGGATCCAATTTCAGCCCGCCGCCAATCTCAATTCCGGCAATCTCATCAGTCTGGCCGGCTGTAATGCCTTGGCTGTGCTGCCAGTAGGGACAACCCAGATCCCTGCTGGTTCGCCCGTTCAGGTGCTGCAACTGCCGTAAACTACCCGACTCCGACCGCTAAAGCGGTACGGAGCGGGCTTTCAGTAGCCCTGAGCCTGCTCTGCTCTACCAGAGAACAAAACAGGCCCGAACCTCTAGGCTGGTTTACGGCAGCCCCCAAAAGCGCAATCACATTCGCACCATTCAAATCCGCATCCCCTTCCCATCCACAGTGTCCACACTTAAACTTCTTTCCACTGCGGTAGGATTGCGCAGGATCGGGATGGATGTGTAAACACTTGTGGCAGGCCTGCGACGTGTAGGCGGGCGGCACAAGAATCAGAGAAACCCCTGCAACCCTCGCCTTGTACTCCAAAAATTGACGGAGTTGATAAAACGCCCAACTGTTGGCCCTGCGCCGTTCGGCTTTGCTGCGGGGTTGTTGATTGACTCTTTCCCGGATCCCTGTCAGGTCTTCCAGGGCGATAGCGCTGTTGGTAGCTTTTGCCCTAGAGACAATGGCTTTGGAGATGCGATGATTGACCCACACTTGAAAGCGCCTCTCCTTGCCAGACAGCCGTTGCAGCAGTTGACGGCATCTGCGCCGCGAACTGCGTGTGCCCTTACTGGCTTTACGTTGGAGTGCCGCCCTCAGCTTGGAGTAGTGGTCTCGGACTTTGTTCAACTGCTGTCCATTCCAGTTGTCCCCCTCTGACGTATGGGCAATATCCGTCCTCCCCAAGTCCACCCCCAGCACTCTGCCCGTGCGTTGCGGTGGGGATGGCTCCGCTTCCACACAGATTTGAATGGAGTAGGAGCCGTCTTTACGCTTGACCAGAGTGGCAGATTTGGGATTGGAGCCCGCCAGCCGTTCTCTCTGGTAGCGGCCAATCGCCAGCTCAAAGCGCTCCCGACCCTCCACCGTGGTCAGCGACACCGTCCAGTCTTTCTCGCGGAACGAAAAGATACGAGCGTCGTAGGTAGCGAAGCCCCCTTTGAACGTTTTGACGGGGCGGTTTTTCTGTTGGGCAACTTTACGGGCACCGGCCAGCCGTCTGCAGACCTGCTGAGCCAAGTTGCTGGATAAGCCGAACCGGGCACGGATTTCGCGGTAGCACAGAGACTGGAGCTTAACGGCGTTGGCGACTTTCTCCGGCGTGTTCTGGTTGACCCAATTCAAGGCTTGGCCAAAAGCCTCCAAAGTCGCGTCCAATTTGGCGGCCTGCGACTGGGACACCTTGAGCTTGCAGGATACGGTCAGGACTTGGGTCATAGTTCTATTGTAACCTCGCATTCCTCCCGTCACTGACCCTACGGGTACAGTGCGGGGCTCCTGCGATTTCTAGCTGAAGATCCCTAGCCCTCCTCTCGCTGCTGCTGGAATAGCCGCCATAGTCAATCCAAATAACAATGAGACGCTAGCCAGTACAACAGTTCCGTCTGCAACAGCGGACCGCAGGCCTTATCACTTCATCCACAGAAGTTCCTCTATCAGCATGCATCCTTGCCCTCTTGAGAGCACTAAAGTCACCCTCAATCTCATTCAAGTCTGGCGAGGGCCTCAGCAAAAAACCACCTCCTGCCCTGCCGCTTTCATCAAATCCTTTATCCTTCCCTTCCGTTCGCCGAGCAGGCCCTAGGCCTTTGAATCGGCCCATTGCCCAGAGTCAATACAGATGTCTTCTCCAAACTCGGCATTTAGTGTCCCTCAAATTCTTCCGCATTCGAGCTACTTGAAAAAGCGTCGGGGCTATCAAACCCCCTCTCTCCTTCCTCCTACCGGCTACTCAGCTCTCTCTCTTCCCATAAACTTTCTCCCCTCTCTTTGGCCAAGCATAAAACAGGTGCGTATCTCCCCAAACCCTGTCTCGTCATTCTCTCATCATTCGCGTCAGCGGTGCAGAGCCCATTGTAAGCTAAACTCTCACTTCCATACTTCTGAACCAACTCCCTCAAGACCCTAGAGTCGTTGATTCTCTCTTGGATTCTCTCTTGCCAATCCCGCTCTCGGTGCCTTAACTCTTTTTTTTCGCGTTGTTTTCATCTTCCTAAGAGCACAGTAAATAGCGCTGGGATGGACGCCAAACCTCTGGGCTCTATCCTTCAGTCGAGCTTCTGGGTACTGTTCTACGTCTTGCTGCAGAGCGACCAAGTCTATCTTTCGCTTCCGAGTCTTGACTTTTGTCGGCCTCAGGTCTTCTCGGTTCAGCCAGCGATAAACCGTTGCACGACTGACTTTGTACATCTGTGCAGCTGCAGTGGGGCTGCCCCCTTCCTGGACATACCCTACGACTCTCTCTCTCAGGTCTAAGCTATAGGTCATAAAGCTTCCTCCTGAGGTCTACCCCCACGTCATCTTGCCTTTAACACCGTCTCATTGTCAACTGAATTGACTACAACTACACAGACCTGCTTTGTGGTCATTTCAAATGGCACCTGTCTTGCCTTTTGTCTGCCGTCGTCGAGAGAGGGGGCAGCGGCACAGAGGACTAGGTCGTGTTGATCTTATGTTAGGATAGAGAGAATAATTTATAGAGGAAAGAGGATGAAGTTGGTTTTTTTAGATGAAAACAAATGGCAGAAGATATTAGCTTTTTTACAGACAGAAGAGAGAGTTAACATTGGGAAAGAAGCAAACTGCAAACAGTTTATTGAAGCAGTTCTTTGGATAGCCCGTTCCGGTGCTCCTTGGCGCTACCTCCCAGAAGGATATGGCAAATGGTACACCATCTATCAAAGATTTCACCGGTGGAGTCGTGTTGGAGTGTGGGAACGGATGTTCAAGTATTTTATTGACGACCCTGATTTAGAGCATCTCATTATTGATTAAACCATGGTTCGAGCGCACTCCTGTGCTGCCGGAAAAAAGGGGAGCAAGCTTTGGGGAGAAGCCGAGGCGGATACAGCACCAAGATTCATGTGAGTGTAGATGGGTTGGGAAATCCGCTGGAATTGAGAATAACTGGCGGAGAAAAGAGCGATATTACTCAAGGGGAAAAATTGATAGAGGGCTGGCAGAGAAAGGATACCAAAGTAATTGGGGATAAAGGATATGATGCGGATAAGTTGATTGAGAAGATAGGGGAAGCTCAAGCGGTTATTCCGCCTAAAAGGAATAGAAAGACGCAGCGGCATTATGACAAGCATCTGTATCAAGAGAGGCATTTAATCGAATGCTTTTTTCATAAGTTAAAGCAGTACCGGCATCTATTTTCTCGTTTTGACAAATTGGCCAGGAACTTCTTGAGTTTTCTCTATCTCGTCAGTGCTCTCTTTTGGCTCAAATGAAAGATCAACACAACCTAGGAAGGAGGGGGGAGACCGTCTCGAACAGACCTAGAGTAGGCCTGCTGCACCGCCTGGTAGCGCCGTTTGAACGCCTGCTGCTGCACCTTGTGATCCACAATGGGATCCGGATAGCCACAACTTCGCCGTTCCCGCAAAGCCCAGGCTCCCTTGGGGTCATCTCCCACCCACAGCAGAGCCGGCGTATCCAGCCGTGCCAGCTCCGGCAGATAGCGACGGATGTACTCTCCTTCCGGGTCATAGCGGGCTGCTTGCGTGGCCGGGTTGAAGATGCGCAGGGGCTTGGGATCCGTGCCCACACTGGCGCTCCACTGCCAACCGCCGTTATTGGCCGCCAGATCCCCATCCACTAGCTTTTGCATAAAGTAGCGTTCCCCCCAGCGCCAATCGATAAGCAGATCCTTGGTCAGGAAGCTGGCCACAATCATGCGGCAGCGGTTGTGCATCCAGCCAGTTTCGTTCAGTTGGCGCATGGCCGCATCCACGATGGGGTAGCCCGTCTGACCGGTGCACCAGGCCTGAAACCAGTCCTGCCGATTGTCCCACTCCAGGGCGTCGAAGGCTCGTCGATAGGCTCCGGTTTCCACGTGGGGCCAGTGGGCCAAGACATGCTTGTAAAACTCTCGCCAGCACAGCTCCTGCCGCCAAGTTTGCAAGCTGCTTTCGGCCTCTTGGCTGCGCACCTCGGCTTCCACCTCCCGCGTGGCTTGCCACACCTGGCGAATGCCGATCGTTCCCCAGCACAAGTGGGGGCTCAGTAGAGAAGTGCCCGGCTCAGCCGGGAAGTTGCGGGCTCGCTCGTAGTCCAAAATGCGCAAACCCTGACAAAAGTCTTCCAAAAGGGCTTGAGCCGCTGCTTCCCCCGCTGCTGGGATCCGCTGGTCGCAGACAAAGCCCAAATCTGCCAAAGTCGGTAGAGGCTGCGCTTTTAGTCCCGATACCGGCTGCAGACCCTCGGGGGTTGGGTAGGGATCCCGCTTGGGCAAGCTCGCCCACCTGCGCCAGAAGGGAGTGAAGACCGAATAGGGCTCCCCCGCCTGGGTCAACACTTCCCCCGGCCCGTGCAGCAGCATATCTTGGTAGGAGAAGGACTGAATCCCGGCTGCGGCCAAACTGGCCTGCACTCGACTCTCTTGCTGTAGGGCGAACGGCTCCCCATCGGCATTCCAAAACACGGCCCTGGCTCCCAGGTCTGTGGCCAAGCACCGCAACTCCACCGAGGGATCCCCCAGCCGCCAGATCAGTGGGATCCCCATCTGGGCGTAGCGCTCTTGGAGCTCTTGCAGAGCCTGAAGCAAAAAGGCCACCCTAGCTGGGGCCATGTCCGACCGTCTCAGCATCTGCGGGTCGAAAATGAAGACAGGCACCACCTGAGAGCTGCGCTGGGCTGCCTCATGAAGAGCTGTGTTGTCCCCTAACCGCAGATCGCGACGATGCCAAAGCAAAACGGGGGAAGTCATAGGCTGCCAAGCAATGGGATCCCATCTTGGCCGGTTGCCACCGCCCCTTTCAACTCACTCCCCCCAAGGCTGGGAGCCGGGGCGGCCAGAAGCTAAATTCTAAAGAACCTTGAAGAACCCTATCAAAGCTCTAGACTGTCGAACACCCGACTGGGACAATAGCGGCAGCGCTCCTCTGGCTTTTGCTGGCCATCGCTGTATCCCATCGCGTAAGCTGTATCCCCCAACATCACCACCAGCTGAGTCAGCTTCAGGGAAAGCAACGGGTCAAGCGGCTCCGTCACATTCAGCATAAACTGCTCAATGGAGCGCCGCAGCGCCTCTGGCGTCTTGATCATCACGTCTCCATCCATCCATCGATGGCTTTAGGTATACATACTCAAGGCAAGATGGACATGGACTCAGGATAAAGGTGGAAGGAAGAGATGCTCGTAGCATTGGCTACTGTTCTTGGGATCGAGCCGGCAAGGGCTGAGCTCCACACCAGCCAGAGCAGGCTTGCGGATGATGTTAGCCTAGGTATCCAAAAATGGCGACAGCGCGACGGGTGGCACGGGTAGCAGAGCTGATCAAACGAGAGGTCAGCCAAATCCTGCTCTCGGAGATCAAAGATGACCGGGTTGGGGCAGGGATGGTCAGCATTGTGGATGTCGAGGTTTCCAATGACCTGCAAAACGCCCGCATCTTCGTCAGCATTTATGGGGATGAGACAGCTCAACACCGAGCTATGGAAGGGCTAGCAGCGGCCACACCCTTTGTGCGGCGGGAAATCGGCCAGCGCCTCAGCCTGCGACGGGTGCCAACGGTGGTGTTTTTGCAGGATCGCTCTTTGGAGCGGGGATCCCGCGTTTTGGCCCTGCTCAACCAACTGAGACCGACCTTTGAGGCCAAGGCCCAGACTGGGGTTGAGGAACCGCTAGAGAACACCGCCGAGGGCGAAGAAAACGAATCGAGCGGCGAATAGTTGCACCATTTCGAGGGATCCGCGCTGGAGCTCAGCCTGCTTTGCACGAGAGAGCAAAGGATCTGCCTTGATGGCCACTAGATAGAGGGGCCTTTGCTTTGCAGCAATGCGGACAACATCCAAGAAAAGTTTTTGACGTTCGCTTAAGCGGGCCGGAGGCCCTGAAGTTCTTGGATTTGTTAGGCTTAAGGGAGCCATACAGCCCTTCCTCTGGTCATCCATCTGTACAGGACTCAATGTCTGCGGCACGCTTGCGCAAACCAGAGCGCTCTGCTCCAATGGGCAGAGGCGTTGTTGTGGTCAACCTGCGAAAGGGCTGTAAAGTTGCTGTTCATGCCTTTTCTGCCTTTTCATGGATGTTCAAAGCCCACTGCAACCGGATCCCTCTCTAGGGGGTGCTACTCCACTCCAAGCTCTGCAGGCCCTAAACCAGAGTGTTGCCGAAGCTTTGGTTTCCTGCTTGAAAGGGCAACCCCAACAGGCCACTCAGCACCTTTTGCTGGCTCTGCCGCAGCTCATGGCAGCTCTGGGGGCCTTGAGGCAAAAATCTTCCGTTCGCGTGAGCGGGCCGGAGGCCTTGGCCGAGCCTGCAGGTTGCCCTTCAGAAGCCAAGCCCAAGCGCATCATGCACATCGAAGGCAACCGCGTGGAAGTGTGGGTGGATAACCAAATTCGCAGCAGTTGGAGCATTTGGTCGGTGGGAGATCTCAAGGAAGTCTGCCGGCTGGCAGAAGAGTTTGACTGTGGCCTCAGCTATTCTCTAGGAGGAAACTCAGAGTCTCAGTCGGAGATGCTGCTGTTGCCCTCCAATTCTGCTGATTTGTCCGACCGGCTCTCCAACCCCGTTCACGTAAGCGGGCCGGAGGCCCCAGGCTCTGCCGCCTAGCACCCCCAGCTTCGGTTGCTGCTTTTGCTGTTCAAATCCCCATGGCAGAACCCCAACGGCTACAGAAGCTCTTGGCTCAGCAGGGATTGGCCTCGCGTCGCCAGGTGGAAGCCTGGATCCTGGCCGGGCGCGTTCGGGTCAATGGGAAGGTGGTCACTGAGCTGGGCTCCAAAGCCGATCCAGAGCGGGATCGCATCGAGGTGGATGGTCAGGTGATCCCTTTGGCCAAGGATCCGGCGCGCTATGTTTTGCTCCTGCACAAGCCAGTGGGGGTTTTGTCAACCTGTGCAGATCCTTGGGGACGCAAGACGGTGCTGGATCTGCTCCCCCCATCTTGGAAACGGCAAACCCGCCTCTACCCGGTGGGCCGGCTGGATGCGGACAGCAGTGGCGCTTTGCTGCTCACCAATGATGGCGACTTGACCTTGAAGCTGACCCATCCGCGCTATCATCTGCCCAAAACCTACCGGGTACAGGTACAAGGGCATCCGAGTCAGGCCACTCTGCAACATTGGCGAGACGGAGTAGACTTAGAGGGGTACACCACTCTGCCGGCGGAGGTGGAGTTTTGTCCTGCCCCGGATTTCCGGCAAAGGGAGCATCCCAATTGCTCCTGGCTGAGGGTGGTGTTGTTTGAGGGACGCAACCGGCAAATTCGGCGGGTGGCGGAGCGTCTTGGGCATCCGGTGCTCAGCTTACATCGGGAAGCCATTGGCCCACTGGGCTTGGGCAACCTGAAAGCAGGCCAGTTCCGCCAGTTGGATCCCCATGAGCTCCAAGCTTTGCTGGCCCCTCTCACCGGGCACAGCAGCTCATCCTCGCTCGGGAAGCGCCCTCTTTAGCTCGTCAGAGCCTCTAACTGAGTGCAAACTCTCACAGTAGCCTCCTTTCTTCCGCAGGTGGCCAAATGATGCAAGAGCCAGCACACTCTTTAGAAGCCCTGGGATCCCTGTTGCGGCAAACACGGGAGGCACGGGGACTGACGTTGACAGAAGTAGCTAACGATACCTTCATTCGCTGCCAATATCTGCAGGCGCTGGAGGAAGCTGACTTGAGCCGGTTACCGGAGCCGGTGTATGTGCAAGGGTTTCTCAAGCGCTATGCCGACTATTTGGGGTTGGATGGCGAAACCCTCTCTCGGCGTGCCTCTCCGCTTTTATCGGCCAAAACCCCCCGCGCGCCAGCTCCTCTTGCTGTTGTCGGCCAGCAACCTGCCTTTGCCCTGCGCCCTCTCCACCTTTGGGCCGCTTATGTGGTGCTGATTGTGCTGACGGTGGGGGGATTATCAGCTCTTTTGGAGGGCACAGGCAATCCTTTTGGGCGTTGGCTGGTGAGCCTGCCAACAGTTGGCCGGGAAGGCTCCGGCCAGCAACCGCCTGCTGCCAACTCCCCGGATCCCACTCTGTCGGCAGCTCAGCCCACGGCCCGCCAACTGTTTCCCACCCTCGACCAATGGACGCGCATTCAGGGCGTCTTCCCCGAGGTCTTGGAAGCTCACTCAGGGGGGGCGGGGCGAAATCCGGTGCGTCTGGATATTAGCGTTGTGGATCGCACTTCCTGGTTGCGGGTCATCGCCGATGGGCAAACGGTTTTTGAGGCCACCTTACAGCCAGGGGCCGAGTTGAATTGGGAAGCGGAGCAGTCAATCGTGTTGCGTACCGGCAATGCGGGCGGTGTGTTGGTGACCTTTAACGACCGGGAGCTTGGAGTGATGGGCCGATTTGGGGAAGTGAAAGAGCTGATGTTCGAGCCGGGGTTGGATATTCAGTCGCTGCAGTAGGAACCCAGCCAAATGATCATCCCGTTGCGCTTGGCGTTATCGGCGGCAGAGTAGGAGCAATCTCCCACCCTTGGGAGCCAAGCTGCTGCAGCAGGTGCCGGACTTTGTCGATGTCTTTATCGCCTGGCCGACGTTCCACACCACTGGAGAGGTCGATGCCGCTTGGCTGCAGGTGGCTGAGCGCCTGCAGAACATTGTCCGGGTTCAGCCCACCAGCCAGTAGCCAAGGCAAGGGCAGGGAGCGGTGGGCAAGTTCTGACCAATTCAGAGTTCGCCCCGTTCCACCCGCCTGTTGGGGGTGATAAGCATCCAAAAGCAGCATCTCCACACAGTCTCGGTAGAGATTGGCCACTTCCAGATCTTGCGGCTGGCGGACGCGCAGGGCCTTGATGCGGCGGATCCCGGGAAGCCATTCCCCCAATTGCTGACAATCTTGCGGGGATTCTTGGCCATGCAACTGGACAGCCGTGAGGCCCACCGTTTCCACCCAGGCGGCGATGGCGCGGGGATCCTGATCCAGGAAGACCCCCACCTTTTCCACAGGGCCGGGCAGGGATCCCACCCAACGAGCCATTTCCGAGAGGGGCAAATAGCGGGGGGTATTGGGCACCGCGATGAACCCAAGGGCACTCACCCCCAGCGCGGCGATGGCCTCCGCCTGATCCTGACGGGTGATGCCGCAGATTTTGACAAACAACCGGCCCATTGGGAGCACCACCAAAACAATTGGCTGCTGGTTCTTGGATGGTTCTGAGAGCGCTGATACATCTACTTTTGTTCAGGGCGCATTTGCAGAGGATCCGGCTGTTCCGGGTGAAGCTTGTTGATCCGGCGCACCATTTGCCATAGCCGTCCAAAGTTGCGCTGGTTGAAGTGCATCACCAGCCGTGGCAGATGGGCAATATCTTCCTCGGCTTCCTCCGGCAAGGCCCCAGTTTGCTCGATCCGGCCCGAATCGAGAATATCGGCAAACTCTTCGTTTAAGATGTCTAGGGCTTCCGGTGAGAGTCTGGTGTTCAAGCGCAAAACCAGGAGCTCCCGCACGTAGCGATTGCTGTGAAAGACGCGATAAAAATCGACAATCTGCTGGCAGGCATCTTCCACGTCGTCGGTTAGGGTGTAGAGGAAGAGATCTTCTGGGCTGATCAAGCCGCGACCAAGCAGGTGCTCCCGCACGTATTCGTCCCATTCTTTCCAGTAGCAGCCACCTGTTCTGTCCACCAGCACCAAGGGCATGAGCTTGGTTTTGCCGGTTTGCATCAGGGTTAGGCATTCAAAGGCTTCATCCTGAGTGCCGAAACCGCCGGGAAAAAGCACCAGCGCGTCGGTTTCTTTAACAAAAAAGAGCTTGCGGGAAAAGAAATACTTGAAGTTGATGACCCGATCGCTGGCAGCAATAACGGGATTGGCCATTTGCTCAAAGGGAAGCTGGATATTGAGCCCAAAAGAGTTTTCCAGCCCTGCCCCTCGGTTGCCGGCTTCCATAATGCCGCCGCCGCCCCCCGTCATGACCATGAATCCCCGTTGACTGATGCAGTAGGCGAACAACTGGGCCTGGCGATATTCGGGACTTTCTGGCCCCAGTCGTGCCGACCCGAAAACGGTGATCTTGCGTTGGTGGGCATAGTTTTGGAAGGCGGCAAACCCCTGCTCCAGATCCTCAAGAGTAGCCGCCAAGATCTTGGCATCTAAACGGCTCAGCTCCAGGGATCCCATGCGCTGCAGCGACTGCACAATACGCAGCCAGGCCGTCCGGTTGGGATGATACTCCAACTGCTTTAGGCGGGTCTCAGCGTTGGAAAAAACTTCTTGCAGAAGGGAAGAAACGGAATCGGTCAAGCTGGGATCCTAAAGTTCTCTGGAATTACTTTAATCAGTTCTCGGCACAAAATGGCAGCTGGGTTCTAATCCAGAACCCAAAAGTTACATTCTGAAACACCCAAGGCATAGCCCTCAGGCTTCGGCAGGTGTGTCGAAGTGCTTTTCCAAAATCGTGGTTAGAGTTGCCTTGGGTACGGCGCCAACCACCACATCCACTTTCTGGCCGCCCTTGAACAACATCAGGGTGGGAATGCTGCGAATGCCGTACTGGCTGGCAGTTTGAGGGTTCTCGTCAGTATTAATTTTTACAACCTTAACTTTGCCGACATACTGCTCAGCTATCTCCTGAACCACAGGAGCCACCATCCGGCAGGGGCCACACCAAGGTGCCCAAAAATCGACCAAAACCGGAATATCGCTGCGCAGCACCTCTGCCTCAAAGGTAGCATCAGCGATATCTATTGCTGCAGACATGCTTGGAGAACTCCTGAAACAATACCTATCATGGTTTCTAATCTTAGCACAGCTCTCTGGCTGCTGCTGACCGAAAACTCGGCGTCGCAGGCCCCGGCATTCATGCCTGGGGATAAGTCACCGTCTCATGACAGGACGGGAGACTCGCTCCACCCGCTTATGGAAGGGTGCAGCGTTAAAGGTGAAGTAGAAGTATCTGGGGTGTTTTGGCATCTCAGTAGTTGAGGAGATGGCGTCCCCCACGAGGATATAGGCCCTCGTGTAGCCCATTGCAACGAAGCGCGAGGAGCGTGGAGCGATGGAAAAAATCCCCCGGCTTTAGCCGTGGGGAGAACGTTAACGATCTGGCTGGACTGGCCGGATTAGCATTGGTGAGCTGGGATCCCTTAGACAAATACCATTGGCTTATGACGGATTTTCTCGAAAGCAGCCGCATCAAAACGGTAGAGGGTTGCCGGTCTGCCTGTTCCTTGGGAACTTTTCTGGCCGGTATCTTGCAAGATACCCAGTTTCAGTAGGCGGGCGCGAAAATTGGAGTAGTCGGAGAACCCCTCGCCCAAAACGGTGCCGTAGAGCTGATAGACCTCCCCTAGCGTGAAGGTGGCGGGCAAAATGTCAAAGGCAATCGGGCTGTACTCCAACTTGGCGCAGAGGCGACGGCGGGCATAGCGGCAAATCTCTTCGTGGTCAAAGGCTAAAGAGGGAATTTGGTCGGCGGGATACCAGGCAATGCCCTCCACTCCGTCTGCCAGCAATTCAGCATCCTGGAACCGCACCAGGGCAAAGTAGCTGACCGACAGGTAGCGCACTCCATAGCCATCCTCGGCCTCGCGGGGATCCCGCTCCGGCCCCCCGAAGGTGTAGAGCTGCTCCAGATAGAGGTTTTTAACACGAATTTTCTCCGCCAAGATGCGGTAGGCCGCTGCTTCTAGGGATTCTGAGCGCCGCACCAGTGTTCCTGGCAGGGCCCAGCAACCGCGGAAGGGATCCTCCCGCCGCCGCACCAGCAGCACCAGGAGGCGATTCTGCTCAGTGTCGATGGAGAAAATGACCGCATCCACGCCCACCCGGAACTCCGCCAAGGCGATCCGGTTCTCCGATGGGCCTGCCACGATGCGGGATCCCTGCATAGCTTGGCACTGAATCCTCCACCAACAGCCTACCCAGTTTGTCCCTCCAGAGGGAGCTACCAGCCTGGACCACCGTCTTGCCAGTCTAAGCCCTATCTGGGGCGAAGGCTTTCGTGTCGCGGGGAAGATGGGTTGCTAAAGGTGTGCAAAAGAACCCCGACTCAGGCAACACTTTTACTTTTTGCGCGATTTGGCTCTTTTTCAGCCACGGAGGACCCCTCAGCGAGGGGGAACAGCCGACCTTGCCCAACAGCAATGTGAACCCGCGCGCCCACAGGCAGGGCTTCCCGGGCTAGGGCGTGCAATTCTTTGCCGGCTGCTGTGATCAGGCAATAGCGGTACTCTCGCCCCAAAAACTGTCGATCCCGAATGACAATGCCGCCCTGAGGATCAGGATGCAAATGCAACTCCTCCTGTCGAACCATCAACTCTGCGCAGCGCAAGCTGGGGTCGGGCTGATCCCTCAAAGCCTGGAATGGGATGTGCAGCAGCTCTTCAGCCTGCCAACCAAACTCCCGCCGCTCACAGCGCAGAAAGTTGGCCTGGGTAATAAACTCTGCCACGAAGCGAGTAGCCGGCTCCCGGTAAACCTCCTCCGGGGATCCCCATTGCTCAATACGGCCTTCCCGCATCACCGCCACCCAGTCGGAGAGGCAGAGAGCCTCCTCTTGGTCGTGGGTGACAAAAATGGCCGAGGTCTGGGTTTGCTTGAGGATTTTGCGGATTTCTTCCCGCAGGTAGTAGCGCACCTGCACATCCAAATTGCTCAGGGGCTCATCCAACAGGATCAAGCTAGGCCTGGGGGCCAAAGCCCGCGCCAAAGCCACCCGCTGCTGCTGCCCGCCCGAAAGCTCGTGGGGATAACGATGGGTGTAGTCTTCCAGGCCCACCAACCGCAACACCTCGTAAGCGCGTTCCCGCGCCTGTTGGGCAGCGCCTCGCAACTCAGCTCGCAACTCAGTTGAGGAGGAGCGATTGCCACCCCCTGCCGCCGACGCAAACGGGGTAGTGGGTCGGAGGCCAAACATCACATTGGCCAACACGTTCAAGTGGGGAAACAGGGCAAAATCTTGAAACACCAACCCCACTCCCCGTCGCTCCGGTGGGATCCACTGCCCCTCCCCAGCCACAACCTGCCCCCCCAGCAGGATCCGCCCGCTATCCGGCTGCTCAAATCCGGCAATGGTGCGCAATAAGGTGGTTTTCCCACAGCCCGATGGGCCCACAATGCTGAGGATGTCTCCTTGGGGCAGGCGAAACTCGACTTCCCGCAAAACCAACTGCCGCTGGCCGGGAAACCCCTTGCTGATGCCCTCAAGCTGAAGGATGTAGGAGGGATCCTCCCGCGCGGCAGTGGGGCTTGGAGAAAACAAAGACTCAGCCATGACGGTTGTTGTTGCAAAAGATTTTCACCATTTTTACCACACTACCATACTCCCAGACCCCACCTAGCCGGATCGAGGTTCAACAGCCAGCGGACGGATCTTGAGCAGGACAGGCTGAGGTCTCTGCGCCCTACCCTGATTCCAAGGGAAGCGATGGAAAATCAGTGTTACACTTAGTTAAGGAAGTTTCTCAGGTTGGGTAGCGCTTGCTTGTGTGGCGCACGCCAGAGGCTTGTTGTAAATGAGTTTTGAGACAAAGTTTCCCGAACGTGCTCTGATTACAGGGGCCAGTCGAGGGATCGGCAGAGCGGTAGCCCTAGCCCTAGCCCGACAAGGGATAGCGGTGGCTCTGGTGGCCCGTTCCCAACCTGATCTGCTAGCGGTGCAGGCCCAAATCCAAGACCAGGGGGGTAAGGCAGCGGTTTTTCCCATGGACTTGGCCGACTTAGCAGCTCTGCCCCAGCAGTTGCAGGCTCTCCTGGATCGATTTGGCGTCTGCGATGTCTTGGTCAATAATGCGGGCATGGCCCACGTTGGCCCTTTGGCCACCTTACCTTTGTCGGATTGGCAGCGAGTGATCGACTTGAACTTGACGGCAGCTTTTCTGTGTGCCCAAGCCGTACTTCCTGGAATGCGCCGGCAGCGCTGCGGCACGATTGTCAACGTCATCTCGATTGCGGGCAAGCGAGCTTTTCCCAACTGGGGAGCCTACTGTGCCAGCAAGTTCGGCCTGATGGGCTTTTCTCAAGCTTTGGCCGAAGAGGAACGACAGCATGGCATTCGGGTCACCAGCCTGTGCCCTGGTGCCGTGGACACGTCCCTCTGGGATACGGGCACGGTAGGGGTCAACTTCGACCGTTCCAAAATGCTCTCGCCGGAATGGGTAGCCGACTTGATTACCTATATTGTTCGGTTGCCCACAGGTGCGGTGGTGGAAGATCTCACCTTCATGCCTGCGGTGGGAGCCTTTTAGACCTGGCTGGTTTGGGGTTGCCCGTGACTTGGGAGGGTTTTGGCTATCGCAGCCTTTGACTGGATGCCACCTGAGCTGAGTTGCATGCACCGAGTTCTCTTAGCCTTTCGTTAACCAAGGAATATCCTGCTATGACCCTTGCGAAACCCGGATCTGGCTCGCAATCTCGAATGGATGACAAAGCCCATTTCAAGTCTCGGGTGATTCGAGATCGAGCCACTTTTGCGGAAGAAGAATTGGGTAGCTCGGATGTCTCAGATCCGGCTATGGTGGCGGCGGTGGAGACGCTGCTGCGGGGGATCGGGGAGGATCCCCAACGGGAGGGGCTGCGAAAAACCCCGGAACGAGTGGTTGCGGCTTTGAAGTTTTTGACCAGTGGGTATCGGCAGTCTTTGGAGGAGCTACTGAACAGTGCCATCTTTGATGAGGGCCATGACGAGATGGTGCTGTTGCGGGATGTGTCTCTGTTTAGCCTGTGCGAGCACCATCTGCTGCCCTTTATTGGCAAAGCCCATGTGGCCTACATCCCCAAGCAAAAGGTGGTGGGCCTAAGCAAAATTGCCCGTATCGTCGAGATGTACTCCCGCCGCCTGCAGGTTCAGGAACGCCTGACACGGCAAATTGCTGAGGCCTTGATGGAGGTGCTGGATCCCTACGGGGTGGGGGTGGTTATCGAGGCTACCCACATGTGCATGGTGATGCGGGGGGTACAAAAGGCCGGCTCCTGGACGGTCACCAGCTCGATGGTGGGGGTGTTTCAAGAGGATCCCCGTACCCGCGAAGAGTTTCTGAGTCTCATTCGCCATCCGTCCAATTTTTAGGGAGCTTCCCGGAGCTTTGCCGGTGGTTGGGTTGAGTTAACCCTCTGCTCAGGCTGGGAATACTAGCCTAAGATTGACGCAAACCCTGCCAGAAGCGAGGCTTGTCATGAGCGAGGTCAGCCCCGAAAACCAGTTTCCCACCGATTTGGACTCCAATTGGCAGCCCCCGGCTCCGCCGGTCATGCAGCGTCCGTCTCGTCCGGCTGCTCCGGTGCCCCCGGTGGAGCCTCCAACGCAACTGGATCCAGTGCTCGGTTCAGCCTCCCAAGGGATGGGATCCCGGCCTGCCAATGCCAAAAACCCCCCCAACCCCATTCTGGGTCGGCCCCTTCCGCCTGGTGTGGCTGTCGCTCCCCCTCAGGTACCGGTGCCTGTGCCGGGCTCTGCCGCTTCTCCTCAGATGCCCCCGCCCACCCCAGCTGCTGCTCGGCCTCCAGTGTCGCCACCTGTCCCCACTCCTGCTGCCCCGCCTTTTGCGCCACCAGCTCGCCCAACGGCTGCCGGTCGGATCCCAGTGGCTCCAGCTGCTCCTGCGGGCCTGACCCTGCGCCAACTGGTGCAGGAAGCCTATGACAAAGGCTACTCAGATATTCATTTGGGGGTAGGAGAAGTGCCCCGCTTTCGGGATCGGGGGCAAATGCTTTTGACCAACTACCCGGTCACCACCACCGAGATGTTCTATGGCTGGCTGCGGGAAAGCCTGCCGGAGAGCCAAATTCGCCAGTTTGAGGAATGTTTGGAACTGGATACTGCCATCCAGTACGAGGGTTTGGTGCGGTGTCGGGTCAACTGCTTTGTTTCCCTTCTTGGCCCGGCTATGGTGATGCGTCTGATCCCGTTGAAAATTTTGACGCTGGAGCAGTTGCGGGCACCGGAAGTGCTAAAGCGCATTGCCGAGGAGCAGAAAGGCTTGGTTTTGGTGACCGGCCCCACCGGCTCCGGTAAGTCCACGACCTTGGCGGCGATGGTGGACTACATCAACTCCAACTTTCCCAAACACATCATTTCCATCGAGGATCCCATCGAGTTCGTCCACCAGAGCAAGAAATCGATGGTGCGGCAGCGGGAGGTCGGGATCCACACCCTGGAATTTGCCAATGCCCTGAAAGCCTCGCTGCGGGAAGATCCGGACATCATCTTGATTGGGGAGATGCGGGATCGAGAGACGGTGGATATTGCCCTAAAGGCTGGCCAGACGGGCCACTTGGTCTTTGGAACCCTGCACACCAACAGTGCCGTCCGCACCATCGAGCGTCTGCTGGGGATTTACAAGCCGGAGGAACAGGAGCCGATGCGTCTGCAGCTGGCAGAAACCCTGGTGGCGATCATCGCTCAAACCCTGGTGCGCACCACCGATGGCAAGCGAGCTGCGGCCCACGAGATCATGCGCAACACCGATGCCATTCGGGACTACATCAAGCGGGGGGCGGTGGATGAAATTGAGGAGCTGATCGCCGACGGCTCCTATGAGGGCATGTGTACCATGAATCAATCCCTGTTTAGGCTTTACCAAGAGGGGCGGATTACCGAAGAGGTGTGTCTGGAGGCTGCCCCGCGCCGCAATGAGATGGCCCAATGGCTGCGAGGCCGGATCTAGGGCCAGTCTCGAGATGGAGTCATGCCAAAGTGCTTGAGGGAAGGTTTGCCCTATCCTAAACTGGGAGCAGCCGGCGGCGCTGGCTTGCCGAGCTACCTGCTCATCTCTTGGGCCGACCTTGGGCTGGGGGGATGGGTTGCGAATTGATGAACCGAATTGAAAGCAAGTTAGAAAACAGGAGAATCCCTACCGTGAGCGTGATCAACCAGATCATCGAGACCGCGGATGACCAGCTGCGTTACCTCTCAGTTAGCGAACTGGAAGCCATCAGGAATTACATGACCACCGGCGAGAGGCGCTTGCAAATCGCTCAGGTGTTAGCAGAAAACAAAAAGCGCATCATTGACCAGGCCCAGAAGCAGCTATTCGCCAAGCGGCCCGAGTACGTGCAACCCGGTGGCAATGCCTACGGTGACAAGCGCTACAACCAATGTTTGCGAGATTACGACTGGTACCTGCGTCTGGTGACCTATGGCATTATTGCCGGCAGCAAAGAGCCGATTGAGTCTATCGGCCTGATAGGGGTGCGGGAAATGTACAATGCCCTCAACGTACCCATCGCCGGCATGATCGATGCGATTGTCTTTTTGAAGGAAGCTGCCCTTAGCCTGCTGGAGCCGTCGGCAGCCGCTGAAGCCGCCCCTTACTTTGACTACATCATCAATGCCATGAGCTAGGGAACTACAGGGATCCCAAGGCAGCCCGGGCATGTACGGCCACCTGTTCTTGGGAATCCTGGGCCAGCCGGGTCAGTCCGGCGCGAGCGGCTTCTGTTCCCAACTTGGCCAGGGCAATGCAGACGCGGTAGCGCAGTTGCCAGTCGTCAGAATCGATGAGGGGATCCAAATAGGGAATGGCCCGCGGATCCCCCAGATCGCCCAAGGCAGCGGCAGCGGCTGTGGTGATCAGCTCGCTCTTGTCCTGCAAAGCTTCCACCAGAGTGTCGAAGGCGGCAGGGTTCCCCAGCTCTCCCAGGGCAGCGATGATGCTAAACCGTACCAGCCACTCCGTTTCTCGCCGATAAGCTTCCAGGAGAGCGGCCAGGGCCTGTGGCTGCTTGAGATCCCCCAGGGCAGCGGCGGCAGCAGCCCGCACATCGAACTCCGGATCCTCTCGCAAAGAGCGCTGCAAAATGGGCAACAGTAGGTTCGGATCGACGCCAGACAGGGTGCCCATCTGGCTGATGGCAGCATAACGGACGCGGGCATTCTCGTCGTGAATCGCTCGCTGCAGCAATGTCAGGGCTTCTGGCCCAGGCAGTTCTCTGGCTTTGTTGACAGCGCGCAGCCGATTTCCCAAGTCTTGTGAGTTCAACAGCTCCAGCAAAGCGGGCAGTGCCGGAGGATCCCCAGAGGTTGTTGTCATATCCCATTCTCTCCATAACCCTCCTCGGCCATAGCGAGGGAGGAAAAGCCGATGTTATTATCTTGAAGCAGTGCATCCAGTCCCTTGATCTTATGGCCTTATTGCAACAAGAGAAGCAGCAGATCATTGAGAGCTATCGACTGCACGACACCGACACCGGTTCTGCCGAGGTTCAGGTGGCTCTGCTCACCAGTCGCATCAACCAGCTCTCTCAGCACCTTCAGAGAAACCCGAAGGATTTCAACTCCCGCCGCGGCCTGCTGATGATGATCGGTCGTCGCAAGCGTTTGCTCAACTACATCGCCAAGCATTCTCCTGACCGCTTCCGGGAGCTGGCCGAACGGCTGAACATCCGGGTGAAAAAGTAGGCAGCCCATCCAAAACGCTATCGGAGATCTGTCTTCGTGGGCAAATCCAGCCGCCAGTCCAAAACCTTTCGCCGTCGCTCCCCCTCCGCCTCTGTTGAGGTGGAGAAGAAGCCGGCCAAGAAGGAGCCTGTTGCCGTGATTCCCCCTGAGGTCAGCCGGCGGATGGTGCGGCGGATTCTGGTGTTTTCTGGGATCCCTTCTGGGCTGGGCCTGAGCAGCTTTTTTGTGAATTACTATCTCTTGACCAACCATGTGGTCGCTCTGCCCCCCTACTTCACCTTGGCAGAGTCGCTGACCTTGTTTGGCCTTGGTTTTTTGGGCATTAGCTACGGTGTGTTCTCGGCTTCCTGGGATCCCCAGCCCGGATCCCTGCTGGGCATTGGAGAGTTTCGGCGCAATTTGGGCAACATCATCCAACAGTGGCGGGAATCTGCTGCTCGATCTTCTGAATCTTCTGACTCTAGGGAAGCCTAACTGCTCTCCCGTCGCCTTTTCCAGGCCGGTTGCTGCCTACAATCAAGAGGGATCCAAGTCCATTCTGGCGGCAGCGGCTACCCCCAGTTCTCCAGCATGAAAATAGCCTACTTCGACTGTGCGGCGGGCATTGCCGGCGATATGTGTCTGGGAGCCCTGCTGGATTGCGGGGTGCCTTTGGAGTACCTCAACCGTCAGCTCCAGGCGTTGGGCATCGAGGGGGAATATAGCCTGCAGGTGAGCCGGGTGCAGCGGTGTGGGCAGCCTGCTCTGCAAGCCGTGGTGGAGGTGCTGGGATCCCAGAGTGGGGGATCCCTTGCTCGGCACTGGTCGGAGATTCAGGCTTTGATTGCCGGATCCCAGCTTTCCCCAGCCATTAAGGCCCGCAGCTTGGCGGTGTTTGAAAAGTTGGCGCAGGCGGAAGCAAAAGTCCATCAAGTGCCTGTGGAAAAAGTGCACTTTCACGAAGTGGGGGCAGTGGATGCTTTGGTGGATATTGTCGGCACTTGCATCGGCCTGGATTGGCTGCAGGTGGAGCGGGTGTTGTCATCCCCCCATCCTGTTGGGGGCGGCTGGGTGAGCACAGAGCATGGCAAATTGGCCGTGCCGGTGCCGGCGGTGATCGAGTTGTGGGAAATGGGCCGCGTGCCGGTGTTCAGCAACGGGGTGGAAGCCGAGCTGGTGACCCCCACAGGAGCAGCCTTGGCTGTGGCGTTGGCGGAAGAGTTTGGCCCCTGTCCGCCGATGCGGGTGGAAAAAGTGGGGCGTGGGGCCGGTGCCCAAGAGCTGCCCATTCCCAATGTGCTTCGTCTGTGGATTGGGGAAGCCGATGGGGGAGAGCTAACGGAAACGGTATCGGTGTTGCAGACCCAAATTGACGATCTCAACCCCCAAGTGGTTGCCTACACCTGCGAGCAGTTGTTGGCCCTGGGGGTCTGGGACGTGTTTACCCAGCCGATCACCATGAAACAGGGGCGACCGGGGATCCTGCTCACCGTTATCTGTCCGCCGGATCGGGTGCCGGAGTGTCAAGATCTCATCTTCCGGGAGACCACCACCCTGGGCATTCGCCACTTCCAACAGCAGCGCACCCTACTGGAGCGGGTTATCGAGCGGGTGGAAACCCCTTACGGCCTGGTAGACATCAAGGTAGCCCGCCACCATGGCCGCATCGTCAACGCTCAGCCGGAGTTTCGCGATTGTGTGGCCCGCGCCCAGGAGTTTCACGTGCCGGTTCAGACGGTGTGGCTGGCGGCCCAATCGGCTTGGCAAAGCCGGTTGCAAGGTTGAAGAGACACCGAACCTGTTCCACCCCCAATGGAATTTGCTCCTATTGAACACAGATTGGCAGCCGTGGCCTGCTAGCCTGAGAGATGTCGATCTTGCTCTCTGCGCCGACCGCAAAAATGGAATCCCAAGCCTCTCAATTTAACTTCGACCGCAAACTGTGGGATCGGTTTATCACCGTGGCCCAGCCCTACTTTTACCCCAGAGTGCGCTATGGGGGCTGGATCTTTTTGGGCTTGCTGGCAGCGGCCATGGTGTTTGTGGTTGCCCTGATGTTCTTTGTGGAGATTGGGGTGACTTTGGTCGGTCAAGCCCTGTTCCCGGAGTTTTTTACCAATGTGGCAGCCGGATTGGTGGCCCAAACGGAGAGAAACTTGTCCTCGCCAGTGCTGTGGGTAGCCGCGATCAGCTTGGCTTTGAGCAGCCTTTGTTTTGGGGCAGTGTGGCGGCAGCTTCGCCAGCGCTGGTTGCAGTGGGTGCTGCTCACCTTTTTGCTGTTTCTGTCGCTGACGGTCAACCGGCTGAACGTGATGATCAGCTTTATCTTTCGGTTTATCGACACAGCTCTGCAGCAAAAAGAAGAGCCCACTTTCTGGCAATTTTTGATTATTTATGGAGTGCTGATTATCTCAGCTATTCCCATTTTGGTGATCTACCGCTACACTCGCCTCAAGCTAGGGCTGTTTTGGCGAGAATGGCTGACCGATCATTTTCTGGATCGCTACTTCAATCAGCGGGCTTACTACGAGCTGGATTCCAACGCCGCCAACACCGAAATCGACAACCCCGACCAGCGCATTTCCGAGGATGTTCGCTCCTTTACCGGCACCACCCTCTCCTTCCTGTTGGACATTCTCGACTCGATTCTCACCCTCTACGCCTTCACCGGCATCCTCTACGGCATTTCTCGTCCGTTGGCGTTGGGTCTGGTGGTCTATGCCACTATCGGTACTGCCATCGCCATTTTGGCCGGTCGCAAGCTGATCAAAATTAACTTCGATCAACTGCGCTATGAAGCCGATTTCCGCTACAGCTTGGTGCATGTGCGCGACAACGCCGAGTCCATCGCCTTTTACCAGGGAGAGGATCAAGAACTCAGGCAGATTTTGCATCGCTTTGGTGCGGCCTTGCGCAATTTTAATTTGCTGATCATCTGGCAGGCCATCATCGATATTTTCCAATACGCCTACAACTATTTCACCCGCATTGTGCCCTATGTCATCGTCGCCCCCCTTTACTTCAGCGGCGTGCGAGATTTCGGCACCATTACCCAAGCCACCATTGCCTTCAGCCAGGTGTTGAGCGCCCTCTCCATTGTGGCCAACCAGATTCAAAGCATTTCCAGTTTTGCCGCTGGGATCAACCGCTTAGGCTCCTTTCACGAGTCTCTGGAAGATCCGGCGCTGCGCCACACCGGCGCTCGGGAAAGCAACATTCAAACTCGCATTGCCCAGCAATTGGCGCTAAACCACGTCACTTTGCTCACCCCCAATTCAGAACGAACCCTGGTGCGGGATCTCTCCTTCGCCTTGGAAGCCGGCCAGCGGCTTTTGATTGTCGGTGTTAGCGGCAGCGGCAAAAGTTCCCTGTTGCGGGCCATTGCCGGCCTATGGACCAACGGCCAGGGATCCATCGCCCGCCCAGATACTCAGGAGATGCTCTTTTTGCCCCAGAAACCCTATATGCTGCTGGGATCCCTGCGGGATCAACTGCTCTATCCCAAACGCCGCCGAGACCTCACCGATGAAGATCTCATCCGAGTCTTGGCCCAGGTGAACTTGGGGGACTTGCCGGAGCGGGTGGGCGGCTTTGATGTGGAGAAAGATTGGGCCAGCACCCTCTCCCTTGGGGAGCAGCAGCGCCTTGCCTTCGCCCGCATTTTGATCACCCAGCCCCGCTACGCCATCTTGGACGAGGCCACCAGCGCCCTGGATGTGGCCAACGAAAAACTGCTCTACCTGCAACTGCAGCACTTGAACACCACCTACATCAGCGTCGGCCATCGTCCCACCCTCTTGGCCTACCACGACCTGGTTTTGGAGCTGCAGGGGAATTGTGCCTGGCAACTGTGGTCGGTGCAGGAGTATGGTGCCCGCCTAGCCCTGGCCAGCTAGAAGCGCCGACGATCTCAAGCTGACTCAAATAACAAGTTTTGCGGGTTTGGGACAAAACCCGGATAGGAGGCTGACTTTTCCAACTGGACGCCGCCCAAGGGAGGTGATAGCCTGTTATTCACAAGTATTCCGACCGGTTTACCGGAGATCACCAATGCCCCCCATGATCCCATCCGAGGCCAAGCGCTCCAAGGTGGAGCAGATCAAGGCAGACAGCCACTTTCTACGGGATCCCCTTCAGCAGGAGCTGGCCCAAGACACCACCCATTTCAGCGAGGCGGCGGTGCAGGTGCTCAAGTTCCATGGCGCCTACCAGCAGGATGACCGGGATCGGCGGCAGCAGCGAAAGCAGGAGGGGCTGGAGCGGGCCTATTCGATGATGTTGCGCACCCGCATCCCAGGGGGACACGTGCCCCCCCAGCTTTACTTGACCCTGGATCGGCTGGCCGATGAGTACGGCAATGGCACCCTGCGAGCCACAACGCGGCAAACCTTTCAGTTGCATGGGATCCTCAAGAAAAACCTCAAGGCCACCATAGCCAGCATTCTCAAACAGATGGGATCCACCCTGGCCGCCTGCGGCGATGTCAACCGCAACGTGATGGCACCGGTTGCCCCCTACAAAAATCGCCCTGCCTATCGCTATGCCCAAGAGTATGCCCGCAAGCTGGCGGATCTGTTGGCTCCGAAGACCTCTGCCTACTACGAGATCTGGGTGGATGGGGAGCCGGTTCCCATCCCACCGGTGGATGAGGAAGTGCGGGAAGCAGAGCAGTTTGTGGGCAACGGGGTGAGGTTAGAGGGCCCAGAACCCCTGTATGGCCCCGTCTATTTGCCCCGCAAGTTTAAAACCGCCATCGCCGTAGCCGGGGAAAACACGGTAGATGTGTACTCCCAGGACTTGGGCTTGATTGTGCTCACGGATCGCAAGGGCAACTTGAAGGGCTTCAACATTGTGGTGGGTGGCGGGATGGGACGCACTCACGGCAAGGAAGAAACCCAGCCCTTACTGGCCCAGAAGCTCTGCTTTGCCCCTCCGGAGGCGGTGTATCGGGTTTGCCAAGCGGTTTTGGCGGTACAGCGGGACTACGGCAACCGGCACGACCGCAAGCAGGCGCGGTTGAAATACTTGGTGAGAGACTGGGGGATCCGCAAGTTTCGCCGTGTGGTCGAGCAGTACCTGGGGGAGAAGTTGTTGCCCTTCCGGCGCATGCCCAAGTTTGTCCCCAACAGCGACGACTACCTAGGCTGGCACGAGCAGGGGGATGGCCGTTGGTTTTTGGGCATTTCCATCGAAAATGGCCGTATCCAGGACACCCCAGAGCGGCAGCTCAAAACGGCGCTGCGCCGGATTGTGGAAGCCTTTTCTCTGCACGTGCGGCTGACCCCCACTCAGGATTTACTTTTCATCGACATTGCGGAGCAGCAGCGGGATGCCATCAACCAGATCCTCAAATCCCACGGGGTGCTTTCCAAGGAAGAGATCCCCCAACTGGTGCGGCTGTCGATGGCCTGTCCGGCGCTGCCCACTTGCGGCTTGGCCATTACTGAGTCGGAGCGAGCTTTGCCAGGGCTGGTGCGCCAGTTGGATCGGCTGTTGCAGGAGCTGGATCTGCAGGATTCGCCCTTCTTGGTACGCATGACCGGCTGCCCCAACGGCTGTGCCCGACCCTACCTGGCCGAGCTGGGATTGGTGGGATCCGCCCCCGATGGCTACTACCAGATTTGGCTGGGAGCCAGCCCGCAGGGGGATCGCCTGGCGCAAGTGTTTCAGGATCGGGTACACATCAGCCAGATCGTGCCGCTCATGAGAGTTCTCCTGCAGGTCTACAAGCAGGAGCGCCGTCCTGGCGAGAGCTTTGGAGATTACTGCCATCGGGTGGGGATCCCCTACCTGAGGGCCCAGGTGCAGCAAAGGGATGGCGTTTTTGCCTGAAGGGATCCCTCAAAAACGAGACCAAGCCTGTAGCCATTCCCGGAGCGCTTCCAGCCATCCAATCGGTTCGGGCTTGGCTGCTTCTGGAGCTTCCTCCTCGCCAGCCGGCAAGCTAACTTGGTCAGGGTGCACCCTGTAAACTCGGATGGGTTTGGCGTTGGGAACGGGTTTCACCGAAAGAGGCTCCACCTGCAGGAGTTGCCCTTCCACGGCTCGATACACAGCTGCCGAGATGAGCAACCGGGAGCTCTGTTCCTCAGTCTGTTCCCCCCCTTCCGAAAAATCCTCAACCGACTCCAGCCAGGTGGCAAACTGAACCGACTTCCCGAAGGCGGACAACCGCTGCGGATCTTGGGGATCGAGGGGCAGCAAAAGGACTGGGCCGTAGTGGATCCCGATGGCAAGCTTAACCTGGGGGTAGGAGAGTTGCCGCAGAGACCTATTCAACTCCGCCACCGACTGCCCAAGCGCCAATCCCGCCTGCAGTGCCTGCTGTACGGCCAGCTCGGGTTGTTTTAAGCCAAACAAGGCCAAACTTCTCAGCCCACTCTGGTTGGCCAGTACTCCCCCATGTTGCTGCACCAATGCTCCCATCTGGGTGAAGTAGCGACCCAAGGTGTAGACAACATCGTAGGGAAAGTTCTCCTCGTCGAAGTTGGCTGTCCCCCGCAGCGAAGCGCTGAGAATGGCGGCGGTGACTTGGCTGCCGACCGAATGGGCCTGCAATTGATGTTGAGCTACTTCCACATCTGCTTTATCGATCACCAGCCGTTGCAGGGTGACATCTCCAGTGATGCGGGTTTGACAGGCCAGACGAATATGTACAGGAAGGTCTAGCCGTTGAGCTAACTTCTTCTCGGCAGGAGTCATGCTGCGGCAGTTTTGGCTGCCTTCCAAAATCAGGATGCGACAGGTGGAGCAGGCGGCATTGCCCCCACAGGCATGGACATGGCGCACCCCCGCCTTGAGCAGATTTTCCAGAACCGTGAGCAGGGGATTGGCTTCCAAGGTGAGGTTGTCGGGGTAACAGGTGATCCGCATGGTTAAGAGGGAGTGAGGGGTGGCAAAAAGATTCAGCACTACCTAAATTCAGTACGGCATTGCCCTCCCCTTGGATGCTGTTTTCAAAAGTTTTGGGTATTGGGTAACCTCACCCCGCAGCCTGCCCCGGCGCCGATGATAGAGTACAGAGGAGTCTTCTGCGCGAGCCCTTTATGCCTCAGTCCAAACCCCAAGAATCCCCAGCCCGCAAGCTCCTCAACATTTTGCTGCTGGTGGTGGGCACGGTAACTTTCTTGGGCTTCTCCTTTGGCCCGCTATTCCAGGCCCTCGGGCCTTCCGAATCCCCAGAGGCCAGCTTGGTAACCGAGCAACTGCGGGCCCAGGCAGACGGCTATCGCGTCGTGCTGGAGCGGGAGCCGGATAACCCCATTGCCCTGCGGGGGTTGATCGACACCCAACTGCAGCTCAACGAGCCGCAAGGGGCAATCGAGCCGCTGAAGAAGCTGGTGGAACTGGAGCCCGAAAATCGGCAACTGAGAGCCTTTTTGGCCGAAATCCAGCAGGATACGGGGGATTTTGAAGGGGCATTAGAACAGCTCCAGATCCTTTACGAGGGGGATCCCAAAGATGGGCAAGTGCTACAACAGTTGGTGGATGTGCAGCTAACCCTGGGCCGCACCTCTGAGGCCATTGCCCTACTGGAGAAGCATCTTGAAGAAGTGCCGGAAGATAATGATGTACGTTTGCGCTTGGCCTTTGTCTACGCCCGCAACAACCAGACTGAGAAAGCTGTAGTCCTCTACGACAAGTTGATTGCGGCGGATCCCAGTGATTTCACTCCCGTGCTCGGCAAAGCCATAGTCCTCAGCTCTGCCACCGATGAAAACCTACGGGCAAAAGCGCCTGAGCTGTTTGAGCAAGCAGCCCGGCTGGCCCCGCCCCAAGTTCGGGAGCAAATCCAGCAGCAAGCAGAGATTTATGCTCAGGTGAACCGGCCCCAGACGGTCGAGAGGCAAAACGATAACCCCACTCCCTGAGCGGGTTTTCAACCTCTGGGCTAATCCCGGGGTTGGTAGGATCCTGTTGGTACCATGGCAGTTCTGAGTCGACCCAATAGAAAGAGCTACGGAAAAGACTCAAGCGCCTTTTCTACAGAGGGGTAGATCTCGTAAATGGCATCCAAGCCGGTGATGGAGAAGAGCAGCTTGACCTGCTCCTGCAGGCTGCAGAACTTGAGTTGATAGCCTAAAGTGCGGCAATGGCGATGCGCCCAAACCAGAACCGACAACCCCATGCTGTCGATCAGGCTAACCTGACTAAGATCCAACAAGAAATGCCCCGGTTTCTCGGTGAGAATTTGGCTTAGCTCTTTCCGTACATCGCGGGCAATGGCGGCGCTGAGCTTTTCATCAAGCAATCTCACAACTGTAACAGGGGATCCCTTGTGGCTGAGCTGGATGAAGACATCCATGAAAAGCCCGTCAGGTTTGAGGGGGGATGGGCACAGGCACGATGCAACCAGACTGATTTTGAATTGCTAAATCACCATGGGTATGAGTTTGTCCTCCCTGGGCTTCTCTTGCAAGCATTCTTGGACACTTTTCCCTTACAGGTTAGAACTGGCATGAACGGGATCCCTGCCTGGGCTGGAGATGCTGCCGCCCTGAGTCTATTGGTTATGCAAGTGCCGATGCTGGCGGTGCTGCTGGCGCGGCTGCTGCCCTCTTTGCGGCGCCCTTCCCCTCTGCCTCCCGGTCAGCCTGGGATCCCTTTGCAGCCGGGCTTGGTCAGCGTGTTGCTGCCCACCCTCAACGAAGCCGAGCGCATCGATCCCTGCCTGGAAGGATTGCACCAACAGAGCTCCGTCCTGCGGGAGGTGCTGGTGGTGGACAGCCGCTCTCAAGATGGCACCCCCGAAAAAGTGCTGCAGATGGCCAAGCGGGATCCGCGCTTCCGTCTGGTAACCGACGATCCCTTGCCCAACGGATGGGTGGGCCGCCCCTGGGCCTTGCACTATGGATTTCTCCAGTCGGATCCGGCCTCTGAGTGGATCCTGGGCATTGATGCCGATACCCGTCCCCAGCCAGGATTGGTGGAGCGCCTGCTGGAAACCGCCCAGGCCCAAAGGCTCGACCTGATCACCCTGGCACCGCAGTTTATCCTGCAGCACTGGGGGGAAGGCTGGCTGCAGCCGGCTCTTTTGGTGACCCTGATCTATCGCTATGGGGCAGCCGGAGACAGGGCTACCCTGCCAGAACGGACGATGGCCAATGGGCAATGTATGCTGGTGCGCCGGTCGGTGCTGGAAGCCATGAACGGCTACACGCTGGCGCGGGCCTCCTTCTGTGACGATGTCACCTTGGTGCGGCAGATTGCGGCAGCCGGCTTTAAAGTAGCTTTTTACGACGGTCGGCACCTGCTCAAGGTGCGCATGTACACTTCTTTTGGCGAAACTTGGCGAGAGTGGGGCCGATCCCTCGATTTGAAAGATGCCACCCCTGTGGCCCAGTTGTGGGGGGATATAGCTCTCCTCGTCCTCACCCAAGGGATCCCTGGGCCGGTGGTTGTAGGGCTGTTGGGCAAAGCCGGGATGGGGTTTCCCTTTTCCCTGACGGAGCAGGTGCTGCTGGGGCTTAACCTAGGCTTACTGATTCTGCGCTTAGGTGTACTGCTGGGCATTCGCGGCTCCTATCAGGATCCCCCTTGGACGTTCTGGATGTCGCCTCTGGCGGATCCCTTGGCCGTTCTGCGGATAATCCTATCTGCCCTCAGCCGGCCCCGCTCTTGGCGCGGGCGCACCTACTAGGAGAGCCCTCAATCGGCTATTGCCTCGGGATCCACGCCCAACTCCCGCAATTTCGCGGCTAGGCGCTGCTGTTCCAGACGGGCCTGTTCGAGGGCTGCTTCTGCCGCTTCGGCCCGCTGCCGCTCCTGCTCTACCTGTTCGATTCCCCATAGGAGCAAATTCCCATCGGCAGTCCACCACCGCAACCAGTTGGCTTTGGTCTCGGCTTTTTGTCCCCGCCACACCCCCAAAAACAAGCCAATCTCCGGGATCCAGTAGCGACGGTTTTCATCCGCCGATACAGGGGTATAGCGGCCATTCTCCAGGCGGTAGACATCCAGCTCACCGGTTTTGGGATGAAAGATTACATAGACAGGCACCTGCAAAATGCGCTCGTAGAAATACCATTTTCCATAGGGATAGTGGGGATTGATGGAGTACTCGCCGCCCTCGGTTTCGGAGATGAATTCCATCACAATCGCCGGGGGATTCCCTTCTAAGTGTGGGGTATAGCTGCGGCGGATCTCTCCTTCGGGAATCGGCTGTACTGCGGGCACATAAACCCAGTCGGGGGCTTTCACCACCACCTTGTCCCCGACAGTGCTGCAAAGGCCAAAGTTGGAGGCGATCAAAGCCTGGGCAGGGATCCTCTGAGCAAGTTCCAATGCCTCACGCAGAGCAGCAGCCAAAAGGGGCTGTAAGGTGCTTTCCACAGGCTCATCCGGCAAGGGAAAGTCTTCCGGCAGTTTTTCCCATCGAATGGGAGGTAGGGGCGGGGTGAGCCGAACAGGAGAGAGGGTCATGGCTTAGGATACTCATGGTGATAAGGTACATGAATGCCTTTTGAATAACTCAAAGCACTTGCTGATATCAACCCCAGGCAATTCCACAAGGCTGTTGCAGGCTAGGACGGATTCAGTCATCTCGACTGCCAATCCATACGGTTGAGATATGCTTGGGGGCAATGAGCAAGTTTTTCGGCGTCTTCCTTGGATTCAGCAAGAGAGCGTATGCCAGAGCCTGAACCCTCTTCTGCCCACATCCTGGTGATCGAAGATGAAGCTAAGCTGGCTCGTTTTGTGGAAACGGAGCTGACCTGTGAGGGATATCGAGTCAGCGTAGCCAGCGATGGCATGGCCGGGTTGAGGGCAGCCTGCGACCAAAACCCCGACTTGGTGCTGTTGGACTGGATGTTGCCCGGCATCTCAGGTTTGGAAATTTGTCGGCGACTGCGCTCAACGGGCAACCGCGTGCCCGTGGTGCTGATGACCGCCAGAGATGAGGTGGCGGATCGGGCAGCAAGCTTGGACGCTGGGGCGGATGACTACGTGGTCAAGCCTTTCAGCATTCAGGATCTGCTGGCTCGGATACGGATCTATTTGCGGCAGCCAAAGCGATCCCGCGACGGCCAGTTGGTGTTCATGGACCTGACCCTGGATCCCGTAACGCGGGAGGTAACCCGGGGAGAGCGACAGGTGGAGCTGACGGCCAAAGAATACGACCTGTTGCGCTACTTGATGGAACACCCCCGTCAGGTGCTCACCCGCCAACAGATCTTAGAGCATGTGTGGGGCTGCGACTTCACGGGCGACTCCAATATCATCGAGGTCTATATTCGCTACTTGCGCCTCAAGATCGAAGGCCCAGGGGAGAAGCGCCTTATCCAGACGGTGCGCGGGGTAGGCTACGTGTTGCGCGATTGACATGCCCCCCGCCCCAAAGAGCAAGGATTCTGGTTCCTGGTTCTGCGACAGCACTTAGCTGTATCAGGTTTCCCCTCCACGACGGCGGTGCCTATCTCCCCAGTCGTTCCCCCAAGCGCTCCGCGCCGCTAGCGTGAAAGACTTGGCCAAGTGGTGATTTCTCACCAAGTTCTGCACCTGCAAGTCCTCATAAACCACAATGTCGTGAGACATTCCCACACACTGGGCTAGCTCAATAACCCGGTCTCTACGCTGGCGCCAGACTTTGATTTGGTTGAAGTGTACCTCGCCAAGCCGCTTCCTCTACTTGTGGTAGTTGCTGTATTGAGGTTTTACCCCCTTCCTATTCACGCCAGCGGGCCGTGGGCCTAACTTTCTGCTCAGTCTTCTTTGCTGTTGCTTCAATCTCCTTTCGGCACGACGCAAAAACTGGAGACACGGCACAGCTTGCCCACTGCTGTCGCCCACATCCAGCCCCACCACCTGGCCGGTGTACTCTGTCATCCAAGGCTTGGTACTGCGCTGGAGTGGCGTTGAGGAGTTTGGCTTCTCTGACCAGCGTGGGTGTATCTTATCGCAGGTCTAACAGGGCAAAAGCCGTCCTGGAAGGGCGGGGCTTCAGGCCTAGCTTCTTGGTAAAGTTTGGAACTGCCCGCATTCGGGATTGCCTTAAACTTCTCTTAAATCCTGTTTCACAGGTAACTGCTAGCATGAGGCCAACTTCACCCCCACCCCCGGAAAGGAAGGCCTTTATGAACTGGCTGATGCTGCTTGGTCTGCTTTGTCTTCCTGCCTCTCTGTTTTCGTTTGTTGAGTATTTGCGCTCCCAAAGGTTGGTTCAACAGCTCTCTGCAACTCGGTTGCTCAAGATAGCCGAGCTTCGCCATCTCGGTCAGACCAACCCCCAGGCAAAAGGAGCAAACTTGGCTCAAGTTTACGGCAGGGTTGTGTGCGATCGGCCTTTGGTATCGGAACTTTCGCGACAGCCTTGCGTCTACTACAAGTCTGAGATCTCTTGGGAGTATGACGAGATCGAATGCTATCGAAGGTATTTGAATAGCCAAGGCGATGTAGCGTATAGCGAACGGATCAGCGAAGGCGAATATCAGAACGCTCTACGCTTGGGATCCCGAGCAAAATCCTATCCGGGGGAGATGGTCGGGAAAAAGCCCGGCTTGGGCTACTCTGACTCCGGTTCTTTTCAGAAAAGGGTTGATCCCGACTACTCTAATTCTTTTCCACAAAAGCCCAACCCTGGCTACCCCGGTTCCGGTTCTTTCCAGAAAAAGCCTGGTTACCCCGACTACCCCCAGCAGCTTGGCTCTCCAGGCTATCCTCAAAAATCGCCGTTTTCCGAAGTAAGCTCTCCCCAAAAACACTACGCCAACGTGTATTACGATCCGAGCACAGGTCGGGAATATCTCCTTGAAAGAGAGACGAGAACGAGAGACGAAACCCTTCACTCGGTGGTTCGCCAGATCCCTTTTTTCATCGAAGACGAAACTGGAAGGGTGAGGGTGGATCCCACAGGTGCGGAGATAGAGGCTATGTCGGTTGTGGATGAGCATATTTTTCCAGGAAAAGGGCCCAGCCGGTTCAACTTCAATCTCAAGCGCTACCTTTCCGGAGTGAGAACAGAAAATCGCTCCACCCGAGCTTTTATCTATAAGGAATGGGTGATTCCGGTGGATGCGATGGCGTTTACCATGGGGCAGGTGCGTTTTGAGGCAGGGGATCCCGTGATCCGAAAACCCCTTTCTGGGGAAAGGTTTATGATTGCCCCCAAATCCCCTGAAGCCCTCTTGGAAGAGCAGCGCTCCAATGCCAGCAGCTACCTGGTGGGATCCGTCGTCCTGCTGGGTATCGGCATTTTCACCGTGCTCCACCTGCTGCAATCCCTGCAGCCTTATCGCTAGTTCCTGCCCAGGCAGAGGGAAGCCTACTGCCACTCACAACGACAAACCCAGCTTGAGCCCAAGCAGGGCATGGGCAAACAGTACACATAGAATGAGGCTGCCCACATAGGCATGGGTGGTGCGCAAAGCAGCGCGGTTGCCCCCAAAGCCGCTGAGGGACAAAGCTCCATTCACCGCCAACAACAGCAACACCAGGGATCCCGTCCAAAAATGGGGGCTGCTCAACAGGGGCTTCCCTTGCATCACCAGAGAAAGAAGGCCGCCAGTGTAGCCCAAGGCAATGAAGGTGGCCATCCAGGGGGCCAATTTGCGGTGGTCAAGCAGAGGCTTCTGGGCCGCTTCCGGCAGGGATCCCTCTGGCGCTGTGGAGGCGGCTGCCAGACGCAAGGCCCGTCCTCGCCACCCAGTCAGGCCGACAAAGCTGCCCATCACCACCACCACGATCCCCATCATCAAGGGGTGACCCCATTGCACAATGGGTTGGGGCAAGTTAAGGCCGGCAAAAAACTGGGCTACGGGCTGCAAGGTGGCGGCTAACCCATCCGAAGCTGCCGACAGATCCGGCAAGGCCAAGCTCAACAGGTTCATGGCGCTCCCTCTACCTCCGCAATAAATCTACAGCTGCTTAACAAATCTACAACACCCCAATTCTAGAATGGGAGGACATCAGTGATCTCCCTCAATTCGTTGAAGGGAGGACGTCAGCTGACCCATGCCAGCGGGAAGCTTCTGGTGGGCACCTGGCAGCGGTAGAATGTCTGACGGTAAAGCTGTGGCTGTGAGCGGCTCTCTCGCCACTGAGTGCTGAGCAAAACGGAGTTGTTGAGATGGCCAAGTTGTTGTTGGGGGATCAAGCCTTTGAGGTCGAGCTGCTGACGGATGTGCCCACCAATTGGCCGGGAATTAAAGTCATGTCTAAGGGGGCCAAGCTGGATATTCCAGCGGGAACTGTGGTGAAGGTGGAGGTCGAGGATGACCACATAGCCGGCTCCTATAAGGTGGTCTATCGTTTGGCGCCTGCCTATCCCCGCAGCTGGCGGCTACTCCTGGAGCGGGAGAGCGTCGCCACGGCGCCTCAGGTGGCATCGGCTCCAGAACCAGAGGTTGCTCAGGCCAGCAGCTCAGAAGGAGGGCTGCCCAATAGCGATAAAATCTTCGCCATCAAGGTATCCGGCCTCGTGGGAGGAGGTGTGCGCAGAAGTGTTGTCGAGTACAAAGTGCCCTTCAGCCGCCTTTCCCAAGAAGTGAAACGGATCACCCAAATGGGAGGCAAGATCGTCAGCATTGCCGAGTCCAATCTGCTAAGCACCCTTGAGTAGCGGGCGGCTTCCTGGGAGGTTCTGGGTTCTTTCAGGCCACCCGTCCAGGCCGTTCTGGTTCAAACAATTTCAACGAGGGATCCCTGTAGAAAGCATGCGGCGACTTCTCCCCTATCCCCAACCTGAGGATGGGGTGGTAGGCTGGCGTTGGTTTTGCCGTTGCCTGGAAGGCTGCCTTTTCCTGCTGTCCTGGGGGTGGGCTTTGGGTAGGAAAAGGCGTTCCGGCGAGGGCTGAGCTTTTGCAATTGGGAGTGGGGAGTGAGGCCATGACATCTCGACGACAGCCGACGCGCTTGGGAGGGTCGATGCCCCAGGCCCTGCAGGCTTTGGGTCAGCAAGGGGATCCCAGCCGTACCCCTCGCCCACTCCACGACAAAGCTTTTCCTCTTCCTCTCGACGTCCGCTGGCCAAGTCTCGACCGAGGTTACTCCCCTTCTTAAGCTTGCTGGTGATCCTGCTGGGATTTGGGGCTGGGGCCCTGGTGGCCTGGGCAACTGCTCATCCCGACTGGGTCAGCCGCCTGCCGGGGCTCTCGCCACCTCTAGCGGAGATCCCTGCCCCCCGCGCCCACGCTAAAGCGGCTCAACAGCGCTTGCCCATCTCCTTAGAGACCCAACTGGAGCGGGATCCCTTTGCTTTGGATCCCTTGGCCAGCCTTTCTTATGTGCCCGCCATCATGTATCACGATGTGGTGGCTGGCCGCAAGCAGGTCTGGTTCGACACTACGGCGGCGGAGCTGCGGCAACACTTTGAGGCCATTAAGCAGGCGGGGTTGACCCCCATCCACATCGACCAACTGTACAAACACCTGCGGGACGGGGATCCCTTGCCCGAAAAAGCCATTTTGCTCACTTTTGACGACGCCTACCTGGGCCTGTACGAGAACGCCTACCCCCTTTTGAAGGAGTACAACTACCCCGCCACCTACTTTGTGCAAACCGGCTTTGTCGGCGTGCCCACCAGCAAGGATCACTTCACCTGGGATCAAATGCGGGAGATGGATGCCAGCGGGCTGATTGACTTTGCCGCCCATACCGTCAACCATCCTCCTGATCTTCGGGTGCTAGACGATGCCCGTCTGCGGCGGGAAGTGTTCGACTGCAAGACCAAGCTGGAGCAGGAGCTGGGCCACCCCATCCACTACTTTGCCTATCCCGAAGGCAACCGGGACGAGCGGGTGAAGCAATACCTGGCCGATGCCGGTTACCGGATGTCTTTTACGATGGATCCCGGTTTTACAGGACAATCGCCCAACTTGCTGGAGGTGCGACGCTTTAACCAGTTTCGCATCACCGAGGCCATCATTGGCGCCCGCACCTTTAGCCTCAGCCGCAGCCTCGACTACTGGCTGGATGTGACGCAGCCTCTGGCTCTGACCGACGAGATCATTGACGGGGTGCGGGTGCTCACCATCCGCGGCGGACGGGCAGCCACAGTGCACGCAGAACGGCGCTACGAAGTCAGGACGTTGGTCCAGCGCTACCAGGCCGATGCTGGCATTAACGGCAGCTTCTTCTCCATCCCCTGGATCAACTCCGCCAGCAACGTCATGGTGGGGCCGGTGATGGCTGCCAACCACAAGACCTTCATCCCCGGTCGCCCCGAAGACGACAAGGTGGTGCGCGGTCGCCCCTTGGTGCTGCTGGGCAGGGATCGCCTCCGCTTTGTGCCCTTTGATCCCGACACCATGACCCACTTGGAGAACATCCGCCAGTTGATGCCGGATGTCACAGATCTGTTTGTGGCCGGTCTGTGGCTGGTTAAGGATGGTCATGCCCTCTCTCCGGCGGAGATCAACTCGTTCCGCCTTGCCAGCGCTGCTGAGTTTCGCCCCAGAGCTTTCTTTGGGGTAGATGACCAGGAGCGGGTGGTGATCGGAGTTACCAAAACCCACGTCAACGCCGCCATCCTGGCCAGTCTGCTGCCCAAAACCGGGATCCGGGAAGCCGTGCTGCTGGACTCTGGCTTTAGCACGTCGCTGGTCTACCAGGGGCAGATCTTGGGCACGGGCCATGCTGCTCCCCATCAGCCTAGCCGTCCTGTGCCCCATGCCATCTTGCTCTACGACCTGACTCGCCTTTGGCGGGAGGATCCCCATCCCGAGGCCAAGGCTGGCTCTGAGGGAGATCGGCTGGAGGGGCTGGTGCAACTTTTGCCCGGCAGCGAGCAAGAGGCGGCCAAAGCCCAACTCAAGAGCATTCTGGCCGGCCAACGCACGTTGAGGCGGGGGGATCGGGGGGCAGCGGTGGTAGCTGTGCAACTGGGGTTGAGCCGTTTGGCCGCTCAGCAGGGACGGCTGGATCTGCTCCCCTCTGGCCCCGATGGGGTGTATGGTCAAGAGGTGGCCCAGGCAATGGCGGAATTGGTGCTAAAAGAGCCCAGCGATGGGTCAGAACCTGTTGCTGAGGGATCCCTTCCTCAAGCCACCCCCACCCCCCTGGTGGCCGGAACGGCGACATCCCCCCACAGCGTGGACATCCTCGATGCTCAACTGCTGCAGCGCCTGCTGGAGCGTGTCCACTGGACTCCTCCCTCGGTACTGGTGGATACGCGCTTGGAACGGTCAGCCTTGCTCCTAGAGCGCAAGCCGGAGCGTAAGCTGCTGCCCAGCGCTTCTGTCCAACCCCACACCGGTGCTCCCAGCCCGACCTCCGGGTTAAGTCGGTAATCTGCGATACAGCCATTCCGCAACAGAGGGTCTATCCCGGCCGAAGAAGTCCGGCTTGCCTCTAGCCCTGGGGGCTAAGTTTGCTGTTTACCCTGCCGGTGGTGCTTAGGAGAGGTGTGCTGAGGGAGGTCATGACATCTGCTGCTGAAGGGGGGGCCGAGAACCCTGGGGCGACCTGGGTAATGGAGAAGCGGATTCTCGGCAACCCGGCTGATCCCCTGCGGTCGGCTGCCCAGCTCGAGCCGGGCATGTGGGTACGGCTGTTGTATCCTCCTTCTGTTAAGGGGAGGCTGGGGATCGTCCTCACCCGTGAAAACCGCGACCGCTGGCTGGTGACTCTGGCCGGTGAGGGAGAAGAGGTGGTCCTGTCCCTGGCGGCACGGGAACTGGTACCCCTTGGCTGAGGTTGTCAAGGATATCTTGGCGAGGGCTGGTTCTGTTATCCTGCTCTCAATGCGGTTTTTCAGGTCGCTGCTCTATGGTTGCTGCTCTGGCCTTCAACCCTTCCTCGGATCCCCCTCGATCGCTTCTGCCCGAGGAGATCACCTGGCTGGGCAGCCTCAGCTACAACGAACAGGGCCTGATCCCGGCCATTGTGCAGGACTACCTGGATGGGACGGTGCTGATGGTGGCCTGGATGAACCGGGAGTCGCTGCAGAAAACTTTGGAAACGGGCCGCACCTGGTTCTGGAGCCGGTCTCGCCAGGCCCTGTGGCCTAAGGGGGAAACTTCCGGTCATGTGCAGTGGGTCAAGCAAATCCGCTACGACTGCGACGGCGACGCGCTGGTGATCTTGGTGGAGCAGGTGGGAGATGCGGCTTGCCACACGGGGGCGCGCAGTTGCTTCTTCCGCCCACTGCCAGGGGATCAAAGGGATCCCCTTCCAGCAGCCGATACCCTGTCGCAGGTGTTTGCTGTGGTGAAGGCCCGCCAGGCAGATCCCCGTCCCGACTCCTACACCAGCAGCTTGCTAGCCAAGGGGGAAAATGCCATTTTGAAGAAACTTGGCGAGGAGACGGCTGAGGTGGTGATGGCGGCTAAGGATCAAGACCGCGTGGCTTTGGCCCGTGAGATGGCCGACCTCTGGTACCACTGCCTCGTGGCCCTTGCTCACTATCAGGTAGATGTTAGGGATGTCTATCGCCAGCTCCAAGCCCGCCGTTCCGCCAAGTGAAAGGGCCATGTCCCCCGAAGGCGGTGCTCCCGCAGATCCCTCTCCGTCCTCTTGGGATCCCTCCCTGGACAAAGCCCACCTGGATTTACAAGCCGCGCGCTGTGGCCAAGTGGATCTGGAAACCGATCGGGAGACCTTGGCCCGTTACCTGAGAGGCCATGCCCAGTGGATCCAGCGGTGCTTCAGGCCATTGCAGGTGGAAGCTTTGTCTGCCGAGACTTACAGGTTGCAGTTTTTCCGCATGGGCGGGCTGGGGTTTGAGCTGGAGCCCAGTTTTGGGGTCAAGATCTGGCCGGATAAAGATTACCGGTTTTGTCTGACCTCGATTGAGTTGCCCGGCGATGAAGGAATGCCTTACCGGGTCAGCTGCCAAGCCGATTTCCAGCTGGAGGAGCTGCAGGGATCCCTGAAAGACCTGCCCACAACTCGTGTTCACTGGTCTCTTCATCTGGAGATTGGGCTGGCTTTGCCTAAGTTTTTGCAGGTTTTGCCCCGCAAGTTGGTTTGTCGAGTGGCCCGTCAAGTGGTGCAGCAGGTAACCCGCGGCCTCAGCGATCGCTTTACCGACAATGTCTGCCGGGATTTCTACCGCTCCATTGGCCGTCCAGATTGCCCCTATCGCCTAGTTGTTGTGGAAGAGAAAGCATGATACCCTGCAAGCGGGATCAGTTGCCGGTCGGCTTTTGAGCCTTGCTCCGGCAACCGGTGATGGAGTTCACCGCAACCGCCTCGCACCGATTCAGAATTCTTCTGGGATTGTTCTGACATCCAAGGCTGAGGCTGATGACTCCTACACTTCTGGGGGTATCCAGGGGGTAGGAGTTTTTGGCTTTGCGTCCGCACTCCCCAGAGGCTCTCCCCCCTGAGTTGCCCTTCAACACGGCAAGGAGAGAGGATCTGGTGATGCTGGGCAGTTGGCTGTGGATCTTGGTGATGGGCTTTTTTGTCGGCCAAATCGTGGGTCGGCTGGGGATGCCCCCTCTGTTGGGGATGATCCTCGTAGGGATCCTGCTGGGAGAGGTCTTGTCTCCCGAGGTGCTGGCAGCGGCGGGGGATCTGCGGGTGGTGGCGGTGATGATCATTTTGATGAAGGCGGGCCTGGGGCTGGATCGGGAGAAGCTGGTCCAGCAAGGGTCTGTAGCCCTGCGGCTGGGTTTTTTGCCGGCCGCCTGTGAGGCGGTGGCAGTGGCCCTGTTGAGCACTGGGATCCTGGGGTTAGACTGGCCTACCGGTTTGCTGCTGGGCTGTGTGATCGGGGCAGAGTCGCCGGCTGTGATCGTGCCGGGGATGTTGCGCCTCAAGAGTTTGGGCTGGGGAGTAACCAAAGGGATCCCGGATGCCATTTTGACCGGCAGCGCCCTTTCCGACGTACTGCTGTTGTTGGGGTTTAGCCTGCTGCTCAGCTTTTTGGGCCAAGGATCCGCCGCGAGCGTTCGCTTGGGAAGCCTGGAGCTGTCGCCGCTGCAGTGGCTGCCGTTCCAGGTGGTGATGGAGATCCTGCTGGGCATAGCCATAGGCTACCTGGGGGCGCGGGTTCTGGTGTCGCTGCTAACCCAACAAAACTGGACCCGCAACAGCGTCCAGGAAGCGCTGCTGGCTGCCTGTATGGCCCTGGGGCTGGTGCTGGCACCGCAGGTGTGGCCCTATTTTTCCGGCTATTTGGCGGTGATGGCCCTGGGGTTCTTTCTAATTGAGCTGGATGCCCCCTTGGCGCGGCGGCTGCGAGGTGGGTTCGATGCCCTCTGGACGGTGGCGGAGATCGTGTTGTTTGTGCTACTGGGAGCGTCGCTGGATCTGGGGGTGCTGGGATCCGTGTTTTGGCCGGGCTTGCTGCTCTTGACCTTGAGCCTGCTGCTGGGGCGGGGCTTAGGTTGGTGGCTTTCCACCCTGGGGAGCAACTGGACCTGGCGGGAGCGGCTGTTTTTGCTGCCGGGCAACATGGCTAAGGCGACGGTACAGGCGGCCATTGGTGGGATCCCCTTGGCCCAAGGGATCCCCGGTGGGGAGATCATTTTGGCCTTGGCGGCTTTGTCAATTCTGGTTACCGCTCCCCTGGGCGCTTGGCTGACCCAGGTTTGCGCCCCCCGGCTTTTGGAAAAAGGAGAGGTGGATCCCACCAAAGTGGGCAGCCAAGGCAAGGTGAGCTTTTTGGCAGCCGTGGATACCTCTCCTCTAGCCGAGGTGGTGTTGCGCAAGGCAGCCGATTTGGCGCGGCGGGTGGACGGGGAAGTGATTGTGCTGCATGTTACCGATGAGCTGCAGGGGAAAGGGGTGGAACAGTTGCGCCAGCTTGCCCAGCGCCTTTTGGCGGATATTCGCCACCAGTTCTGCCTGGCTTCCGGGCCCTTGGCGGAGACCATTGTAAACATAGCCCAGGAGCGGCAGGTTACCGACATAGTCATGGGCAAGCGGGGGCACCGCGGCTGGGAACAAGTGCTAGTGGGATCCACCTCCCAAGCCGTTCTGGAGACCAGCTCTATTCCTGTAATTCTGGTCGAATCTCCTCAAGGAAGTCCTGGGCAGGTCATTAGCCGACCAAAGTAGAGGTTATTTAGCTCTCCGAGGTATCCACCGGTTTTCGGCCAGGGTGAAGCACCTTTTTTCTTTCTTGGTAGGGCAACAACTGGGATCCTCGGGGCCATGGGCAAGCATATCTAAGCAGACCTCAGCCTTTCCTCCAGAGTCACGGGCAACTGAAACATTGTTAACTACAACCCCATCGCCGAGGTACACAGGCTCCAGGGGCGTAGGTTTTTTGCTGCCGCCCAACAGCCCAGATAAGGTTGTCCAGAAAGCATTCCCTCCTGTATTACTTAATGCAATCGCCACTACATCCTGAAGCCCATCGTTGTTAAGATCGGCAGGCGCTAGCTTTTCGAGGCTTACTCTTAGGAACCCTTCTTCGAGAGGGCTAGAGCCTCTCTGATACTGGCCATTTTGAAAACGAACTCGCTCAATATTTTCGGGTAAAGCAAATATGAGATACTCAGCGTTTAAGAATGCCTGCTGAGCAATAGCTATTGAAATCGGACAGATACCCAAGAGAAAACAGGCTAGCTTAAAAAGCACTCTTTTAGCGGCCATTGCTTCTCTCCTCTTACCAGAAGGACAGGGGAAGCTCGATTCTGTTCGAGGCAAACAAAGGAGAACAAGACCTGCTCAGCTCTAGGTTCTCCTGGGCCGGCAGTTGCTCCCGGCTAGATGAAGACTCTTCTGAAGCTCTCTTTGCCCTTACTCTTCTATCTATGGATTCTAGCCATGGACGTAACGAGCTGCTGCTGTTGATGCTTGTACTGAATCTATGGAGCCGGACATGATCCCTTCTGCCTGGCGCTTTATCCTCCTTCTGGGGATCGTCAGCTTGTGTGCCGATGCCACCTACGAAGGAGCCCGCAGCATTTCTGGAGCTTTTTTGGGATCCCTAGGGGCCAGCGGCACGGTGGTGGGCCTGGTGGCCGGCGGGGGGGAGCTATTGGCCTATGGCTTGCGGTTGGGGGTGGGCTATTGGAGCGACCAGCTGGGCAGGGATCCCTTGCACCGCAGTCGGGGGCACTGGCAGCTCACCACCTTGGGCTATGTCATCAACACGGCGGTGATCCCGGCTTTGGCCTGGGTGGGCAGTTGGCCTTGGGCCGCCGTGCTGCTCTTGGCCGAGCGGACCGGCAAAGGGATCCGCACCCCGCCGCGGGACGTGTTGCTTTCTCATGCAGCCCTGCAGGTGGGACGGGGCTTGGGGTTTGGCCTGCATGAGACCCTAGATCAAATTGGGGCAGTGGCAGGGCCGCTGCTGGTGGCAGCCATGCTAGGAGCGGGATATGGCTTCCGGGGCGCGTTTTTGGCCTTGGGGATCCCGGCAGCGGTGGGGCTGGCGGCTTTGGGGCTAGCGCAATGGCTGTATCCCAGTCCGCGCGACTTTGAGCCGGAGCCGGAGATGACTCCAGCAAAAGGCTTGCCCAAAGTTTTCTGGCTGTATCTTTTGGCAGCAGCCTGTGTGGCTATGGGGTTTGCGGATTTTCCCCTCATTGCCCTGCATCTGCAACAACAGTCAGGGAGCGATGGGGCAGGGATCCCTTTGCTCTATGCCCTGGCCATGGGGGTGGATGCCCTAGCAGCCCTGGGCTGTGGCTGGCTGTTTGACCGCGTGGGGCTGTGGAGCTTGCTGGGGGCAGTGGTGCTATCTGCCGGCTTTGCGCCTCTAGCCTTTTCCGGCACCTATGCTCTGACGGTGCTGGGCATGGTGCTCTGGGGCATTGGCTTGGGCGCTCAGGAATCGGTCATGAAGGCGGCAGTAGCCAGCATGGTGACCCCCCAGACGAGGGGCTTTGCCTTCGGCCTGTTTACCAGCGTCTACGGCCTGGCCTGGTTTTTGGGCAGCGCCCTGATGGGGGTGCTTTATGATTTCTCCCTTCCAGGTCTGGTAGCCTTCTCAGTGGCTGCTCAAGCTGTGGGAGCGGCTATCCTGCTGGCTGTAGCGGGACAGGCTGGGGCTGGGCAATGAAAAAGCCCTGCACCAGATCCACGCCGTGTTCGCAAACCCACTGTAGCTCCCCCGCAGTCTCGATCCCTTCCGCTAGCGTGGTGATCCCCAGGTCTTGGGCCAGCTCCAGCAGCTTTTGGGCAATCACCGCCTTGTAGGGATCCCCGTCCACCCCGCGAATGAGCTCTCCATCCAACTTGATCATGTCTGGCCGCAGCTGGTGCAGCAGGTTCAGGGATCCATAGCCAGCCCCCAAATCATCCAAAGCCACCCGAAAGCCTGCCTGCCGATAGAAGTGCAAAATCCGCTGCAAATGGTTCAAATCGGGGCTGCGGTCAGACTCATTGACCTCAAACACCACCCGCTGGGGCGGGATCCCGGCGCGGTTAATAGCCCAGACAGTATGGCACAGGCAAAAAGCCGGGTCGCAGATGGCAGTGGGGATGAAGTTGATAAAGAGATCCCCCTGCAAGTGGTGCTGCATGGCCGCGGCAATGGCCGTGCGGCGGGCGGCCAAGTCCAGCTGGTAGAGCAAATGGGCTTCCCGAGCCATAGCAAAGAGCAAACCCGCGTTGATCAACCGCCCTTCCTTGTCCAGTCCTCGCACCAGCGCCTCATGGCCCACCACAAAAGCGGGATCCCGCGCCTGGACAATGGGCTGAAAGTAGGTGGTGAGCCGGCTTTCTGCCAACACTTCCAGCAACAGCTCGGCCTGAGTGCGGTGGAACAACTCCTGCAACAACTCCACCCGGGCGCAATCCTGCCAACAGGGATCCCTATCTCCGGCCAAAAACAGAGCGCGGCTGGCCCGCATCTCCTGCTGCGAAAGAACCTCGGCCATTCCTTCTAGGGTTTTCTTGAGGGCCCCCTGGGCAATGGAAACCGCCAGGCCAAGGTTTTCCAAAAGTTGAACCGAAAGGGGGGCTGGGATCCCCTCCTTAGCCTCCAGAAGCCGCACCACCTTGCGCTGGGTGTGAGGGGTGGGCAGCCAGAGAAACAGACGCCCTGCCTCCTGCCAAAAGGTAGGCAGAGCCGGACACTCAGGACAAGACATAGGACTTTGGGGAATAGCTAGGCAGTCCCACCGACAGTATGCCCTCGCTCTCCCAGGAGAAAGCAAACTTTACAAACAGCGCTAGAACTGATCCTTCATACCGCGCAGGCGAGCGAAGACCCGCACCGGATCCTGGAGCCCGGTGGCAGCTTGCAGAGCCGGCTGATCCCAGCGCAAGAAGGGGTTGGTGCGTCGCTCCTCGCCCATAGTGCTGGGTACTGTTGGGGATCCCGATTGGCGCAGGGCAGCCACCTGCTGATAACGCGCCTGCAGGTCGGGGTTGTCTCCATCCACTGTCAGGGCAAACCTGAGATTGTTCAAGGTGTATTCGTGGGCACACCACACCCGTGTGGCTTCCGGCAACTGCCGCAGTTGATCCAGGGATCCCAGCATTTGTTCCGGGGTGCCTTCAAACAGCCGCCCGCATCCCCCGGCAAACAGGGTATCGCCACAGAAGAGATCCCCACTCTCGGAAAAGTAGTAGGCAATATGGCCGCGGGTATGGCCGGGCACAAACAGCACCTTTGCTAGCCGACCCGCAAACTCCACTGTTTCCCCTGCCTTGAGCTCCACCGTCTGGCCAGGGATCCGCCCCCGATCCACCTGGCTGCCATAGACTCTGGCACGGGGATAGCGCTCCAAAAGCTGTCGGTTGCCCCCCACGTGGTCGTGGTGGTGGTGGGTGTTGAAAATGGCCACCAACTCCGCCCCCAGCTCGGCCAGCTTTTCCAACACGGGCTCAGCCACTGCCGGATCCACCACGGCTGCTGTTGCAGTGTCGGGATTGTGGAGCAGGTAGATGTAGTTATCGCGCAGGGCAGGCAACTGGAGAACGCGCATGGCTCGGCTAACTCTCAAAAATGGCCTGTTCTACGTCTTGCCGGCTGAGGGAATAGGGAAAAGATAAAGTTTTCGTGTTGCCGTCTGGGTAGGTGTATCGCACCCAAATGCTGGTTTCTTCCAGGCGCAAAATGGCTTTCCAGCCAGGCCGTTCGCAAAACCACTGCTCCACATCCTGCGGATCGCGGGTGCAGCCCTGATCCTCCAGCCAGCGTTCGATGGTGTGGAGCGGGTGATTGTACAGGGGCGTGGTTGCAGGAGGCAAAGGCATGGCGAGATTCAAGAAAAGCAATCAAACCCTAGAGTCAACGGGCTATGTTCATTCAAGCACTCCTGATCCAGAATCCGAAAACTCGATCCCAATGTCCTACCGAAGAGGGCAGGAAATGCTCGCAGAATCAGCTTGCCCCACTCTCTCGCAGCCAAGCGAGGACACCTGCCAGTAGCAAACACACGACTAGGGTGGATCCCATCAGCAGCAGGGCACACAGCTCGCCAGCCGAAAGTGGGCGGGTTTCCATACGCAGCTCTAGAGAATCGGCACCAAGGGATCCCGGCATGCCCAGAGATCCCGTGTTGGCGGTCACCGTCCGTAAGCTGGCATCGTAGATGGCCCGTTTCGCCGGGTTGCTAAGGACAAGGTAGGCCTCCTGCAACTCTTGGAAGCAGCGAATGGCCACTTCCGGAGCCAGGGGAGAAGTATCGGGATGGTAGCGCTTGCTCAATTGCCGGTAGGCCCGCCGGATGGCCTCAGGAGATGCCCCTGGAGACAGACCCAGCCGTTGGTAGTAGGTGAGGGAAGTCAAGGAGCGCATGCAACCTATGGAGGAGCAAGACTACAGGGGCAGCAAAACCGCTTTCAGGGGAGCACAGCTCTAGTCCAGTGTAATCACTCGCGCAGACACCGGGATCCCTGCAGCAAGCCTCTATTCTTCCTCATCCTCTTCAGACTTAGCTTTGGGATAGTAGAAACCGGTGTTGCGACCGCTGAGAATGGCGCGCCCAATGGTCATGGCTCGCTGGGCCTGGAGCTTAGCTTTGCCCAGCCAGACGGCGTAGCGCCTGCGACTGCGGGCTTTAGAAGTTTTCTTCTTAGGAACAGGCATGGCTTCGCACAAAAACACAGCCTTACTAGGCTAGCATTGAGGCTGCGCTGCCGATCCCAGCTTTATTCAGGCAAGTAGCCTATCAGTGGTTGGCCAAAAGGCGCGGCAAGCCCCGTCCTTCAGGGCAGGGAAGGATAGCGCCGACCGTAGCCGACGCCCTTTAAAAACGCAGTGCCGGCCATGTGAATATCGTTGTCATCACGCATAGGCCAAGAATACGATTGAGCGGTGCAACGACTTCAAGCCTTCAAGTACGAATTGCTGCCCAACGGCCAGCAGGAACGGCAGATGCGCCGCTTTGCTGGCTCCTGCCGGTTCGTCTACAACAAAGCACTGGCGTTGCAGAAGGAGCGTCACGAGCAAGGCCAGAAAAAGCTAGGCTATGCGGGCTTGTGCCAGCTGCTCACCGCGTGGCGCCACAGCGCAGATACGGCGTGGCTGGCGGATGCGCCGGTGCATCCGCTGCAACAGGCGCTCAAGGACTTGGAGCGCGCCTACAGCCACTTCTTCGCCCAACGCGCCGGCTTCCCGAAGTTCAAGAAAAAGGGCCGGTCGGACAGCTTCCGTTATCCCGCGCCCAAGCAAATCCAGCTGGACCAGGCCAACAGCCGCATCT
>NZ_JANSHL010000009.1:0-16451 GCF_047461575.1 Synechococcus sp. W60.1 | reverse complement strand
CCACCCCTATTAAACCCAAGCAGGGCAAGGAATGCAAGACCCATTTGCGAGGGATCCGGAAAAAAGTCGGCAAAAAGAGCTGCGGCGAGGGGGTTTTGGGGCTGGAAAGCCTTGTGGCGCAAGGCATCGAGGGATCCGACGAAAGAATCGGCCTTTGCGGCTTTTGGCGGATCGCTCGCGGAGGCGTTGATACCGTTTGGGTGTTGTCTTGGAAACAAGGGTGAGTACCCGAGCCTCAACCGGAGTTTGCGGGGCTTGGCGATTGCCCAAGGCGTGCCCCCTAGCCGCGGGTGTAGCCGGCTGGGGGATGAAAGCAGATACGATGTTTTCAACTTTTCACAGTCGGAGAAATCTCATGAAAAAGTGGATTGCCTCGGCTACAACCCTACTCTGCTGTGTGCTTGTCCTGGTTTTGTTTTGGCCCCATGTTACCTCTGCCCAGAGGCAGACTCTCAACCTCTACATCTGGTCAGAATACATCGATCCCGACATCCTCACCGCCTTTGAAAAAGCCACCAATAGCCGCGTGCTGGTCAGCGTGTACGAATCCAACGAAGACATGGTGGCCAAACTGCGGGGGGGAGGCACCAGCCAGTACGACATTGTTGTTCCCACCGACTACATTGTGCCCAACATGTTGGAGCTGGGACTGCTGCAGCCTCTCAACAAAGAATTGATCCCCAACCTAAGCAACCTGGGCGAAAAATTTGTCGGCCTGCCCTTTGATCCAGAAAACACCTACACCGCCGCCTATCAGTGGGGCACCACCGGCATTGGCTACCGCAAAGACCGCCTGCCCGAAAACTTTGAACGCTCTTGGGGATTGATTTTCGACCCGCAGCAGCAGTATGGCCCCTTTGTGATGATCGACGAGATGCGCTCCATGATCGGCGCTGCTGCCGTTTACCTGGGCTTCGATATGAACACCACCGTTCGCTCCGAACTGCAGCAGATCCAGCAGCTTTTGATCGACACCAAGCGCCGCAGTGCCGGCCTAATTGGGGGCGTGGGGGGCAAAAACCAACTGGTTTCTGGAACGGCCAATGTAGCCATCGTCTACAGCGGCGATGCCCTGCAAGCTGCCGAAGAAAACCCCAACATCGGCTATTTTGTCCCCCGCGAGGGTGCCCACATTTGGCTGGATGTAATGGCCATTCCCGCCCAGGCCCCCAACCCCGAGCTGGCCAATCGCTTCATCAATTTCATCCTGGATGCTGAAGTCGGCGCTCAACTGAGCAACCACAACCGCTTCGCCACCCCCAACGCTGCAGCTCTGCCCATGATCAACCCAGAAGATCGGCAAAACCCGGCCATCTACCCTGACGAAGAGGCCCTTGCCAAACTCACCTACCTTAAAGTGCTGTCAGGGGAAGAGCTGCGCCTCATCGACGCCCTCTGGACAACCGTGAAAAGCAGCTAGGGATCCCTTGTTAGCTCTCGACACAAAACTTGACAATTTTTAATATCTGAGCCACATTAAAGATGTCACCCGTTGATGGAGCTAAAACCATGGAGAACCAAGAAGCTAAGTTCGGCTTCACTACCTTCGCCGAAAAGTGGAATGGCCGTTTGGCAATGCTGGGCTTTGTGATTGGCGTTGCGACCGAGTTGCTGACCGGCCAAGGGATCCTCTCTCAAATCGGCCTGATGTAATCCCGGTGGGCCTAGGACACTGCTGTAGATCCTTGCTTGCCTGGCTGTAGTTTCCACCCTCTGCAAAGCAGCCAGGCTTTCGCATTGCCCTCGATTCTGGATTTAGGTCTGAATGAATCCAAATGGAAGTGGAAGCGAAATGCAGGCTGTTAAGTCCAGCTTCCACTGCCTTGCTTCTGCCGCTGACTCTCCTCTTCCACTGGGAGAGGGGCGGGGAGCGAAGGCTAGCAGCGCAGAAGGCTTGGGATCCCGCCGAGAGATAGGAACCTATCCTTCCAGCTCCTGCAAGTATCGGCGAATATCAGCCAAGATGCGTTCTAGGTCTTCTGGGGCCTGCAGAGCCCGTGCCCATTCATGATCACCTTGGGATCCCTGCTGGGCCAGCGCTACCCCCAAGTGCTCCAGCTCGCGAACCACTTGGCAAAAAGCATTAGCTCCCACGTTGGAGCTGGCTCCTTTGAGGCGATGGGCGATCCGCCGCATTCTTTCTGCGTCGTAACCGGCAATGGCTTGGCGCAATTGCGGCAGCTGGGTTTCACAATCTTGGATGAACACCTGCAGCAGCTCCCGCTGAAACCCGCGATCCCCGCCGGAAACCTGATCCAGATAGGCAGAGTCGATGGGATAGGGCTGGGTGGAAGAAGAGGGATCCCTGTCCCTACCGGGGGAGCTTGGAGAAACTGCTTTAGAAGCGGATCCATTGGAGGATCCTGCTGCAGACTGGGCAATCACCTGGCTCCAGTGGTTGAGCACCCTTTCCAAATCTTCCTTCAGCACCGGCTTGCTGAGATAGTCATCCATGCCTGCCTGCAAGCAGCGCTCCCGATCCTCCTGCATGGCGTTGGCCGTGATGGCAATCACCACTGTGCGGTGGCCGGATCTCCGTTCCTGTTGGCGTAGGCGGCGGGTGGCCTCGTAGCCGTCCATCACCGGCATTTGGCAATCCATGAGAATAAGGTCATATCTGACCTGCTGCAGGAGATCCAATACCTCCTGACCATTGGCCACCACATCGGCCTTGTAGCCCAAGCTCTGGAGCTGGCGCAAAGCCACCTTTTGGTTGACGGGGTTATCCTCTGCCAGCAAAATGCGCAGGGACTGCTGGGGTCGGTCGGCCATAGGCGTCGTCTGAGAGAGAGGGGGGCCAATGCCCAAAAGAGAGGTGGAGAGGCCAGAAGATTTCCCCAGGGCCATGACCAGCGCTTCCTGCAGACGGCTTTGTTTTACCGGCTTAACCAAGTAGGCGGCAAAGCCGATTTCGGCAGCGCGGCGGGAGTGCTCCCCCAGTCCCAGGGAGGTCATCATCACCAGTTGCGTCTCGGCCAGTTGCGGATCTGCCTTGATCCAGCGGCCCAAGGTCTCCCCATCCACCTCTGGCATTTGCATATCCAAAACGGCCAGGGAGAAGGGTCTGCCTTCCCGAACGGCTTGGCGCAGTTTGTCCATAGCCTGATAGGCATTTTCGGCCTCTTCCACCACCATTCCCCAAGCCGTGGCCTGGCAGCGCAGGATCTTGCGATTGGTGGCATTGTCGTCCACCACCAACAGCCGCTTGCCCTGCAGATCCACCGGGACACGAGCAGAAGGCTGGGCAAGCTGCTGGACGTAGGGCTGCCGCTCCAGGGTCAGCTCAACGCTGAAGGTGCTGCCCTGTCCCTCCTGGCTTTGCAACGAGATGGTTCCCCCCATCAGTTCTGTCAGTTGTTTGCAGATGGCCAAGCCCAGTCCCGTGCCCCCGTATTTGCGGGTAGTAGAGGCATCCACCTGGCTAAACGGTTGAAACAGCTTGCTCTGCGCCGCCGCCGGGATCCCGATTCCGGTATCTCTCACCGAGAGCTTGAGGTGGGCATGGGTAGCGGTTTCTTGCAGCACCTCCGCTTGGATCACCACCTCTCCTCGGTGGGTGAACTTAATGGCGTTGCTTACCAAATTGTTGAGGATTTGCCGCAGACGCGAAGCATCTCCCCGCAGGTAGCGCGGCACTTCCGGTGGCATGAGCACCGCCAGCTCCAATCCCTTGGCGTGGGCAGTGGGGGCAAACAGATCCGCCACCTCCTCCAGACACGAGCGGAGATCGAAATCCAGGATCTCCAGCTCCATTTCCCCGGCCTCCAATTTGGAGAAGTCCAGGATGTCGTTGATGAGGGTGAGCAGCGCATCGCCGCTGACGCGGATGGTCTCTACAAAGTCCCGCTGTTCTGCATTGAGGGGGGTCTCCAGCAGCAGGCCCGTCATCCCCAACACCGCGTTCATGGGGGTGCGGATCTCGTGGCTCATGGTGGCCAAGAAGCTGCTTTTGGCCTGTGCAGCCTGCTCTGCTGCTTTGCGGGCCTGCTCCAGCTCCAGGCTGCGCTTTCTCTCCCGTTCCAAAAGGGCTGCCTGGGTGAGGGCAATGCCAATTTGGTTGGCCAACTGCGACAGCAGCTCCATCTCAAACGGCTGCCACTGACGCGGGCCAGAGCACTGGTGGGCCAGCAACAACCCCCACAACTGCTGCTCCAAAAACAGCGGCACCACCAAGTTGGCCCTGACCTGCATTTTTTGCAGCAGCTCTAGGTAACAAGGCTCCAGTCCTTCACTTTCCACATCGCTAACAACGCGAACGCGGCCCTGGCTGTAGAGCTGGGCGTACTTTTCCTGAAAACAGGGATCCTCAATCACCTCTCCCATCAAGGAGGGGATCCCCGGCTGAGTTTTCTCGTTGGAGATGATCCCAGAACCATCCGGCTGGAAGCGGTAGACCAAGACTCGGTCGGCTTTGAGCAGGGCTTGGATTTCTGTTACCGTCGTCTCTAGGATCTCGGCGATATCCAAAGATTCGCGGATCTTCAAGCTGAGATTGGCTAGCAACTGAGCCCGGCGGTTTTGCCGCTCCAATTCCTCTGCCGCTTTCTTCTGCTCAGTAATGTTGCGGAAGATGCCTCGCGTAGCCACCATCACTCCATCTTCAAAGCGGCAGTTGACATTGCCCTCCAACCAAACAGTTTCACCAGTGGCCGTGAGGAAAGCTGTCTCTACCCTCTCCAGTTTCTCCCCTGCTAGAAGCTTCTGGAAAAGAGCCTGGCAGTGCTCTCGGCAGTCGGGATGGAGAATGTCGAAGAGGGTCATCTGATAGACCTGAGCTTCGTCATAGCCCAAGGTCTCTTTCCAAGCGCGGTTGACATACAAAAAGTGCCCTTCAGCATCCACGCTTTGGATGAGGTCAGTGGCATTTTCAAAGAGATCCCGGTAGCGCTCTTCGCTTTCTTTCAAGGCCAGCTCCGCCAGCTTGCGGTCGGTGATGTCGATGCCAGTGCTCATGAGAAACTCTGCCTCACCGTTGGCACCGATTAAGGCGGTATTGGTCCAGTCAATCAGCCGCAGTGCCCCTTGCTTGGTGCGCCAAAAGTTCTCATGGCGATTCAAAAAGAGGGAATAGTTGCCCTTGAGCTGTTCAAAAGCTTGCTTTACACTGGGCACGTCCTCCGGTGGGATCAAACCTAAGTCCCATAGCAGCCGGCCCTTGACCTCTGCCAGCGAGTAGCCAGAAAGCTGCTCGGCAGCGCGGTTGAAGCGCAAAATGTGTCCCTCAGGATCCAAAACCACCACCAACGCCCCTGCTGTATCGATAACTGCGTTGGTAAAGTCCCGCTCTTGCCTAAGGGATCGCTCTGCCTCTTCCCGCTCAGCACTTTCTCGGCGAATGAGGGAGTAAACAGCAGCTAAGATGCAGTAGGTAAACGTTAGACCCGCTAGCAGGATGGCATTGGTGCGGCTCCAGGCTAGCTGAAACTGATCGCTACTTTGCTGCAGCCGGCGGTGATCTTCCTCTCCTAGCGACGCTACCACGTCGACAATCCGCTGCCTCAATTTTTCCTCTTCCTGACTTTGCAGCGCTTCTTGAACCGCAGATAGCTCCCCTTGCTTCCTCAGCTCAATCAAATCATGGTTGAGTTTCAGCCACGGCGCCAGCAGCAGCTCTAGCCGGCTCAGGTGCTCTTGCTGCACGGGATCCAAGGCCGCAAATTCCTGTAGCCGATCCAGAAGAGCAAACAGCGAATCGGTGCTTGTCTGATAGCTCCGTAAGAAGCTCGCATTGCCTGTAAGGAGATAGCTGCGCTTGTGGACTTCTGCGGCCTGCACTTCTCCTAGCAGCTTCTCTAGAACCTCGTGCTCTTCTAGAAGCTGGGTTACCTCCCTGTTGATCTGGGGCAGACGGGAAGCAGCGCGGTGGGCGGAGTAGGCGATCCCTGCCAAGATCAGGGCAGCCAGGCCAAAACTAGCGGTAACTTTGAGGAGAAAGCGGTTTTTGCGGGCAGGTTTAGTATCCCCCGACTTAGGCAGCAGAGGCGTCTGAGCCAGTTCCCTCAAAGTACGGCGCAGCTCCAGTTGGGCCACCACCTGATGGGCCAGGGCTTGTAATTGCTCCAGTTGTTCTGGGGTCAGGTGCCGAGGCTGATAATCGACAACGCAAAGCGTGCCCAGGGCCTGCCCTTCTGGAGTTACCAAGGGAATGCCAGCGTAAAAGCGAATGTGGGGCTCTTGAGCGACAAACGGGTTATCGGCAAAGCGGGGATCCTGAGTGGCATCGGGCACCACCAGCGGCTCTTTAGGCGACAAGATGGCGTGGGCGCAGAAGGCCACATCCCGTGGGGTCTCCTGCACATCGACGCCGAATTTGGCTTTAAACCACTGGCGGTGTTCGTCGATAAGGCTGACCAGAGCAATGGGCGTGCCGCAGATGTGGGCAGCCAGCCGCACGAGTTCGTCAAAGCTGTTCTCAGGAGCGGTGTCCAAAATCTGATACTGCCGCAGGGCAGCCAGCCGCTGCTCTTCGTTGGGAGGGAGGGGGGCCTTAGGCATAGGTCAAACTAAGCGGAGAGGAAGGGTTCCGATCCCCCGATCTCGGAGGTCAACAGCCCTAAGGTAAAAGAGGTAACCCCAGCATAACTTCTAGATCCCATCTCTCGAAAGCTACAGGGATCCGATCCCCAAACCAGCTTCCCGTTGGTTCAGTTCGCTACATTTTCACCACGCCTGCGTCAGCTACTCTAGCTCCTGCAAACGAGCCAAAATAAGGGTCTGAGCCGTGGCCCGTCCAGAGCCGCCGCGGGCAGAAGGGAAAAAGACTTACCGGATCCCAGTTTCAGTATTTATACTGATGTCAAAGATGAGAAAGCTCAATAAGCATCCTCTGATGCATTTGGTTTCACTCACCCTATAAATAATCAAATCCTAACATTTTTAAGCAAGCTTCGAGTTGAAATTTCTTAACGGAAGACTTACTATAGAGCGACGAGCTTTGTAAAGGAGGAATACTCTCAGCCATGCAAAAACTCCAAGACAGTTTGGTAAAAGCTCTGAGCATCGATGGAGCACTGGGGGTAGCGCTGGGGGATTGGAAAACTGGGATGTGCTTGGGATACAAGGGCACCAACAGCCCCGCTTTTCCTGAAGCTAACTTGGAGCTGGCAATCGCCGGAAACACAGAAGTGATTCGCGCCAAAATGCGAGCTGCTGAGTCTCTTAAGCTTACTGACAAAATCGAGGAGGTTCTTATCCTGCTGGAGACTCAGTACCACCTAATGCATCTAGTCCAGCACATCTCTGGTTTGTTTTTCTATCTGGTTCTGGATCGAGAGAAAGGCAACTTGGCCCTTGCCCGCATCAAGCTTGGCCAAATCGAAAAGGAGCTGGCCCTCTAGAAGTGGAGGTGAAGCCGGACAACCTGGCAGTATCCCCTGAAACCCATTTTGGGGGAGTGCGGAACCGGGGACTTGAACCCCGATGGCATTGCTGCCACTAGAACCTGAATCTAGCGCGTCTACCATTCCGCCAGTTCCGCGGTGATCTACAAGTGTGCCCAAAGCAGGGGATCCCTGTCAAGGCTGGCAAAAGGGATCCCTTGCCGGCGGCTCTATCTGTGCTAAGCTCTGCTGCGCACAAGATTAAAGCCGATAACGCTGACCTTGGCCGACTTTACCTTCACCTGCGAGGGCACCTGCCCCCACACTCAAGCACGGGCAGGATACTTCGTCACCCCCCACGGCGGGATCCCTACTCCTTGTTTTATGCCGGTGGGAACTTTGGCCAACGTGAAAACCCTCACCCCGGCCCAGCTCAAGGAAACGGGCGCCCATATTATTCTCAGCAACACCTATCACCTGCACCTACAGCCCGGCGAGGACATCATTCAAGCAGCAGGGGGGCTGCACCGCTTTATGGGCTGGTCGGGCCCCATCCTCACCGATTCAGGCGGCTTTCAGGTCTTTAGCCTCAGCGCCATTCGCCAAATTAACGAGGAGGGGGTAACGTTTCGCTCGCCCCGCGATGGCCGAACGATCCACTTCACCCCAGAGCTATCCATCCAGATTCAAAACGCCCTGGGGGCCGACATCATCATGGCCTTCGACGAGTGCCCGCCCTATCCTGCCAGCCCTGAGGCGGTGGCGGCAGCAGTGCGGCGAACCACCCAATGGCTGAAGCGCTGCGTGGAAGCCCATCGCCGCTCGGATCAGGCTTTGTTTGGCATTGTGCAGGGGGGAGTTTACCCGGAGCTGCGCCGACAAGCAGCGGAGGCAGTCTGTCGGCTGGATCTGCCGGGCTATGCCATCGGCGGGGTAAGTGTGGGAGAGCCGGTGCAGCTCATGCACGCGGTGGTGCGCCAGACCGCTCCCCTTTTGCCCGCAGATCGCCCCCGTTATCTCATGGGGGTGGGCACCTATGCCGAGATGCGCGCTGCTGTGGCCGCTGGGATAGATTTGTTCGACTGCGTGATCCCCACCCGCTATGCCCGCCATGGCACGGTGATCAGCCGGGGCAAACGCTGGAACATCAAAAATGCCGAGCACCGCCGCAGCCTGGATCCCATCGATCCCGACTGTCCCTGCTACACCTGCCGCCACTTCAGCCGCGCCTACTTGTGCCACCTCATCCGCGCGCAAGAGATCCTGGGCTACACTCTGCTCTCCATCCACAACATCACAGAGCTGATGCGCTACACCCAGAAGATGCGCCAGGCCATCTTGGAAGGCAAGTTTCACGAGAACTGGGATCCCTGGAGCTAAGCCGGTCAGGAGATTTCTCTGGAAATATCCGATCCATCCTAGTTCACTAGATACTCCAATTATCCCGTGTATGTACTAATTATATACTCCAATATCCCGTGTATATACTTAAATTACTTAAATTATCCCATGTAGCCGCAGGAAGGAGTCAGATCATGGCTATCCGAACCCTCAGCAGCGTGATTGAACAGCACATCGCCGGCCTTCCGGGCTTGATTGCTGTTTTGATAGGGCGGGCCACTGATGGTGCTACAGTAGCCAAAGTAACCTACGTCAGCGATTCCCAAGAGGAGCAAGCCCTAGAACGTTTGGGCACCTACGCTGGCGACCTGTTGCAGGCCAATAGCCGCCTTTGTCAAACCGTCAGCCCCGACCAAGAGGCGGACTACCTTTTGGCCGGCACTCCGGCGCTGCGGGTTGTCATCAAAGCGTTTCCCAAAAGCCCCTACTTTGTCTTGTTTCTGACCCGTTCCATCACCGACCTGAAAGCGATTTCAGACCGGATTAAGGCCATCTTGATCGACGGAAAACCGCTGCTGCCCCCTGTGCAGGACAGCACTATGTCTGTGGCTCAGGCTTTGATGGACTATGCCAAGCGCTACGCTCCGGATCCCAACTTTGTGGCTCTGCGCCTGTCTTTGAAAACGGGCCTAGACCGCAACCGTCTCGAAAAGGGCACCCTGACCCGACAGGAGCTGCGCATTCTTTACAAAGCGGTAGCAGATCTTTTGGGCCGAGAGCGTCTGCCTATTGCCATGCCGGCCTGAGTAGTCGAGAATAGCTGGCGAGGTTTGTCTGAGGGCAGTTGCTGCGCTTGTGGGATCCCCTATTGTTTATCTGAGTTCACTTGCCTATGCTTGAGCATCTACATCTCGACCGCGACCGCAAGCTGATCTCCCTGTTTGGAGAGCCGGTTATCTTCCACTGCCATCACTACAACCTCTTCCTGCAGCAGACCATCGAAGATCCCGACTGGATCGATGGAGTGGGAATTCTGCGCACCGCAGCTCAGGAGATTTTCTACAGCCTTCTGTACGGAGCTTTCAAGGCTCTTGGCATTCAGGAGACCCAGGAGCGCCTGGCAGTGGCAGCTCAGATCTTCAGTTTTTTAGGATTTGGGCGGCTGGCGTTTGAGGTGACACCTTCAGGCGGGGAAGTGCAGCTTACCCATTCTCACTATGCAGAAGGTTGGCTGAGCAAGTACGGGGATCAGGTCAACCGCACGCGCCCGATTGACCACTTGGCGGTGGGCTATGTGGCGGCAGCTCTGGATGCCACTTTTGGCGAGCTAGGCAGCTACACGGCGGAGGAAACAGAGTGCATGGCCGTTACGCGCAAGGATCGCTGCTTGATCCAAGCCACTCGGCTGCCACGGCCCCAGTCTCTAACTCCTAGCCCAGGAATGGGCAAGGTGATTGAGAAGCCAGCCCAGTTGCCAAAGCCGGTTACAGCAGTGGACTACGACGCAGTAAACGAGGCCCTGTGGAGCCTGCCCTTGGTTGGAGATGAGCGAGGCCAGATTCGCGCCTTTAACGTGTTGCTCACTCGCATGCCTGCTAACTATTACAACCGCATTCAGTACCGCTTTTTGGAGGAGCTGAAGGCGGTGCAGGCTGAGCTGATGGGGGTGGGGGAAGCTCTTATCCGCGAGTCGGGACATGTCTGCGCATTCTACACCTTTGGCAACATTATGGAATCCGTGGAGTGGGAAACCCTTGTGGGGCCAATGCTAGAGAAGGATACCGACTGGATCCATGGTGCCTATGCGGTAGCCAGTAGCTTAGGCTGGGGGCGCTGGCAGGCCTTAGAGGTGGTGAGCGGACAGTCTTGTCGGGTGGCGATCGATGGCAACTACGAAGCCAACTACTTTTTGGCTTCCTACCCCCAGGCAGACGAGCCTGCCTGCTACTTTGCTCAAGGAGCGGTGCCGGGCACGATGAACTTGGTCTACAACGGCAACATCCAGCAGAAACCGGTTCTGGATCAAGTCTTCTACAACCGCCTCTTCCAGCGGGGTGGGCTCTTCCACGGCCAGGAGACCAAGGCCAGAGAGAAGGGGGATCCCTGGTGCGAGTTCTACGCCGCTCGCGTCAGCGGGACGGAGTCCTTGCGGATGTAGGGATCCATGCAGGTGCGTGTCCTCAGGCGGCGGGAGTGTGGGGCTGGGTGGGCCACCGACCTGCTGCTGCCACGCTGCCTTGTCTGGTCAGAGGTAGAGGCTCTGGCCCAGGAATGGGGAGCCGCTTGTCGCTGTTTTCAAGGGCAACTGGTGTGGCTGGATCTGCCCTCAGGCCGGATTACGGCTTCGTTGCGGGTGCCCCGCCTGACGCTGCGACTCCACGATGCCAACGCTGAGGCGCAGATCTTAAATCGTTTGCAGCAGTTGGCCAAGTCTTCTGGTTCCCAGACAGAGGGAAGTTAAGGGCAAAACGAGAAGTTTAGCTTGGCACCGACATTTTGCGGCAGACTATCGACCAATGCAGGATCGACTTTCCAGGAGTGCCATGCGCCCACCAAGTTCGAGCCTGCTGAGGAACTGGGAGCCGCGTTCATACTCGCTCATAGTCATAATGTATGCAGCATGCATGCAGCTCGGTACCTACCTTGCCATAGCAAAGAGAGCGCTCCATTCTTGGTTGGGCACACCCGGCTTGGCGATGATCTCAAGGATGCGATTTTGGGCGGCGGGCTGGAATAAACTTTCGACGGCCACTTGGGCTACTTTCGTGCGGGGGATGCTGCCGTCAAAGAGGGTATCCGCCTTGGATAGGACAATGCCATCGTCGTTGTCTTGGTTTTTTAGGCCCCCCGGTCGAACGATGGTGTAGGTGAGGCCGCTTTTTTGCAGATATTCTTCCGCCCGTTTTTTCCACACCAGGATCAGCCAAAACAAGTTGAGGGGATGGAACAGCTGGGAAACACACAGGGAAGAGATTAAAACAAAGTGTTGGATCCCTTTGGCTTTGGCCACATCGACCAGGTTCTTGGTGCCTTCATAGTCGACTCGGTAGGGCTGAAAGGGATCCCAACTGGGCCTGGCCCCGGTGGCACAGAGCACCACCGTGCATCCTTCCATGCCCGTCTCCAGCGTGGCCGGATCCAGCACATCCCCCACCACCACTTCCGCTTCGGGGGGCAAAACCCGAGCGGCCAGCTCATGGCTGCGCACCAGCGCCCGTACCGGGATGTCGCGGCCCACCAACTCTTTGACAATGCGGCGTCCGGTTTCTCCTGTAGCCCCTGCAACAAAAGCCTGCATAAGTTTCTCCTGCAAAGCTGTTTATACCCGGTGTAGCTGTTTGAGGATTTGCAGTGGCCCCATAAGCCATTATCTTCCCAAAATCGGCCTCAGGTTCCATCCTTTCCATGACAGGATGGTAGGGATCTCACACCCCAGTTATTAGATGGTTGCCCAAGCTGCTCCTACTGCCTACGAGGCCCAAACCCAAGCTCTCGCCCAATCTTTGTTGGCCTCTCTTTGGGGAGAGAAGCGATCCCTGCTGGCCCAGTGGCGAGACCAACTGCACTGGGAGGACAAGCTGCTGGCCTGGGCGATGGAAAACCCCCACTTGCGCACCCAGTTGTTCCGCTTGATCGATGTCTTGCCCAGCTTGAAAAGTAAGGCTGAGGTGGCCCGCCATTTGCAGGAGTATCTTTCAGATCCGGCGGTGGAATTGCCGGGAATGCTGAAAAGCCTGCTCAACTTTGCAGACCCCGACTCCCTGCCAGGGCAGTTGGCTGCCACCACCCTAACCGCTGCCGTGGAAGCCTTGGCCCGTCGATACATTGCCGGAGAAACCCTGCAGCAAGTCAGCAAAACTCTGGAAGCTCTGCACCGGCAGGGTATGGCTTTCACGCTGGATTTGCTGGGGGAAGCCGTCATCACCGAAGCGGAAGCCCAATCCTATCTGGATCGCTATCTGCAGGTGATGGAGCATTTGGCAAAGATGGTCAAAACCTGGCCACAACCGCAGCCGGTGCCGCAAGTGTCGGTAAAGCTGACAGCCTTCTATTCCCAGTTCGATCCCATCGATCCCCTGGGGGCCAAAGCCAAAGTGGGGGAACGGATTCGCATCCTGTTGCGCCGGGCAGAAGCTCTGGGAGTCGGGATCCATTTCGACATGGAGCAGTACCGCTACAAATCCCTCACCCTGGCCATTTTGCAGGAGCTGCTGCTGGAGCCGGAGTTCCGAGGCCGCACCGACGTTGGCCTGACGCTGCAGGCCTACCTGCGGGATAGCTACACCGATCTGCAAAACCTGATCGCCTGGGCCAAAGAGCGGGGATCCCCGGTGACGGTGCGCTTGGTCAAGGGGGCCTACTGGGATCAAGAGACCATCCTGGCGGCGCAAAAGCACTGGCCACAGCCGGTTTACAACAGCAAGTCTGCTACCGACGCCAACTTCGAGCGCATGACCCAGCTTTTGTTGGAGCACCACACCCATCTCCACGCCGCCATCGCCAGCCACAATGTGCGCTCTCAGGCCAAAGCCATCGCCATTGCCCAAGCCCTGGAGGTGCCCCAGTCTGCTTTTGAACTGCAGGTGCTCTATGGCATGGCCGATCCCCTGGCCAAGGCCTTGGTGCAGAAGGGACAGCGGGTGCGGGTGTACTGCCCCTACGGGGAGCTGCTGCCGGGTATGGCCTACCTGATCCGGCGTTTGCTGGAAAACACCGCCAACACCTCTTTCCTGCGGCAAAGCGTTCAGGGCTACAATCCCGAGCAGCTGTTGGCCCCGCCGGTCTTGGACGAGGGATCCGTTTTCCAGGCTCCTTCTCTCTCGTTTGCCGCCGCTCCCGATACGGATTTCAGCCAGCCCCAGCAGCGGGATCCCTTTTTTCAGGCATTGGACGAGATCCGGCCTCAACTGGGTCAGAGGGTTCAGCCCTGGATTGCCGGAGAATATCGCCCCACTCGACAAGCGATGCTCTCCCTCAACCCTGCGGATCCTGAACAGGTGGTGGCGGAAATTGGGTTGACCGAGCCGGAACAGGTGGAGCAAGCCTTGGCGGCGGCCCAAGCCAGCTTCCCCAGCTGGAGGCGCACCCCCGTTGCCGTGAGGGCGGGGATCCTGCGGCGGGTGGCGGAGCAAATCGAAGCCCAGCGGGCGGAGCTGGCTGCCTGGATGGTGCTGGAGGTGGGCAAGCCCATTGCCCAGGCCGATGGGGAAGTTTCCGAGGCCATCGATTTTTGCCGCTACTACGCCCAACAGATGGAGGCTCTGGAGCGGGGACGGGAGTGCAACCTGCCCGGCGAAACCAACCATTACCACTACCAGCCCCGCGGTGTGGCGGTGGTGATCGCCCCCTGGAACTTCCCCCCTCTCCATCCCCTGTGGCATGACAGCGGCCGCTTTGGTGGCCGGAAACTGCGTGCTCCTCAAACCGGCGGAGCAATCTTCGCTGATCGCCGCCAAACTGGCGGAGTTTATCCTCAAGGCCCTTGCCGAAGCTGGGATCCCGAAGGGTGTCTTTCAATTCCTGCCGGGGGTGGGCGAAGCCATTGGCCCCCTGTTGGTTCAAGACTGGCGGGTGCACCTGATTGCCTTCACCGGATCCCAGGCGGTGGGTTGCCAGATCCTCGCCCAAGCCGCGCAACTGCAGCCGGGCCAGCACCACATCAAACGGGTCATTGCCGAGATGGGGGGCAAAAACGCCATCCTCATCGACGAAAGCGCCGACCTGGATCAGGCGGTCAAAGGAGTGGTCAACTCCGCCTTTGGCTACAGTGGCCAGAAATGCTCCGCCTGCTCGCGGGTGATCGTTTTGCAGTCCATTCACGACCTGTTCTTGGGGCGGCTCATCGAGGCGGTGCGCTCTTTAAATGTGGGGGATCCAGCCCACCCCAGCACCCAAGTTGGCCCGGTCATCGATGCAGAGGCCCAAGCTCGCCTGCAACAGGCCATTCAATCGGCCCAAGCCTATGCCCGTCTCGACCTCAGCCTGCCCGTTCCGGAAAAAGGCTACTTCGTCGGCCCCACTGTGTTCAGCCAGGTGGATCCCCAGTCAGAGCTGGCGCAGCGGGAGCTGTTTGGCCCGGTTTTGGCGGTGATCTCAGCGCCGGACTTTTCTTCTGCTCTGCAGATGGCCAATGCCACCCCCTACGCCCTCACCGGCGGTCTCTACAGCCGCACCCCTTCCCACATTCAACAGGCTCGCCAGGACTTTGCCGTCGGCAACCTCTACATCAACCGCGAGATCACCGGGGCGTTGGTGGAGCGGCAGCCCTTCGGCGGCTTCAAGCTCTCCGGCGTGGGATCCAAAGCCGGCGGCCCCGACTACCTGCTGCAATTTTTAGAGCCGCGCACCGTAACCGAAAACACGCAACGGCAGGGCTTTGCTCCCATCGAGGGATCCTGAGGATAGGGCTTGGGAAAGCTCATTGGACAGGCTTGGCCACATCCCCAACCTTGAAGCCTGCCCCGCTGAGAATGCGTCCCACACTGGAGCTGTCATCCACCTCCGTCAGTTGGACCTGTCCGGCTGGCTCAGTCAATTTGCGCAAGACTGTCCCCGTGGCCGGATCCTTCACCTCGCGGACGACGCGCTCCACAGAAAGAATCAATCCCACCCGATAGCCATCGCGGCTGCCCTTGTTCAGGATCACCTGGTTGCCGTAGACATCCGCCACCAAGGCGTCAACCGTTGGCAGAGAGCGAGGCTGAGCTGCCAAGCGCCCGGCAAAACCGGCCAACTGCTGGGCAATTTGCTCCACCGCTTGTTGGCTTGCCAATACCAACAGCTTCTCTTCGTTGCTGGTGGCGGATCCCCCGCCAAAGCCGGCAACCGTGACCGTGCTATCCGACTGGCTGGCGTTGCCTTTGCCCTCGACCACGGCCAAGACCTCGGCAGTACTGGTGCTCACCAAGCGGGCATTCAGCTGCACGTTGGCATCGGCATCCACTGACTCAGCGCCCACCGCCAGCGGGAAGCTGCCGAAGGGAGTTAAGACCGGTGCCCCACCCCCAGAACGGCGCACAGACACATCAAACTGGGTCACACTGCCGAGGATCACCGCATCGACCCCTAGGATCCGGCCTACCTGAGCAGCGGTGTTGGCATCCAGTCGACCGGATAGACCCAGGTTCTGCTCGGCCAAGATCGCGTCCAGCCGCGAGCGCTCGATGACGGAAAAGGTGCCATCTCTCACCAGCCGATCCACCAACAGGTCGCTCACCCCCCGAGAAGCCTCGCGGAAGCTGTAGGGATTGCTGAGGCTGCTGAAATCAAAGTCCAAGACTGCAATCCGAGGACGGGATGTGGGTTGCGGCGCTTGTCCCACCTGTCTGGGGGCAGAGAGGGTGCAGCGAATGTCTTGGGGAAATTGCTGGCAGAGGGCTGGATTGGCGGATTGGGCCACCACCGGGATCCCTGTCCAGCCTAGGCTTACCAAAGGGATCCCGAACAGCAAGATGGAAGAGAGGTTGCGCATGGTTGAGCGATCTCCTAAATCTGAGGGGGGCCACATTTCACTCACAGCCTGCATCCAAAAGAGCTTCAGGGCGGTGACCGATATCACCTGGCGGCTAAGGGTTAAGGATCCTGACGTCGCCTGTTCCCAGAAGATGCCCTACACTCTACCGACTACAAGGTTGTTGAAAAAAGGGATTGAGAAGGTTTGTATAGAAGAGTTGACAAATCTCAACCCTGTTGAGCAAAGGTACTCGCTCTCTGCAATTGACATCCTCCCCGGCCTGAAGGCCGGAGATTCCTACCACGCTGCGCATGGATGGCTCCTTGCGCAGTCGTCTC
>NZ_JANSHL010000008.1:59831-121608 GCF_047461575.1 Synechococcus sp. W60.1 | reverse complement strand
CAGTTGTGTATAAGAGAGAGTTTCTCGGTAGGGCATGGGCACGTTGGGCAGGAAGCTGAACTGGCCGGATTCGAGGGCAAAGAGGCTGTAGAGTCCCACCTGCAGTTGATGGCGAAAGAGCTTGGCCAAATCTACGGGCGAGATCAACCCTTGCCGCTGCAGGCAACGCCCCAGAGGCTCGTTTAGGGGGTGAGGGCAAGCTGAGCGAGTTGAGGCGGCAACTTCCTGCTCGCACGCCAATCTGGGGTCAGCCAGCAAATTCTCAAGACTATACTCCGGTTGGGGCGGTATGGCCGCAATCACTCGACCTTGATAAAACCAAATCCGGTAAATGCCATTGGGTGCCCAGATGGATAATTGCCCTGCTTTCTTACCCTTTTCCATTAAATGCAACAGGTCGCATAAGGAAAATTCCTGAAGATCTCCAAGCATCGCCATACTTTTGCTCCCTTCACCGCTGCAAGATGCGCTTTCTCAGTATTTTCACGGTTTTTGCTTTGCTAAGCAAGAAACCAGAAGATGCGCTTACAGCTTGGTTTCGGCCTAATCTTACAACCAAATCCTCAAAAGTTAAAGCGGATTAATCTTTTTAATCAAATGTAATCGAAGTTGCCGAATTTTTGGCTTGGACGCAGCGGAAATTGTGTCAGAAGCTCGGTAAAACCTCGGAAGACTTAACGATCGGTACTTAGTCATTCGTAATTTTTAACACTTTTTTAGCTGCGGCTGCTCGAAGATCTACGGGGTACAAAAGTTCGCCTCAAGAGGAGTGAATTGAGGATTACACTGAGGGAACTCAAGGCCATGAGACCCCCAGCGATTGCCGGGCTAAGCCCAATGCCAAAGGGGGGTAGGAGCACGCCTGCTGCCACTGGGATCCCCACCAGGTTGTAGCCGACAGCCCAGAGGAGGTTCTGCTGGATCTTGCGGAAGGTGGCGCGGCTGAGGCGGATAGCTTCCACCACATCCCAGAGGCGGTTGCGCATGAGGATGATATCGGCGGTTTCTAAGGCCGCATCAGTGGCTGAGTGCAGGGCGATGCCCACATCGGCTTGGGCCAAAGCCGGAGCGTCGTTAATGCCATCTCCCACCATGGCAACTCTCTGGCCTTGGGTCTGCAGGTCGCGGATGACTTGAGCTTTGTCTGGCGGGTGAACCTGGGCAATAACGCGGAGACCTGGCACTTGCAGAGCCTCAGCCACCTGGTGGGCCACCTCCGCCCGATCGCCGGTTAGCAAAACCACCTGCAGGCCCATTTTCCGGAGCTGTTGCAGCGTTGCCTGCGCATCGGGCCGCAAGGGATCCTGGGCTGCCAGCAGCCCCACCAGGGATCCCTCTACAGCCACGCCCACCACCGTTTTGCCGGCTGCCAGTAGCGCCTCGGCCTGGGCCTGCGCCTCTGGGGAAATTGGGATCCCCAAAGCAGCCAGCCCATCCAGGGATCCCAATACCACTGCCTGCCCTTCCACTTGGGCAGCAACCCCTATCCCCGGCTGGGTTTGAAACTCGCCGGCGGAGAGCAACGGCAAACCCTGGGTGCGGGCGGCTTGCAAAATGGCTTGCGCCAGCGGATGGCGAGTGCCGCTTTCCACTGTGGCCGCCAGTTGGAGCAGGCGATTGGAATCTAGGGAGGGGTCAAGGCTGAGACAGTCCGTCAGGTGGGGATCCCCTTGGGTGAGGGTGCCGGTTTTGTCGAAGACCACCGTTTGCAAGCGATGGGCTTTCTCCAGAACATCTCCCCCTCGGATGAGCAAACCCCGCTCGGCTCCCAAGCCAGTACCCACCAGGATGGCCATCGGCGTAGCCAACCCCAAAGCACAGGGGCAGGCCACCACCAAAACGGCAATGGCCATCTTGAGGCTGCTGAGCAGAGGTGTGGGGTGAGGGGGATGGTTGCCCAGATGCAGATGGGAGTGCAGGCTGAACCCCTCCAGGACAAAGTGCTCCGCACCGTCGCTCCCCCAGAGTGGGATCCCAACCCAGTACCAGAACCCAAAGGTGAGAATGGCCAGCGTGACCACCCCATAGGTGAAGTAGCCCGCCACCTGGTCGGCTATCCGTTGGATGGGGGCCTTGCGAGCTTGGGCCTCTTCCACCAGGCGGATGATCTGGGCCAAGGTGGTGTCTTTCCCGGTGCGCGTCGCCCGGCACAGCAGCAACCCCGATTGGTTGATTGTCCCGGCCACCACGGGATCCCCCACTTGTTTCAGCACCGGCAAGGGTTCCCCCGTCAACATCCCCTCGTTGACCGTGGCCTGGCCGGCAATGACCTCTCCATCCACCGGGATCTGTTCGCCGGCCCGCACCTGCAGCCAATCCCCCACTCGCACCTGTTCGATAGGACACCATTCTCCCGTCTGGGATCCCAGATCCAAGTCACCCTCTGCTGAGCCGGGAGCCTCGGATCCCGTCCTCGAGGACTCCGTTCCGCTGACGCAAGCGGATGGCTGAACCCGTCGAGCCGAGCTGGGGCACAAGCTCACCAGCGATTGCAGGCTGCTGGCCGCCCGCAGGCGGCTGTGCTGTTCCAAGGCCCGTCCCAACAGGATGAAGCTGAGCATCATGACGGGCTCGTCGAAAAAGCACTCCCAGCCCACCTGAGGGGCCAACAACCCCGCCAGACTGGCTAGGTAAGCGGATCCGGATCCCAAGGTAACCAAGGTGTTCATGTTGGGGGCCAGCCGCCGTGCCCCTCTCCAACCATCCAGGACAATGCCGCGAGCCGGGCCGACAAAAGTCAAGGTCGCCAAGCCCCAGTGCAGCCAGACATCATTCAGGAGGGGCAAGCCCAGGCGGGCGAAGAGATCCAAGTGTCCGGCGGCAGAAATCAGCAGCAAAAAAGCGGCGGTGAGCGCTTGGCGAATGTGGTGTCGGGTCTGCTGTCGCTGCCGAGAGAGGGGATCCGCAGGCACATCCAAGGCTTCTTCCCACCCACCGGGAGGGGAAGAGGGATCTTGAGAGTGCTCCGCACCGCTGACGCGAACGGAACTCCCGCCGGAGAGGGCCTCACCCTCTGAACTGTAGCGGCTGGGAAACCCTGCCTCTGTCAAAATCTGGGCCAGGTGCTGCGGGTCGGGCCGGATCCCAGGGGCAAACTCCACAAGGGCCGACTCGGTAACCAGGTTAACGCTGGCCTTAACCACCCCCGGCTGTCTCAGCAGGGCCTGCTCAACGGTGCGAACGCAGCCGGCACAACTCATGCCCCCCACGTGGAGAATCAGGGATCCCTCCTGAGAAGGCGCTGTGGGCCTATCTTGGCCAGCTGGATCCCTTGGCCTGTCTGCCTTATGGGCCTTATGGGTCAGAGTGCTCCGCACCGCTGACGCAATTGCATCTGTAATGGCCATCTTTGTCCTCCCGTGGTTGACAGACTCCTGGCCCTACTGGCTGCGGTAGGACAGAGCTCTAAATCTCATTTTTTGCCAAACTCAGTTCCAGGATCCCGGCAATCTGGGCAAGGGTACGGGTTAGGCAGCGCGAGCAGCTGGGGACATAAAGCTGGGGGGAATGGACTCGGGAACATACCTTTGCAAAATATCCTCGATGGTCTGCATCGCTTCCGCATCCAGCGACCAGCCCCAAAGGCCGGATATCGCTTCCAGATGATGGGGTTTGCGCGCCCCCCACAGTGCCACACTCACCCCTGGTTGATCCAGCAGCCAGCGCACCGCCAACTGGGCCAAGGTCTTGCCATAGCGATCCTGAGCAAACCGGCTCAATGCCTCTGCCGCTTTTAGGTACTGGGAGTAGCGCGGTTCAACAAACTTGGGATCGATCCCGGCTCGCATATCCCCTGAAGGGAAGGTGGTTTGTGGCGTCATCCGTCCGCTCAGCAGACCTCGGCAGAGGGGGCTGTACACCAAGGTGTGAATGCCGTGCTCTCGACAGTAGGGCAAGACCTCTGCTTCAATCTGCCGCTCGAACAGGTTGTAGGGGGGCTGGGCGGTGTGCAGAGGAGCCACCTGGCGAAACCGATCCATCTGTTCGGGGGAAAAGTTGCTGACCCCAATGGCGCGGATCTTGCCTTCCTGCAGCAGGCGCTGGAAAAAGGCGGCTGTTTCCTCCAGGGGCTCTAGGGGATCTGGCCAGTGTACCTGGTAGATGTCAATGACCTCCGTCTGCAGGCGGCGGAGGGAGTTTTCCAAATCCTGAGCTAGCCAACTGAGGCTGCAGTTGCGCACCACCTTGCCGTTGACCCACTGCAGGCCGGCCTTGGTGGCAATGACTAGGCGATCCCGGCAGCCGGCATCCCGGATGGCCCGTCCCAAAAGCACTTCCGAAAGGCCGCGGCCGTAGGCCGGAGCGGTGTCAAAGAGGGTGATGCCTAGGTCAATGGCCTTGCGGAGAGTGGCGTAGGCCTCCTCAGGATCTGCTGGCCCCCACCAATCCCCCGTCATGCTCCAGGTGCCCAGCCCCACGCGGCTTAGTTTTAGCCCCGTCTCGGCAAGATCGATGAACTCCATGGCAACTTCTGCGAGGCGGTCTCCTCCCGCATGCTAGCAACCGTCAGCAGGTGGGCAGTCCCCCTTGCGCCAACGACCTCCCTCTTTTAGCTGCCTTGGGAAACAGCAACCAGGCTTTTTCCTCTGCTTGTTGGGGAGAGAGGCTCAGTAGAGTAGTGATTCCAGCTAGATCACTCACTGGTAGAGGAACTGCCTATGAGATCCCTTTTCCCTCTCTGCCTGGCCGGAGCGCTGCTCTGGGGATCCTCGCTGCCCGCCCAGACCCAGGGGATTAGGCCCCTCTTTCCCGAACCTTCCCAAACCCCGCTGCCCCCCAGTCCCGATATTCCCACCCTGCCCATTGTGCCGGATCCCCGGCCTGTGCCGGCAACCCCCGCTCCCCAGCGACCGCTGCCCAGGGGGAGTTTTGAGGAGATCAGCCGCTACTTCCGGGATCTCAACCGCGCCAAAAACCTGGCCCGTCAAGCTGCCGAGATCGCCAATGGGGGCCTACAGCGCTATCGCGCCGAAGCTTCCATGCACGGGGCAGCCATCGACTCGCCGTTTGAAGAGTTTGAAGACGCCTGGATCTTCACCTTCCGGGGGGGAGAGCCCGGCTTCGTCCAGCCCAGCATCGAAACCCAGGTGCGGGTAGACAGGCGCACCTTTCAAACCACCATCCTCTACAACGGCCCCATCCGCTCTCTGCGCTGAGGGATCCCTGGCATAATCAAAAGGCAAAAGGGAAGGGATCCAGGCCATGACCAAGTTTGTCTTCGTCACCGGTGGAGTGGTCTCCAGCATCGGCAAAGGCATTGTAGCGGCCAGCTTGGGTCGCCTCCTCAAATCCCGCAACTACACGGTGTCGATTTTGAAGCTGGATCCCTACATCAATGTGGATCCCGGCACCATGAGTCCCTACCAGCATGGAGAAGTGTTCGTCACCGACGACGGCGCCGAGACCGACCTGGACTTGGGCCACTACGAGCGCTTCACCGACACCAACATGTCTAAGCTCAACAACGTCACCACCGGCTCCATCTACCAGGCCGTGATCCACAAAGAGCGGCGCGGCGATTACCAGGGCAGCACGGTGCAGGTGATCCCCCACGTCACCCAAGAGATCAAAGAGCGGATCCGGCGAGTGGCCCGCGAGACCAACCCCGATGTGGTGCTGGTGGAGGTGGGGGGCACGGTGGGGGATATCGAGTCTCTGCCCTTTTTGGAGGCCATTCGCCAATTTCGCAAGGACGTGGGCCGCGCCAATGTCGCCTATGTGCATGTCACCCTGGTGCCCCTGATCAAAGCGGCAGGGGAGATGAAAACCAAGCCCACCCAGCACTCGGTGAAGGAGCTGCGCTCTATTGGTATCCAGCCGGACGTGTTGGTGTGCCGCTGCGAACAGCCATTGCCCCGCGGGATTAAGGAGAAGATCTCCGAGTTTTGCGATGTGCCGGTGGAATGTGTGATTCAGGCTCAGGATGCCCCCAGTATCTACGATGTGCCTTTGGTGCTCGAGCAGGAGGGGTTGGCGCAGCGGGTTTTGGAGATCCTCAACCTGGATCCCCAGCAGCCCGACCTGCGGGAGTGGGAGCTCTTGGTGAAGCGGCTGCACCACCCCCAAGAGCGGGTGGAGATTGCCATTGTCGGCAAATACGTGCGCCTTACGGATGCCTATCTTTCGGTGGCCGAGGCCCTGCGCCATGCCGGGTTGGCCCTCAATGCCGGCGTCACGCTGCGCTGGATCTCTTCTGAGGAGATCGAAGAGCGGGGACCAGAGGCATTGCTTTCCGGCGTGGATGGAGTGGTGGTGCCAGGGGGGTTTGGCAATCGCGGCATCGAGGGCAAAGTGGCCAGTATTTGCTACGTGAGGGAGCGGGGCATTCCCTTTCTGGGCCTGTGTCTGGGCATGCAATGCGCGGTGATCGACTGGGGATGTCACATTGCCCACCTGGAGCGGGCCAACAGCTACGAGTTTGATCCCGATACCCCCCACCCTGTCATCAGCCTGCTGCCGGAGCAGAAAGATGTAGAGGATCTGGGGGGAACCCTGCGGCTGGGCCTCTATCCCTGTCGCATCATGCCCAATACCCTGGCGGCCAAGCTGTATGGCGAGACCATCATCTACGAGCGCCACCGCCATCGCTATGAGTTTAACAATGCCTACCGCAGCCTTTTTCTGGACTCTGGTTATATCATCAGCGGAGTCTCGCCGGATAACCGCTTGGTGGAGATTATCGAGCTGCCCAGCCACCCCTTTTTCATCGCCACCCAGTTCCATCCGGAGTTTCGCTCCCGCCCCAACCGCCCCCACCCCCTCTTTTTGGGGTTGATCGAAGCTGCCCTGCGCAGCCGCCCTCAGCCTCACCCCCTGCAGTTGCAGAAGATGGGCTAGTTGACAGATCCCTTGTCCAAAAGTGGGGGCACGCCTCTGGTCCTGGTTCTGCAGAGCTTTGCTGAACATAAACTGCTGCGGAATCCTGGGTTTCGCCTGTGGAGCAGCCGTGGCCTACTGCCTAAAACGAGGTCATCCAATCTGCCAAAATTTCCTGTCGGCGTGGATGGCGCAGTTTGCGCATGGCTCGTGCTTGAATTTGTCGGACGCGCTCCCGAGAGAGGCCGAAAAGCTGACCAATTTCGGAGAGAGTGTGTAGGTGGCCATCTTTCAGCCCATAGCGGAGCTTGAGAATCTCTTGCTCTCGGGGGCTGAGCTGCTCCAGCATTTCTTCCAGTTGGGCAGACAGCAGGTGCAAGTCCATTTGCGATTCGGGAGTGAGGCTGTTGGCGTCCTCGATAAGCTGCATCAGCTCCGTATCTTCCTCTTTGCCGACCGGAGTATGCAGCGAAAGAGTTTGGCGACCGGCTTCCAAGAGGGTTAAGAGAGCGTCCAGCTTGTCGGGGGAAATCTCCAGAGCTTTGGCAATCTCTGCTTGGGTGGGGCGACGGTTTAGGGCTTCGGTCAGATCTCGCCGGATCCGCTTCACCTGGTTGAGCTTTTCTACCATGTGCACCGGGATCCGCACCAGGCGCCCCTGATTGGCAACGGCGCGGGTGATCCCTTGGCGAATCCACCAGTAGGCGTAGGTGGAAAACTTGTAGCCGCGTTCGTACTCAAATTTTTCTGCGGCTCGGATCAGGCCAATGGTGCCTTCTTGAATCAAATCCAGAAACGGCACACCGCGATTCAAATACTTTTTGGCAATCGAGACCACCAAGCGCAGGTTGGCCCTGACCAATTCCCGTTTCGCCCGTTCCCTGGCAGCTCCCCCCTCTGCGATCAGCCGCCCCAACTTCACCTCCTGCTCGGCATTGAGGAGTGGGTAGCGAGCCATTTCCCGCAAAAATACGCCCACTGAGTCTTCCGAAAGCGAGGCTTGGGTCGCTCGGTTGCCGGGTTTGCTGAGCCGTACCTCAACCCGCTTCAGTGGAGGAGGAGAGTTCTGAACAGCTACATTCGTCCCATTTGGTTGAGATTTCATACAAACTCAAGCTCAAGTTCACAAGCGGGTGTTAAGAACTTTACTCAGTACAGGATGGAGGCGGCTAACCTTTCAGCAAACCCAACTTCCTTCAGGGATCCCTGCAGACACAGGGCAGAGATCTCGCCGGATTTCAAGAGGCTACTCGATTTCTCTAGGTTCAGACTTCAGCTTTTGCTAAGGCGGGGCGCAGACTAAACACTTCCGTGATGGTAACGGTCAGCATCCGGTAGGATTGTTAAACTGACTACAGAGTTGACCTTGTTTTGCAGTGCACCATGCCACGCCAACGGAAGAAATCGGATTTGCCCAGCAAGATTTGTCTCACCTGTCAGCGACCCTTCACCTGGCGCAAAAAGTGGGCCGACTGTTGGTCGGAGGTGAAATACTGTTCTGAGCGGTGTCGCAATCATCGCCCCAAGGGATCCCTGCCTGCTTCCCGGCAAGACGGTTGGGACGGATAATGTTGTCTCAGGATCAGGACATAAGGGTTTGGATCTGTCGGGGTTGGCGATGCGGTTTCTCAAGTGGCTGTTGCACAATCCCCACGAGACGGAAGAGGAGGATCCCTTTTTGCGGGCCATTGCCCGCATCGAAAGCCTGATCTCGAAGCTGCTTTCAATTTTGATGATCGGGCTAATCGTAGTAGCAGTGGTGGACTTGGCCCGGTTCTTGGTGGCAGATTTGTTGACCGAGCCAACTGGGTTTTTCTCCACCACTTTAATCGAGATCTTCGGCCTCTTTTTAAATATTCTGATTGCGCTGGAAATTCTGGAGAACATTACCGCCTACTTGCAAAAGCAGGTGGTGCAGGTGGAGCTGGTGATCGTCACCTCTTTGATTGCGGTGGCCCGCAAGATCATCATTTTCGATTTCGAGAAGCTGGGGGGGTTGGAGCTCATTGGCTTGGGGGCAGCAACGTTGGCCCTCTCGGTAAGTTATTGGCTGGTGCGGCGAGCCAAGCCTCCATCCAAGTCCGGGGAAGATTAAGCTCGGACAGAATCCTGGTACGATGGGGATGGAGCTTTCCTGCAAGAATTGTGCGTGTGCGATCTAAGTTGGCCAGCCTGGTGAAGTTAGCTGTGCTGATGGTGGTGCTTTGGGTGGGGTTGAGTGCTCTCCCTGTTTTGGCCCGCCCGCATTCTTCTCGCGATTTGCTCCTGGCACAACAATTGGGCAAACCCGTGAAAACCTACAACAGTCCCCCGCCGATGGTGATCGACCCGGCCAAGTCCTACACGGCCACGATGGAGACCACCGCCGGCACAATGGTTCTGGAGCTGTTTCCTCAGGAAGCTCCCCTGGCCGTGAACAATTTCGTCTTTCTGGCCAACGATCACTTCTACGATGGTGTCATCTTTCACCGCGTGATCCGCGGCTTCATGATCCAGGGCGGGGATCCCACGGGTACAGGGCGGGGTGGGCCGGGCTACCGCTTTCCCGATGAGCCGGTGCAACGTCCCTACAGCCGTGGCACTTTGGCTATGGCCAACGCCGGCCCCAACACCAATGGCAGCCAGTTCTTCATCATGCATGCCGACTACCCGCTGCCGCCCAACTACACGATCTTCGGGCAATTGATCGAGGGAGAGGATGTGTTGGATAAAATTGCAACTGCGCCCACCGACCCTCAGGATCGCCCCCTGAAACCAGTGGAGATCAAGTCGGTTCGCATCTTGGAATCCAATTAGGTTGGGCCAATCGGGTGGAACAGTTTGGTTAAATTAACTTGGCCTCTGGCCCCATTTTTGCAACTTGCCCTCAGGGGGACTCAGGTATGGAGTTCGCTAGGCCCCGGCGAATGTCCCCCCGCATTCTGGTTCTGGATTTTGATGGTGTGCTCTGCGATGGGCGGGCGGAGTATTTTGCCTCTTCCTGCCGCGTTTGTGCTCAGGTGTGGGGCTTGGCTCCTGCTCAGCTAGAGCCGCTGCGTCCTGCCTTCGACCGTCTGCGCCCGCTGATCGAGACCGGCTGGGAGATGCCTCTGTTGTTGTGGGGGCTACAGGAAGGGATCCGGGAGGAGGACTTGCGCCAAGACTGGCCGGGCTGGCGTCAGCAGTTGTTGCAGCAGTCAGGGATCCCTGCCCTCTCTCTAATCCAAGCGTTGGATCGGGTGCGGGATCGTTGGATTGAAGAGGATCTGCAGGGGTGGCTGGGGCTACACCGCTTTTATCCGGGGGTGGCGGCTTGGCTACGCCAGGTTCAGGCTGCAGGGGAGCCGCGCTTGGCCATCCTCAGCACCAAAGAGGGACGGTTCATCCAGCAGCTCTTGGGCCGAGCAGGGATCCAACTGCCGCGCCACCGCATTCTGGGCAAGGAAGTGCGCGCCCCCAAGGCCACCACTTTACAGCGGCTACTGGCTGCCGCCCAACTGCCGGCTGAGGAGCTGTGGTTTGTGGAGGATCGCCTGCAAACGCTGCGCCAGGTGCAGAGGGTGCCGGAGCTGGAGCAGGTTCTCTTGTTTTTGGCCGACTGGGGCTACAACCTACCAGAGGAAAGGGAAGAGGCCGCTCGGGATCCCCGTCTCCATTTGCTCAGCCTGGAACAGCTTTGCCAGCCCTTTGACCGTTGGATTGCTTCTCCTCCCCCGCCGCGCCTTTCGATTAGTCCCGCCAGCTGGGAAGACTTGAGCCAGACTCGGCCCACCCCTGGCCGGAAACGCCCGGAAGCCGGTTTGGCCTCTCTGGTGCTGACCTTGGTGGAGCTGTTGCGGCAGTTGATGGAGGCGCAGGTGGTGCGGCAAATGGAGGCTGAGCGCCTTTCTGCAGAGCAGCTCGAGCGGGCCGGCAGCAGCCTACAAGCCTTGCGGGAGCAAATTCGACACATCTGCAGCCTGTTGGAGATTGACCCGGCGGATTTAAACCTGGATCTCGGAGATCTGGGCACCCTCCTGCCCCGCCAGGGGGACTACTACCCCGGACAACCCCACCGCGAGGGATCCGTGCTGGAACTCTTGGATCGCCTGATCCACACCGGCATCGTCATCGATGGGGAGATCGACCTGGGGCTGGCGGACTTGGATCTGATCCACGCCCGCCTGAAGTTGGTGCTCACCTCCAGCGCCAAGCTCTACTGAGCCTGTAGATTGAGAGCGCTGATGGAGACGATTGGGAGAAGAGATGCCTGAAGCGGGGAGAGAGACCAGAAATCGCGGTATGCTGGCTGTGGATCCCCTTAATCTCTCTTCATAGTCTTCTCCTATGGATGTCTTTGCCCCAACCGGAAACCTGTATGCCGGTGCCATTTGGCCGGAAGTGGTGGTTACCCTCACCCTCTTGCTCGTCTTGGTGGTGGATTTAATCGGCGGGTCGGCGGCACGCAAAAGTCTTCCGGCCCTCTCCATCTTTGGCTTGATTGGGGCTTTGGTGACCTTGGTGTTGCAGTGGCAGCAGCCCCAGTTGGAGAGCTTCTTGGGCAGCTTTGCGGCGGATCCCATCAGCATTCTCTTCCGTGGCCTGGTGGTGGGGACGGCGGTACTGACCGTGATGATGGCGGAGCGCTACATCTCTCAGTCCGGAGCGCCCACAGGCGAGTTTTATGTGTTGCTGCTCACGGCCACCTTGGGGGGCATGTTCCTCTCCGGGGCGACGGACTTGATCCTGGTGTTTGTATCTCTGGAAACCCTGGGCATTGCCAGCTACCTGATGGCCGGCTACACCAAGCGGGATCCCCGTTCTTCAGAGGCAGCCCTGAAATATCTCTTGATCGGGGCCAGCAGCACAGCCATTTTTCTCTACGGCATGTCGCTGCTCTACGGCCTTTCGGGTGGGCAAACGAAGCTGGAAGCCATTGCCTCCTCTATGGGGGATGCCGGCTTGGCAGGGATCATCGCTTTGGTGCTCTGCATTGGTGGTATCGGGTTTAAGTTGGCGGCAGTGCCCTTTCACCAGTGGACTCCTGATGTCTACGAGGGATCCCCAACGCCGGTGGTGGCCTTTTTGTCAGTGGGATCCAAAGCAGCAGGCTTTGCCTTGGCGGTGCGCTTTCTGGCCACCGTATTTCCGGCCATGACGGAAGAGTGGCGGGCGGTGCTCTCGGTGCTGGCCATTTTGACCATGGTGCTGGGGAATGTGGTGGCCATTGCCCAAACCCGCCTCAAACGGCTGCTGGCCTATTCTTCCATTGGACAGGCGGGCTTCGTTTTGATTGGCTTGGTGGCGGGCACCGAGGCCGGCTATGCCAGCTTGATCTTTTACTTGATGGTCTATTTGGCCATGAACCTGGGGGCCTTTTTGTGCATCACCCTGTTCAGCCTGAAGACCGGCACCGATGAAATTAGCGAGTACAGCGGCCTCTACCAAAAGGATCCCTTCCTCACCCTTTGCTTGAGCATTTGTCTGCTTTCGTTGGGTGGGTTGCCCCCTCTGGCAGGCTTCTTCGGCAAGTTGTACCTGTTCTGGGCCGGTTGGCAGGCAGGGGCCTATACCCTAGTGTTGGTGGGGTTGGTCACCAGCGTCATCTCCATCTACTACTACGTGCGGGTGGTGAAAACCATCGTGGTGAAAGAGCCGCAAGAGATGTCGGTTTCAGTGCAAAATTACCCTGAGACCAACTGGCAGGCGGAAGGCATGCAGGCTCTGCGGGTGGGCTTGGTGTTCACTTTGGTGGCTACCATCTTTGCCGGGATCCTCTCCAATCCCCTCTTTACCCTCTCCACCCAGGCGGTAGAGCAAAGCCCCTTCTTGGGGTTCCCGACTGCACAGGCATTCATTCCGGAGTCGGCGAGCCTTCAGGTGGCAGTCAAGGGATCCCTGGGTTCCTCTCCTCAAGCTGGCGAAGGCTAGTTTTTGAGATGCTCTCCATCCCGAGGTTTTAAAAAGCGACGCTCGGCAGCGCGCGCTTCAGTTGTGCAGATATGGTCATTTCTCCCTCTGGAAGAAGGGCTGCAGCGCGAAACACCTGGGGAGCGTCTCAACCTAGTCTCAATCTAATTTGAAAGGACTCTAATCCAGAAGAGGGTCTCCCCACCCCAAAGGGATCCGGGATCTCTTCAAGGCCTCCGCATTAGCGCCCACCGATTACAGCAATGTAGTTGGTCACCCATTCGTAGTAGGGCACACATCCCTCACGCGGCCATCAGGGTGCGATCACAGCGCATGATGCCCCAGGGAATCAAATGCCCTCTAAGCTGACGTTGAGAAAGCGGGCAATCTCGGCTGCCTGGTTTTCGATCTCCATCAGGGGGGGAGGCTGGCCCACTCCGGTGAGGGGGATGTCACCACGTCCTTTCACCCGCAAGTAAATGGCTCGGCGGGGGTTAAGCCCCTCTCTCAGCTCCACCCGCAGGCTTTGCACCTCGGCAAAGTCATACTCCAGACGAACTTCGCGGTTTTTGCCCGGAAAGCCCTGCCGCACCAGCGTTATCTTTTGGGTACAGCGGTTGAACTCGTTGTAGCCGCCCCCCAGGTTCCAATACAAACTCAGCCACTGGTATAGCCCCGCCAGGGATCCGAGCACCCCGTAAAAGAGCATGGCAATGCCCTGGGGAATAAACACCAGGCTGGCGGGATCGGAAAAGGGAAGCAAATTGCGGTGGAGATAGCTGGAAAGGCCGGCCAAGGTAAAGCCCAGCCCTCCCCCCGTCAGCGCCACCGCCCAAAAGTACACGCTGGGCCGCCGCGACCCAATCACGGTGTAGCGCAGCAGATCGGCAGAACGGATTTCAGGAACAATGGCGGACACAGTTGGGATCCCTGCAGGTTTTCCAAGGCTGGCTTCCCCCATTCTATAGGCTATGGGCGGCAAGGGTTTTCCCCAGCAGAGGGGCGCTCAGGGGACTGGCAAGAGCTAGAGCCGCCTGGGGAATGGGGGCGGAAGTCCTCTGCGCTGTACAGCCCCTCTCCCGAAGGGAGTTAGGGATAGTTTTTATTGTTATGGCTCCTTTTGCTCCTTGTAAGAGCCGTAGCAGGGATCCCTGCTGGGGTTCTGAGGCGTTCTATCTGCTGACAGAGCCCAACAGCATACGCCAATGGGATCCCTCTCACCTCAGGGTTGGGTTTGGCGTGGGGTAACGATCCTGCCCTCCCCTGGGGCAACTTCCGAGGAACGGGGGCGGGCCGGCGCAGAGGGCTCATCAACGGCATTCGAGGGAGAGGCAGGGGTGAGATCCGGCTCGGGAGAAGCCGTCTGCTCCGGTTCTGCGGCAGGGGGAGAAGGCTGAGGCTCAGGGGTTGGGTCTGGCAGGGCTGGCGGCTGGGGTAGGGCGTCTTGGGCCGTTCGTTCCCCAAAAGCCGATAAGGCAATGGCAGCTTCCCCGCGGCTGACCGGCTCGAAGGGGTTGAAGGTGCGGATGGGGCCAAAGGTGCGCAGCACGGTGGAGGCATTCTCCAGACTGCGATCCGCTACCAGAGCAGGAATGGCTTCAGGAGGAATTTGCGCCGCATCGGTGAACCCCCAGCGCTCCTCCAGCTCTGCTCGGGATCCCTTGATCTGGCCGGGAGGTAAGTCCAGAGGCACCTTCATGCGGATCAACTCTGCCCGCGACAGCAGGCTGTTGGGGCGAAACTCTCGATTGGCATCTCCGGCAATTATGCCGGCAGCTCCCAGGGCTTGAATGTAGCGAAAGTTGGGATCCTCTTCCGGCACATCCAAAAAGAGGGGGCGTTCCGAGGGGGATCCCAGGCGGATCTGCCGACTGGGCTCGTCGGCGTGGATGGCGTTGTTGGCCAGCACCAGCCAACGGGCAAATTCTCCGCGACGAACGCTGCGCTGCGGCTGAAATTCGCTGCCGGGGATATCGGCAAAAACTCCCAACCGATCCAGGTATCCCACCGAACGAGCCACCAGAGATCCCGGCTCCAGGTCTGCAAAGCGGCTGCTGTCCGGGCTGGGCAGGGGTGAGGAAGGGGTGGGAGCAGGGGGAGCGGAGATAGAGGGCGGGATGGATCCCGGCAAAGGTTGAGGCGAGGGAGATGCCGGCAGCTCAGGTTGGGCTGTGGGCAGACCTACTGGGCGTACAGCGCGCTCCAGCCGTTCTCCCCACTCGGTTCCCTGACAGGCCGACAACAGCCAGAGCAGCGGAATAAGGCTGCCGAGCTTGAGCCAGGGGCCAGGCCGCATAGGTTTAGACTGATGATGCACCGCTCTACCTTTCTCTATTGGTCTCTATTGGGCCCATTTGCGGCTGAACTCCTCCAGCACGTCCAGCAGGTTAAGCAGGCTTTGCATCGGCAGGAGATCGGCCAGGGACAATTCTTTGCGCCCACCCCCCACTTTCACCGGGATCCCTTGCAAGATCTCTGTGACGGCGTCCTCATCCACCTTGCCTGCCATCACCTGGGGTGCCAGTCGCTCCGCCAAAAGGGTATGCAGGTGGGCATCGCGCAGGTAAAGATGCCAGCGGGCTACATCGATGTAAACTTCCTTGCCAATGGCAGCAGCTAATTGCTCAATGTCTGGGTTGCTGGGCACTTTGGCCATCGCTCAGCTCCGTTGGGGGTTGCGTCTGCCCTTGCTCAATCATAGCCTGAACCCAAGGGATCCTCAGGGAGAGCTGGCAGCCGAGCGGTCGGGTAGAGGTAGGGCGAAGTTCTCTTGCAACTGCCGCAGCATCAACAGGTGCTCTAGGGCCAAGCGATCCCGTTCTGTCCGCAGCCGGCTCAGTTGGGCCTGAATTTGACGAATATCGGCCTCATCGGAGTCCCAGCTTTGCAAGAGGCGGTAGAGGCGCTCTTGTTGGTCGGCAATTTGCCGGTTTAGGCGGGCTAGGCGGCGGCTGAACTCCACATCGATTTCCTCTGCCAGCTCGGAATCCGGCAGCAGGGCCAGGCGATCCCAATGGATGCCCAGGTCGGCCAAGCTTGGCGGGGACGGATCCAACTCCTTGAGAAGGGGGAAGTCCGGAAAGGGCGATAGCTCCGTCTTGGGAGGGGCCCATTGGTTTTGATCGGGGGCAGGGGTGAGACGGGATCCGGGCGAAGGCAGGTTCGTGGGCTGGGGGGCAGGCTCCTGTCCACTGGGAGAGGAGTGCAACTGCTTCGGACTCCGTCCCGCCGGCGCGGACGGCGTTGCCAGATGGCTACTGCTGGGATCTGCCTGGGCCGACAGGGATCCCAGACTGCATAGCCAAAGGCAGACTCCTAGCCCACAAGCCCAGCGAACTGCTTTTTCCACCCTGCGCTCCTCAGTCTTTCTCAAGCCTGCTCAGGTCATTCCCAGCCCACCAAGGACTCCGTCCCGTTGATGCGAACGGCTCCGGTCCCGTTGGCGGAGCGAGATCCACGGTCGGGCATTGCCTCAAACAAAATCGAGTAGGCATCTTGCTTTTGCCCCGGCTCGAAAAGATAGCGTTGGGCAACACGAGCAGAGGCAGGCACGATGGCCACGCGCACCGGCGGATCTTCCAGCGATACCAAAGGCTGGGGATGAGACCAACGCCATCCCACCCAGCCCGCCCCTGCCAAGGCCACTACAGCCGCTGCCACCCGTCCCCAAGGGGTGCCCTTACGTTGCCGCCAGCCCAGGTCGAGCATTGGCCGCCGATCCAGCTCAGCGAACACACGGCTGATCAACAGCTCCGTCTGGGTGGAGTTCAAGGTTGGGGCCTTGAGATTGGCCAAACCGGCCTGCAGAGCTGCCAGTTGGCTGTACAGTTGCCGCGCCTGAGGATCGCTGGCCAGCCAATCTTCCACCTGCCGCGCCTCTTGAGACGACAATTCCCCATCCAAGTAGGCGCTCAACTGTTCAAAGCGCTCATCCACCACCGGCAGCTCTTGTTGGGGATCCCTGGGGTCGAGGTTGGGGTTGCCGCGAACCATGGTCATTCACCATTAAGGTAGGGTTTTAGGGTGGATTGCAAGCGGGCGCGGGCGCGGGCAATGCGAGACTTAACAGTGCCCAAAGACACCCCTGTGATCTCGGCAATTTCCTCATAAGCCATTCCCTGAATTTCCCGCAGCAGGATTGTCTGGCGAAAGGCCTGCGGCAGGTCGCGGACGGCTTGGTGCAATCGCTCGTAGAACTCGCAGGTGGCGAGGTGCTCATGGGGACTGGGGCTCTCGCTGGGCAGCTCCCATTCCATCTCGCTATCCCGCATCTGAATCGGCGCATCCAGAGAAAGGGGCTGCTGCTGTCGTTTGCGCTTGCGCAGCTCGTCGTAAAACAGGTTGGTGGCGATCCGCCCCAGCCAGCTGCGAAATTTTGCCGGCTCCTGTAGGCGTTTCAGGTGGCGGTAGGCCCGGATCCAAACTTCCTGGGCCAAGTCATGCCGGTCCTGCCAGTCCGGGGCAAGATGATAGAGCACCTTGTCCACATGGGCCTGATGGCGACGCATCAACTCGGCAAAAGCCTCCCGATGGGGCTGGGATCCCTGCTGACAGATCAGCACCAGATCCACATCAGCGAGCTTTTCGGGCCGCACAGGCACGTTCTTCACCAAGACCGACCAGCGCTGGCCACTGATGTCGCTGAGGGCAGCATCCATAGGCATCCATAAGTTCTAACAACAACAGCGGAGGGATCCCCTCCCAGACAGAACCTCTGTTGCCCAGACGAAATGGCAGAGTTTGGGTTCCCCCCACCCTCAACCGCAGGGTAGCTCTAGAGGCTCTGAGGGCCATACCGGCAAGACTCCACAGCAAGACCACCTCCTCACTAGATCTTGGCGCACATGGCGGGGTGGTGGATTGCAGGATAGCTCTTGAGTTGGTAACTGGGCTACAGTGGGCTTGCGGTATGGTGAAACGTCCGACCCGCCATGGCTTCCGATGCTCCTGTTGCCCTTCTCTCCGAGCTCAAGGCGGTGCCAATGTTGGCCGAACTTTCGGCGACGTCCTTGCAATGGTTGGGATCCCAGGTCAAGCTGCGGGATATCCCGGCGGGACAGGCCCTCTTCATGCAAGATGCCTGGGGCAGCGTAGTTTATCTGATCCTCGCCGGCTGGGCTAAGGTGCGGCGGGCTTTGCGGGCGCAAGACAGCACCAAAACCCTTGCCTTGCTGGGGCCGGGCGCTTGGGTGGGGGAAATGGCGGTACTGGACGAAGCTCCCCGCTCGCGAGATGTGCTGGCCCTAACCCCGCTGCGGGTGGCCGGGATCCCGGCGGCAACCTTCAAAGCGCTGATGTTGCGGGAGCCGCAACTGTGTTACCAGCTGGCCTGCAGCCTCTCCCGTCGCCTGCGCCTGGCCAACTTGCAGGCGGATCTTGACCAGCAGAGCCCCCCGCTGCGAGTGGTGCATACGCTGGTGCAACTGGCGGAAGCTTTTGGCGAGAAGACCCCCCAGGGGATGCGCATTGTCTACCCTCCCCCCCAGGATTTGGCCGATATCAGCCAAGTTAGCCGGGAGACAGCCCTGGCGGTACTGAGCCGTCTGCAGCAGCAGGGGGTTATTCAGCCGCTGCCGGAGCAACAGTCTTTGCTGCTGATCCGGTACGCCAAACTGCTGGAGGCCACCCGTCTGCTCTAGATATTCCCTCATAGACCTTTTCACTTTCAAAGAAGAGCTGGTTAGCTGGAACGGGTGGGGGCAAGGTGGCGATTCTCAGCGCAGGGATCCCTTTTACCGGGGAAAAGGACTACAGTTAAGTCGATGCGGGTCAGTTGTCCAAGGACTCCGTCCCGCTGGCACGAATCGGAGAGCGCGGACAAAAACCATGACGGTGCGGGTGCCCCTCGACTACTATCGGGTTTTGATGCTGTCGGCACGAGCAGATGAGCATCAGATTGAACAGGCATACCGGGAGCGGATCGATCTCAAGCCGGGCGAGCGCTCCTGGCTGTCGGGGTTCTCGCCACAGGCTGTGGAAGCTCGCGCCCAGATGATCCAAGAGGCGGCTTCTGTGCTGCTGAACCCTGAGGCACGACGAAACTACGACGAACACCTCATGCCAACGGATCCCACCTTGACGGTGGAGGAGGCGCACCTACCGGGAGTGCTGTGCTTGTATTGCGAAGCCGGAGAGTACCAGGCTGCGTTGGACTTGGCTCAACACCTGTTGGAGCAGGGCCACCCTGCTCGTTCCGATGCCATTTTGGCGCGGGCCATCGCTCGTCTGGAACTGGGTCGAGAAGCCTGGCAACAGGGATCCTACGAAGAGGCGGCGCGTTCTTTACAGGCGGGCTTGGCGGAGCTGGAGGAGTGCCAGGCCTTTCCGCAGATGCAAGCGGAGATCCGCATCGATTTGGGCAAGCTGCGTCCCTATCGCATTTTGCAACTCCTCAGCCAAAGTGCTCCCGCCCAAGCTGGAAGACACACCGCTGATGGGAACGGGGAGCGACAGCAGGGACTGGCTCTCCTCAAAGCCATGCTGGACGAACGGGGCGGCATCGAGGGGATGGGGCAAGATGGCTCTGGCCTCAGCACCGAAGATTTCCTGCGCTTTATCCAACGGGTACGTCGCCACCTCACCCTCAAAGAACAGCAGGAGTTGTTCGAGCGGGAGGCTGAGCGTCCCTCGATGGTAGCCGCCTACCTGGCCGTGCAGGTGTTGCTGGCGGCAGGTTATCTGGAAAACCGCCCGGCTCTGGTGCGGCGTGCTCGCGGCTACCTGGCTCGTCTGGCGCAGCGGCAGGATGTGCATCTGGAGCAGGCCATCTGTAGTCTGTTGCTGGGGCAGACCGAAGACGCGCTCGCCCATCTGCGCTCCACCCAAGAAGTAGAGGCCTTGCAGTTTATCGAAGAACACTCCGCCGGTTCTCCCGACCATCTGCCGGGTCTGTGCCGCTTCACAGAAAAATGGTTTCAGGAGGAGGTGTTCCCGGAGTTCCGCGGTCTGGAAGCCGCCCAAGTGACGTTGCAAGCCTACTTCGACAACCCCCAAGTACAAGCTTACCTGGACGAAATGCCCAGCCGCGAGGATCCGCCGGCGGGGATGCTCTCTCCCCAAGTCCCCCATCCCCCACCTCATTTGCCTGCCGTGGTGGGTGGCGTGCGCCCCCCTAATCCAACCCAAGAATTGCAGCGCCCCCCCACCCCTTGGCAACGGGGAGGAGTGATGCCCCCGCCAGAACCCCCGCGCCTCTCGGATTTGCCCTCCTACCGGAGCACCCCCAAGGCGGGCGTCTCTGCTCTTGCGGATGAGAGTTCTAGTGCTCCGCACCGCTGTCGCGAACGCGCCCAAGACCGTTCCCCTCAGGGGGACGGAGTCCAGGGCCTAAGGTCCGCTGGCGCGATCGGTTTGCAGGATGTGGAGCGTTACCGCCGCAGCCGCTTGGGGGGCCGTAAGCGTCCTACCTTTCCCGCTGGCGTTCGTTTGGGCTCCGCACCGCTGGCGCGAATGGCCGGGGTGGTCGGTGTGGGCATCCTCTCCCTATTGGTCATCTGGCAAATGTTGCGGGGCCTCTTCACGCCGCCACCGGCACCGCCGCTGGAGCAGCCCCAGGTGCAAATTGAGCAGCCGCCGGTTGACATATCGCTACGCGACGCCTCCGCGAACGACAATCCCGGCCAGACAGAACCCGCTCCCCCGCCTGAGCTAACCGGCCCTCTGGCGGAGTGGCAAGGAGTACAACAGGTGCGGGTGATCTCCAACGATGGCCTCAACATTCGCCAGCAACCCAGCCTGGCGGGAGCCATTGTCGGGACAGCCCCACGCCAAGCCCTGCTGCGGGTGGTGGAGGTGCAGGCTGGGGAGGGACAGGTGCCCGTCTGGCTGCGCATTGAGCGAGATGGCGCGCCCGGGGGATGGGTCGCCGCCCAGTCGGGCTCCACCCGTCTGGTGGAACGGCTCTAGCTCTCCCTTGCTGCCAGCTGTTATTGCTCCGCAACGCTGCTGCGACCGCGCTACGGGGACGGAGTTCTCGGTCCCGCCCTTTTAAGGGGTATAGTCTGCTTCCTTCTCAACTGTTGTGGATATTCTGCGCAATGCCCCGCTGGGGATTTATCTGGAAGAGCCTCGCACCTGGCTACATTGCCTGGATCCGCGGGTTAAGCTGGCCTGGCTGCTCAGCTTTCTCCTCAGCCCCATTTTGGCCGGCAATGGTTGGCGCTTGGCCGTGGTGGTGGCTCTTCTGCTGCTAACTGTGGCGGCCCGTCTGCCGCGCCGGGTTTGGTCGGGCCAACTCTCCCTGGTGCTGGCCCTGAGCCTGCTCACCTTTGGGATCACCAGCTTGGCGCCGGATGGATTGGGGGTTTTTCCCCAACCGCAACGGCAGGATATGCAGGTGGTGGGCTATGGGCTGACCGGGATCCCCGCTGTTCCCGTTAGCGGTGCAGGGCACTTCGACTTGGCCGTAGAACAGGGATCCCCAGACCGTGCCTGGCGGGCGCAAACCCGTGCCTGGCAAACTCCTTATCGCTACCGCCTGGTTCAGTTTTCCCTATTGGGACGAACCTTTCAGGTCTCCCGCCGTTCTCTATCGGTGGCGCTGCGGCTGGGCACCCTCATTTTTACGTTGCTCTACGCTACCCATTTGTTTTTGTTGACCACGGCCCCCGAAGAAATTGCCGAGGGGATCGGCCAATGGTTGCAGCCTCTCAAGCGTTGGAGATGGCCGATTGCCGAAGTAATTCTCACCCTCACCTTGGCGCTGCGCTTTCTGCCTTTGGTGATGGAAGAGGTGCAAAACTTGGCGCGGGCGGTGCGAACTCGGGATGTGCGCTGGGGATCCCTGAGTTTCCGGGGCGGGATGCAAACCCTGCTGGCCTTGGTGGAGCGCTTTTTTGAAAACTTGCTCCTGCGTGCCGAACAGACGGCTATGGCAATGCAGGCCCGTGGGCTGACCGGCCCAGACCATCCCCTGCGCTGGCACCGCCTACAACTGCGGCGGCTGGATCGCGGCCTACTGGCTCTACTGCCCCTGTTTTGGCTGCTCAGAACCTTGTCCCCCTAAGGTGACCGGCAACACAGCTTTTTCCTACCCAGGGGGATGGGGCTCGTCGCTGCCCATCGGCATGAGCAGCCGAGAGACACAACGCCCATCGGAAGAGAGGTAAAAGGAGAGCTGGCCCCCCATCCGCTGCACCACCCGTTGACACAGGCTGAGTTCCAGACCAGGACTCACCGATAGAGGCGACTTGAGCAGAGGATCCGCGTAGATCACCTGGTTCGGATCCAACTGAAGGGCGGCCATCAGGTGAGGGTCGAAGCTGCCCTGATCCACCACCAGCAGCTCTGCATAGCCAAAGGGCTCCGCATCGCTATCGCGAACGCTGGCTTGGCTCCACAGATCCAGCCGCCCCCCTTCCGGGCTGCGCAAAATAGCGGCTGTCAACACCTCCCAGAGCACCATCTCCAGTCGTTCGGGATCCCCCTGGACGGCAATGCTCATGTCCCCATGGGCCCGCGGCCATAACTTGCATTTTTGGGTCAGGGCCTCCACTCGGCGTAGGCTTTTGCGCACCAAGGTTGCCAAGGGCACCGACCGCAACTGCGGCTGCACCTGCCAAGTTTCCGGCTGCAACAACGGCCTTGTGGAGACGGTCAGATCCCGCAGACCTCTGCCAATTTCCACTACTTTTTGCCAGCGGGTGGCTTCGTCTCCGGGGATCTCCGGCACCTGACCCAGGCGGTGCAGGCTGTCCAGAAGGGCATTCTGCATATCCAGCAGGCGGCGGTGCTTGTACCAGTTCAACTCCCTGAGCACCTCCTGCCGCTCTTGCAAAGTTTGCATCCAGAGCAAGCGCCGCAGCGTCCAGCCGCAGGTCTGGGCGATCAGCATCACAGCCGCCCGCTCGTCGGGATCCCAAACCTTGCCCGCTTCTGCCCCCAAGATCAAAACTCCCAAAGCTCCCGCCTGCGAGGAGTTTGTCTCCCCCAGCGCCACCAGCAGCCAGGATCCCAGGCTGGCAGCAAAGTGCTCCGCACCGCTGCCGCGCCTGAGCCAAGTGCGGCTGGCAGGGGGGATCTGCTCCTGGGTGAGCGGCAGAGGTTCTGCCGACTGCAGCGCGTAGGCCAGAAGGGGATCTTGCAGGTCGATCTCGGTGGAGCCGGTCTCCGTCCCGGCAGCGGTAGTAAAAGGCCCCTGGAGCTGAGCCCGGCTTTCCCCCGGCTGCCAACTGACCACCAGCGCCAGAGGGATCCCCAGCAATTGGGCCGTCTGTCGAGTGGTAGTGGTGTACAGATCTGACAAGGTGGCCGAGTTTTGCAAGGTTGAACAAGTGGCGATCAGGCCCTTGAGCAATTGCTCTTGTCGTTGCCGGCGTTGTTCTGACCGAATTTGCCGCAGGATCACCCCCACCTGTTGGGCGATCCCCCGCAGCAGTTGCCGCTCTTCCCGGCTCCAGGTCCGTAGCTGGGGATGCAACACCAAGAGCAGCCCTTCCACAGGTGTGGTGGCGGTACCGCCGACCCCGGTGTGGGTCAGCATCAAGGAACGAACCCCTGCCAGTTCCTGCCGCCAAGAGAGCAGGCGCAGATCTTGGTCGTAGTTTTCTGCCACGACCACCTCGCTGCGCATGAGATCCTGCCAGTCCTGGTCGCTCAGAGGGCTGAGCTGCTGTGGCAAAGTCTGCTTGCCTTCCCTGCGGTACTCGTAGAAGAGGCGGGGGATGGGGCTGTCGGGATCCACCGTCAACACGGCCACTGCACCGACTTTCAGGCGCTGGGCCAGGCCGACAACGGCTTGCTGGAGAGCCTGTTGCAGCTCCGCCGGGTTGTAAAGCGAGCGGCCCACCTGTTGCACAAACTCTTGGTCATCGGCCAACTGGCGAATGCGGCGATCCAGATTTTCCAGAGGGCTGGCCAGGGCCAACCCATTGGCGGCAGCGGCCACCAACTGTCGCTCAGCGGCTTGCCAGGTACGGGGCACATCCGATTGCACCCAGATGAACCCCAGCAGATCCTTCTCCAGCAAAATCGGGGCCGCCAAAACGGCCTGGGCCCGCAACTGCTGCATCAGCTTGGGGGGAACCTCAGAGCGAGTCGTCCCTGTGCCGCCCACCACCACCTGGCCATCGGCGAGGGTGTAGTACATGTCCCCCAATTCCCGCAGCGAAAGGCTGACCTCTCCTGTTGGCCCTGCTCCGACTTTAGCCCCTTTGGGAACAGGGGGCTGAGAGGACTCCGTCCCCCCGCTGTTGCCAACAGCTTTGGGGGCGCTTCCATGGGGAACGAACTGACCCTGGCCGCGCTCGTGCCAATACACCTGAATGTGGACAGCGCCCAGAAAAGACTGTAACTCCTGCCTCACCAGGCTGACCCGTTCCTGCAGGGATCCCACCTGGCGCATCGCCGTTCCCAACCTCAGGAGCGGATCCTCAAGGCGCTTTTCGGTCTGCTGTTGCCAAGCGTTTTCCAACTCTTGCAGAGAAGCTGCCAACTGCCCCAGCAAAATCCCCAGGAGAGCCTTTTCGTCCTCACGGGTGGTAACCCCCCACATTTGGGATCCCAGCATCAGAATCCCCAAGCAGCGCCGCCGTCCTACTGCCGTTCGCGACAGCGGGCCGTAGGCCGAGAAGGGATAAATGAAACAGCCCTGGATCCCGCCCAGTCGCCTGGCCTCCCGCTGCCAAATGCCCATGCGCGGCTCCTGAGAGAGGTCAGGCAGGCTGATCGGTCGCTGCTCGATCACCACCTGCTCCAGGATCTCCCCCGGCTGTAGAGGATGCACCGCTCGCAGTAGGGTTTGATCCTCAAGAAGGGTCACTCCCCCCTGGCCCACCAACTGGTGATTTGGATAGTCGTAAAAGGCCAGCCAGATCAGCGGCGCCCCAAACGCCGCCTTGACATACTCCAGCGTGAGCTGAACGAGGGTGTTGGCATCGCTCTGCTCCCGCATCTGCTGCAAGGTTGCTTGCAGGGCCACCAGGGGAGATATTGGCCCAGCTCTATCCGAAGAATAAGGGGGAACAGACTGAACCATACCTGTGTGGAGCTATTCTGCGGGTTCCTCTGCAAGTCAATGCCCTCTCAGCCAGATCTCCGTCGGATCTGAGCCTTATTTGTTGCTGGGCAACGCTGAGGCAACAGGTGAGAAGAAGAGAGCCCGGACTTGTTGCTGTTTGGAACAACTTTGGCATACTCTCCGCCCCAAGGGGCAGGGATTCTCGACGTCGGGCGTTCGCCCCATCCTCGACGCAGTGAAAGATTTGGTTTTCATCTCTCACCCAGCCCCAGTGTAGTCTGTCTGCAGCCGTCCTTCATGGCTTCCTAACTTCCCTGGGGTTGGTCGCGGAACGCTTGGAGAGTGTCTCAATCTAGTTTGGAATGACTGTAATTTCAGGAAGGCTTCACCACTGGGATCCCTCGCAGCTTGTGAGTGTGGGTCACCAAGCTCTGGACAAAGTGTTGAAAGCGCTGTTGTAGCTTCTCGTCTTTGAGATTGCCTTGCTCGTCAAAAGCGTTCCAAGCCCGACCGATGGCGATCTGCTCGGGGATTACCCAGCCATGCACCCAACGCACAATCAAGCGCATCTGGTTCAGGGTATTGCTGTTGCTCTCGCCGCCCAAAACGCTGATTAACCCAAAGACCTTACCCTCCAGTTGCTCAAAACTCAACAGATCCAGTGCATTTTTCAGGCTGCCGCTGATGCCGCCGTGGTACTCCGGGCTGGCTAGGATGATCCCATCCGCCCGCTTCATGGTTGCTCGTAGGACTGCCACATCGGGATAATCCGCATAGGACTCCGAGCCATCCACAAAGGGCAACTTCATCTGCCGCAGATCGAGGATGTGCAACGGGATCCCCAACTTCTCAAACTCGCGCCGCGCCACCTCCAGCGCCTGGTACGTCAGGGAATTGGGCCGCAAGCTGCCCCCGATTGCCACGAAACGAGCCGCAGAGGTTTCAGCCATGGTGGTTTGAGGATTGCCAGTGAGGGCTTGTAGAGGAGACATGGGCCGGACTCCCGAGCAGACATCAGTTGCGTTGCAAACAATCATAACTCATACCAACTTCGAGTTGTAAAGATTTCCTTAACTTTTCTGCTCCGCAACGCTAACACGTTTGCCGAAGGGTCGCGTAGCGATAGCAGCCGGATTCCTATCCAGAACTGGGGATCTGGATACCCTTTAGCAAAGGGATCCGGGGCCAACGGATCACCTGCAGCAGGTTGGAAAAATCATCCCGCCAGACGGGATCCCCGGCCTGGGGCAAAAGGGGCTGCCAGGGATCCAGTTCCTGCAGGACTCCAGAGTTTTGGGCCAAAGGGCTCCGCCCTGCTGAGGTGGTCGTCGAAGCGTCGCGCGGCGATAACAGCACCCAGTGGGAAGGGGCCAGCCCCGCCTGGCGTTGCTCAGGGGAGAGATCCCGGTGGTCTTGGTGCCAAGCGTGAAGCTGCAGGGATCCGGCCAGGCCAGCCAACAGCGGGGCCAGGTCGAGGTGGCGGTTGGTGATGTTGAAGAGCAGCCAGCCGTGGGGCTTGAGCTTGCTGAGGTAGAGGGCCAAAGCCTCTTGCGTGAGCAAATGCACCGGCACCGCGTCAGAGCTGAAGGCATCCATCACCATCAGGTCGTAGCTGCCCTCTGGGATCCCCTTGAGGCTGAGCCGGGCATCACCGAGGATGACCTGCACCCGCGCCCGCGTCTGGGCCCACCGGAGATAGGAAAAATAGCGCCCCGCCCAATTGGCCACGGTGGGATCCAACTCGAAAAACGTCCACTCATCCCCTGGCTCGGCATAGGCGGCCAACGTGCCGATCCCCAGCCCCAATACGGCAATGGCGGGCATGGGAGCCACAGCCTGGGCTCCAAACGCCGCAAACACCTGCCCAACGGGCCCAGGCCGAGCGAAATAGGTCAGCGGCTCCAGCGCTTTTTCCGGATCCAAGTTTTGGCTGCCGTGTAGAGTGGTGCCGTGCAGAAGGCCACGAAAGGATCCCTGCTCAGTCCGGTACTCCACGATCCGGTTGAGGCCGAAGGCGCTGCGCTCGCTGTGGATCACCTGCAGTCCCGGCTGCAGCCAGGGTTGCCCCAGCAGCACAACCAACCCCGCCATTGCTCCCACCCAACCGACCTTGGCCTGCCAGCCAGGGGCTCCGCTCTGCTGCTGTGAACGGCTCTCCCCTGACACCAACAGCGCCAGCACCGCCCAGCCCAACGCCAAACCCACCCCAGCGCCCACCTGCAGCAACGCCTGCGGTCGAAAGTGCAACAGCAGCAAGGGCAGGAGCAGCCCCAGCCCCAGCCACAGGCCCACCCGCCCCCCCTGAGCCCCCAGCACTGCCAGCGACATCCCCAGCAACAGGGGATATTCCAGCACTGTCTCAAACACCTGCGGTGCCAAGAGGGCAGAGAACATTCCCCCTAAGCTTCCCCCCAAAGCCAGCCACAGGTAAAACTGCGTCAACTGCTCCACCGGCGGGCGACGGCAAGCCAACCGGCTGTGGCAGCCCCAGCTCACCAGCCCAAAGGTGGTCAGATGCAGCGGCAAAAGCAAAAAACCCGGCCTCACCCAGCCCAAGACCTGTGTCCCCACCGCCCCGCAGGCCAGAAGAGCTGTCGTTCCCAAAACCCCCTTATTGGGGTGGATCCCCCCGAAAGCCAGCATGAATGTCAGCAGATAGATCCCCAGGGGGATGGCCCACAACAGGGGCACCGCCGCCACGTCGGTGGTCAACAGAGTGGTGACCGCCACCAACAGGCCCGCCGGCAAAAAAGCCAGCCCCGCCCAGCGCCAACGCTCTCGCCAGGAAACAGCCCAATTCCCCAGAGCAGCGCTGGATCCCTGGGAATCCGCCCCACGTTCTTGTGGCTCGGCAACGCCGTTGCAACTGAGCAGCAGACCCACCCCGCTCAGCAGCACCAGGGCTGCCACCAGCGCGTAGGATCCCGTCCACAGGAGAGTTTGCCAAGCCAAAGACAGACGAGGCTCCAACACCAGCGGGTACCCCAGCAGCCCGCCCAAGCTGCCGGCATTGCTGGCCACATAGAGAAAATAGGGATCCAAAGCCTCCCGTTGCCCCGCGACCCCTCTTGCCGCCAACCCCCGTTGCAGCAACGGCGTCGTCGCCGACAGGAGAAACAGCGGCACCCCAGCTCCCAAAGTCAAGTTTGCCAACAGAGCGAGAGGGGGCCACCATCCTTCCGGTTGGCCGGGGATCCCCAGCTGAAAGGGCAAAAGCCTCAGACCGGCCAGCAGCAAGATCCCGTGGATTAGCACCCCCATCCTGGGATTGAGGCCGCGCCCCAGCCGATCTGCCCACAGGTAGCCCAAAAGCAGGGTGGCCTGAAAAAAGGCCAGGCAGGTATTCCACACCAGGGGGGATCCCCCCCACAGCGGCAGCAGCAACTTGCCCACCAACAACTGTCCCCAGAAGAGGCAAAAAGCGCTACCAAACAAGCTGAGGCCAACTAGCCAAACCAAAGCCGACCCACCGCAAAACCCTCAACTGCCAGTATTCCCCACTTTCTCCCGGAAGCTTGAGATGGGATGTTGTAGCCGCTTGGTGGTGCCCCTTGGGATCACCCAACTCAGAGGAAGGCCGATCCTTGTTCCTCGATTCAAGTGCGCCAACGGGTGGAAGGGGGCCACCCTCCGCCAGTACTCTCAGTTGCCCCGATCACAAGGACTTTGTCCCGCTGTCGCGAACGGTTAGGATCGCAACGCTGACTCAAACCTACACTGCACCCCCATGTTGCCATGCAGCGCCAACGCGAACACAGAGCATCGCTGGCTCTGGCGTGACCAGCCCATTCGCTACCAACAGTCGGGATCCACAGGCCCAGCCGTGTTGCTCATCCATGGCTTTGGGGCCAGCAGCGACCATTGGCGGAAAAATTTGCCGGAGCTGGGGCAGCACTGTCAGGTGTATGCGGTCGATTTGTTGGGGTTTGGGGGATCCGCCAAGCCCCTGCCGGGATCCCCTTTGCCCTACACCTTTGAGACCTGGGGATCCCTGGTGGCCGATTTTGTGCGGGAGGTGATGGGCCAGCCGGCCTACCTGGTGGGCAACTCGATTGGGGGCATCGTGGCTTTGCAGGCGGCGGTTCTGGATCCGGCCCAGGTTTTGGGGGTGGCGATGTTGGATCCCTCGCTGCGGCTGTTGCACGAGCGGAAACGAAAGCAGATCTCCTGGCTGCGCCGCCGGTTCACCCCTTTGCTTCAATCCCTGCTGGGGTGGCCTCCCTTCGGTCGTTTCTTCTTTGCTCAGGTGGCCCAGGCTAGGGCCATTCGCAATATCCTCCTCCAAGCCTACGGGCGCAAAGAAGCGGTTACCGAGGAGCTGATCCAGCTTTTGCTCAAACCCGCTTTGGAGCCGGGGGCGGCAGAGGTCTTTTTGGCCTTTGTGCGCTATTCTCAGGGGCCTTTGGCTGAAGATCTCTTGCCTCAGCTCACCTGTCCCGTCTTGATCTTGTGGGGGGAAGCGGATCCCTGGGAACCCATTGCTCTGGGGCGGGCCCTGGCAGAGTTTCCTTGCGTGGTGGGGTTCATCCCATTGCCGGGGGTCGGCCATTGCCCCCAGGATGAAGCCCCCGAGCTGGTCAACCCGCTGCTGTTGGACTGGATCCGGGATCCCACCCGAAAACCTGAGAAAGGACTCCATTCTCTCCCCCCAGAAGAGGGGAGCTAGGAAGCGGCGCAGCAAGAGCTTCCCTGGGCTCAAGGATGGCGCGGGCTGCCCTTGGAATTCTCATAATCTACGCCCGACCAAGGTGCTCCAGTTGATCCAGGTTGGGGCCGCTCAGCCGGAATGCCTGGCCAAACCCCTGGATGAAGCTGCCAGCTTTGGGGATGATCTGACAGAAGTGAAAATCCGCCAAGCCCAGGATCATCTCGGCAATCTCGTACTTGGCGCGGTAGAGGGCTTCAAACCCCTGCGCCTGCGCCTCCTCGCGGCTGAGAAACTGGGCTTCTCCGCTCACCATCACCCGCGGCAGGGCGTGGTTACTGCGGGGATCCCCTGGCGTAGGCGGCTCGTGGATGAGTAGCGCGGCCCGGGGATCCGCCCGCAAAGCCTGGGTGTGGCCAGAAAGATCGCTGATGACAATGGCAAAGCGCAAGGGATCCCGCTGCACCACAAAAGGCACCAACGACACCGCCGGGGATCCCTGCTCCAGCACCGCCAAGCTGGCCACCGGCTGGCCATCCAGCAGCATATTTAACTGTTCCAGCACCGACATGGTTGTCCTCCAGTCCCCTTGCTATTATCAGCTCCCCTGTACTGGGACAAGAGCCACAACCCTGCTTACAGGCTGTTCCTGGCCTGGTTGAACTCTGCCCGGCAGCTCGGAACATTGGGCGTCAACAACGTTGTAAATAAAACTTTACAATCCTATGCAAAGCGAGCTACGCTGGTGAAGAAAGCACAAGGAGAACCCTATGACCCGATATCGCTCCGTTGTCGTCGAAGAAGGTGGTCGGCTGAACAACTACGCCATCGAGCCGGAAATGTATGTGGACAGCACCCCCCGCGTGGGCTTCACCGAATATGCAGAGCGCTTGAACGGGCGTTTGGCAATGATCGGCTTTGTTGCCCTGATCCTGTTTGAAGCTCTGTCCGGTACCACCCTGCTCGGCTGGCTGCAATCCCTGGGCCGATAAGCCAAAGAACGCTTCCTAGGAAGAGGGCTGTCTCTAATCGCCGATTGACTGTTCGCGATAGTGGGACGGAGTTCTCACTTTGCTGCACAGTTCTCTACAACCTGATGTGCAAACGCTAGGCAGTTGTGCGAGTGTGCAGAGAGCGGGTGGTTAGGTTTATGTTTCTAGACCCCAGCTACCGTTTGAAATGTACCCCAAGCTCTGGGGGAACTAACGCCTGTGGAGACTCCTCTGGCGGGGTGGTAGGTCTAAAACCTACCGCTAGTCAAGGGTTGCTGAAGCAGGAAGAAAGCAACAGCGCTGAGCAAAAATCTGTTCTGTTCAGTGCTGTGTAGGTCTTTCAGAGCGGCATCTCCCAGTGCAGCTCAACATGGGTATGGCCTTCTGGGGTGCGGGTGCGATGCCAGGATCCCTTGGGTAGATAGCGGGCGATGGTGTTCATGGCCTTGCTGCCGTAGCCGCCGCTGAGGCCGGGAGCGTACTCGATGCCGTCATTGACCACAGAAAGGCAGCAGTGGCGATTCGTTTGGGCCAGCGACACTCTGACAAAGGAAGCATTGCCTTTGGGGGGTTGCACGTGGGCGATGACATTGCCGATGGCCTCTCGCAAGAAGCGCAAGATGTCTTCTCGCTGATCAAACCACTCACCGGTGTTGGGCTCCTGCAGCGGTTGCAGTTGCCGCTCTACAGATAGCGTTAGGCTGCCCGATTGGATCAGCTCGTCCAGATAGATCTCGATGCCGCGATGCAACCCCTCTCGCAAGCTGGGGGAGATGCGCAGCTTGGCAGCTAGGGTGCGCACATCGTTGAGCTGATTCCGGATCCCGCGTCCGATCCTCTCCAGTTGTTCGAGCAGGTGATCGTAGACGGCGGGGTCGGGCGACCTGCCTTGCTGCTGCTGCCATTGCAAGCTCTCCAAGTCGTCCATCACCACCTTCAACTCCTGCAGCTCCCGATCGTGAATGTCGGTGGCTACCCGGTAAAGCAACTTGCGGGCTTGGTCGATAGCTGCCTCCTGTTCGGCCCGACGCAGACGCTCCAATTCCTGCTGTTGGGCCAAGAGCCGCTCCTGATTCTCCACAATGATCAAAGTGAGCAGCAGGCTTACCCCCGTTAGCCCACTGGCCAAGGCTGGCAAGACGAGAGGCCAAACCCAACGCCACAGCAGAAACTGGGCCACAGCCCACCCTTCGTAAACGGCAAGCCCTACCATGGGTCGCAGGAGAAACTGCTGTTGCTTCCAGCCCCAATGGCTCAAAAGTGCTCCGCACCGCTGACGCGAACGTAGGGGGGGACGATAAAGCACCAAAAGCAGTCCCGTTCCCACTCCCAGCAGCAAAACCACCGCAGCCGCCACCCCCTCTGGCACAGATTGGTAGACCTCTCCGGTGAGCAGGCTGGAGAGGATTTGCGCCTGCAACTCCACCGCCGCAATCTGGGATCCATCCGCAGTCCGCACCGGGAAGGTCTCTGGATAGCCGCCCACAAAGCCCACCAGGACAATTTTGTCCCGCAATTGGTCGGCAACTTCGGGGTCAAGGGGAGGGATCCCTTCTTGGCCGCGGCAGGCTTGGCTGGGGTTGATCATCGGGGCAACAGACCCGGATCCTGCCTGGAGAACAGCTGGAGGGCAAACCCGTTCGATGGGGATGATGGGGATCCCGTGCTGGGAGCCGAGGGGGTTGAATTGAATCGGCTGCAAACCCCGTTCTCGAAACCAGCGGCTGGCCCGCTCCGGGTCGTATTTGGCAAAAGCCAGAGCCTCGACCGAGGCGAACATCTGCTCCTCTTGGCTGTCGCGGCGCAGGTAGAGCCCCCGCAGCTGGGCCTGGCGCAGGATCCCGGCACTGTCTACCCGATGTTGCACCACCCCCTGCACATGTTCTGGCGGCACCAAGTACTCCAGCCGCAGGGAAGAAAAGGGCAGGAAATGGTTGTAGATGTTAATCTCGGAGCGGCCAAAGCTCTCGCTGCTGCGGGTGGCCAAGACCAAGCGATCTGGGTAGCGCTGTACCACCTGACGTAGAGGGGCATCTAAGTTCTCGTTGCCCAGGTTTTGAGGTACCACAAAGCTGCTGGGCAGGTTCAGCACCACCACCCTGGCCTTGGCTTCTTCCAATAGACGCAACGTCAGGCCGGCGTAGTTGGCCCGTTCCAGAAGGAAGTCAACTTGATGTTGGCCAAGGTGCTCTGCACCACTGGTGCGTTCACGAAAGTGTTGCAGAGCGACATCATTGCTTTCCCCCTGGCTGCTGATATGACCGTCAATGCCAACGATCACCACCTCTGGAGAAGGCTGCTGGGGGCCACGCCAAGCGTACAGCCACTCCTGGGCGTCGCTCTCCATCCGCACCAACAAAGGATGCTGAGCGGAAAGGTTAAGCAGAGCAGCCCAACCCAAGCCCCAAGCCAAGGCCCAGCCCAGCCGTCGCCGGGAGGGGGATGGTCGAGCCGGAGAAGTAGGGCTTTGGCCAGCGAGCAAGTGGGGGATAGAATCCGGCATACTGCAAAGTGCTCCGCAACCCCGACGCGAACGGCACTGCAGACGCGGAGCTAGTTGCCATTCTGGCAGCTGCCGAGGCCCCCGTTGCTGGGGGAAAACCGCAGCCTCAGTGGTGATGGTTGCGCACCCGCGCTGCTTCCTCAGGGCTAATGCCGAGGCGAGTGAGGTTGATGCGGCCTTTGTGATCGATGCTGCGCACCTTGACCACCACCTCATCTTCCACAGCCACCTCGTCTTCCACCCTGCCGACGCGGTACTCCGCCAGTTGCGAAATGTGGATCATGCCCTCTTTGCCGGGCAAAAACTCCACAAAAGCGCCGATGGGGATGATGCGGGTCACCTTGCCCAAATACACTTGCCCCTCTTCCACCCGCCGCACCAGATTTTCGATCATCGCCCGCGCCGCCTCCGCCTGGCCGCCCACCGAGGAAGACACGGTGATTGTGCCGTCGTCGCTGATGTCCACCTTGGCCCCTGTCGCTTCGGTGATGCCGCGCACGGTCTTGCCACCGGGGCCGATGATCTTGCCGATGTCCTCCGGATCCACCTTGAACGTGAGCAGACGGGGAGCCGTTTTGGCCAACTGGGGTCGAGGGGCGGCAATGGTCTCCAGCATCTTGTCGAGGATGAACTCGCGCCCGGCCTTGGCTTGCCGAATGGCCTGCTCCACCACGTCAACGGTGATGCCGGTGATTTTCATGTCCATTTGCAAAGCAGTGATCCCCGCCCGCGTACCGGCCACCTTGAAGTCCATGTCCCCCAGAAAGTCCTCGATCCCCTGGATGTCGGTGAGGATGCGCACCTCGTCCCCCTCCTTAATAAGGCCCATGGCCACCCCGCTGACCGGCGCTTTGATCGGCACCCCGGCATCCATCAGAGAAAGGGTAGAGCCACAGACGGATCCCATCGAGGTGGAACCATTGGAGGAGAGCACTTCCGACACCACCCTCACCACGTAGGGAAACTCCTCTTCCTTGGGCAGCACCGGCACCAAGGCCCGCTCCGCCAGCGCCCCATGACCGATCTCCCGCCGTCCCGGGGAGCGTGAAGGCCGCGTTTCTCCCACCGAAAAGCCCGGAAAATTGTAGTGGTGCATGTAGCGCTTCTCATCCACCGGGTGCAAGTCGTCCAGCTCCTGGGCATCGCCGGGGGTGCCGAGGGTGGTAATGGAAAGGACTTGGGTGAGGCCGCGATTGAACAGGGCACTGCCGTGCACCCTTGGGATCAAACCCACCCGGCAAGAGACCGGTCGCACCTCGTCCAGCTTGCGCCCATCCACCCGCACCCCCTCTTGCAGGATTTGCTGGCGCATCAGCTTCTTGAGCAGAGCCTTGAACTGGTTGTCCAACTCTTTGGGGTTTTCCAGAAGATAGAGCCGCAAGGGATCCCCCTCTGGCCGTTCCTGGATTTGGGCCTCCAGCTTGGCCTTGAGCTCCTCCAGTTGCTGTTCCCGGCTGGTCTTGTCCAAAAACTGCCTGAGAATGGAGCGAATGCCCTCCTGAGCCTGCTCTTCTACAAAGGCAATCAGCTCCTCGTTTTTGGGGGGAGGGGGCAGCTCTACCGGGGTGATGTTGAGATCCGCCAGGACTTGCTGTTGGGCTTTGAGCAGCTCCTGGATGGCCTCAAAACCAAACTCGATGGCCTCCACCACATCCTTTTCCGGCAGTTGGTTGGCCCCGGCTTCCACCATGATCACGCCATCGGCACAGCCGGCCACCACCAAATCCAGATCGCCCGCCTCAATTTCGGCATAAGTGGGGTTGAGGATAAATTCATCCTTGACCAAGCCCACCCGCACCGCCGCCACCGGGCCGTTGAAGGGGATGCGAGCACCGTGAATGGCCAACGAGGCTCCCAAAATACACAACACATCGGGCGGCACCGTATCATCTACAGAGAGGGTGGTGGCCACCACCTGCACATCATCCCGCAGCCATTCTGGGAACAACGGACGAATGGGTCGGTCTATTAAGCGAGAGATCAAAGTGGCCCGTTCCGGTGGCCGGCCTTCTCGCCGCAGATATCCCCCTGGGATCCGCCCCGCTGCGTAGAGGCGCTCTTCGTAATCGACCAACAAGGGCATAAAATCAACGCCAGGCCGGCCTGGCTGCCGTGTGGCGGTAACCAAAATCGAGGTTTCGCCCGAAGTCAGCCAAACCCCACACCCTGCCTGGGGGGCCATCAGCCCAATATTGATGTCAATTTCCCGCCCATAAAAGGAAATCGACCGAGTGTATTCTGCCATGTAACGCTTCGCCTTCTTTTTTTCTTGCCGCTATCGTAGCATTCTCCTTTTGCTCCTTTTCAGCCCCCGCTGACCGGAGGGATCAGAACGACTTCGTCTCCCGCCGATAGGGGAGTGTCGGCAGCTACAAAATTGAGGTTGAGACCGAAGCGCGTTTGGGAGCGCCAAGGAGCCAAGCTGGGGTAGCGCTGGATCAGTTGATCGCACAGTTGCCCGACGGTGGTACCGGGGCTCACCTGCAGGCACATTTCAGTTTGTCCGATCACTTCTTGATAGATGGCAAAGAGCTTCAGCGTGATGGAAAAAAGCTCATCGGGGGCTGGATTTTGGGCAGCAACCATCGACAGTGCTCCCACCTGCTTTGAACGATCTTGTGGACAATCTTGGGCAATCTTTGGCCGGTTTGTCCACCAGAATCCTCTACCCATATCCTGGCCATCAGGGATCCCTACAGCCACAGAAAAATCGGCTCCGGGGAAAAGATGCCGTCTTTCAGATTCCGGTGAACTGTTCTTCTGGCTCTGGCCGGGGATCCGGGGCAAGGCTAGGGTAGGTCAAAAGCTTGCTTTGCAGTTTGCAGCCAACCGGTTTCTGTGCTGATGCTAGAGCCACTGACCCCCTCCCAAATCAGGGCCTACTTGGATCGGATCGGCTACGTTGGCTCCACCCAGCCCACCCTGCAAACCCTCCGCCAGATCCACCGAGCCCACCTGCTGCGGGTGCCGTTTGAAAATCTGGACATTCATCGGGGTCGCGCCATTCGCCTGGAGCGGGATCCCCTGTTTCACAAGATTGTCCGGGAGCGGCGGGGTGGGTTTTGCTTCGAGCTGAACAGCCTGCTGGCCGCTGCCTTGCAGGGAATGGGGTTTTCGGTACACCTGCTCTCAGGACAGGTGAGCCGCGCCGTTCGCGCTACTCCGACGGAGTCCGATGTCCGCTTTGGACCTGAGTGCGACCACTTGGCTGTGCAGGTGAACATTGGCGATACAGCCTGGCTGGCAGATGTGGGGTATGGGGAGGCCTTTCGCGAACCGCTGCGGCTGGGGGATCCTGGGGTTCAAGCCCAGGCTGAAGGACGCTACCGCCTCACCCCTTGGCCAGGGGATCCCACTGCTTGCCGTTATTGGCTCATTCAGCAGGAACAGCCGGATCGCACCTGGAAAACTCTATTTCTTCTGGATCGGATCCCACGCTCCCTGCAGGAGTTCGAGCCCATGTGCCACTTTCACCAAACTTCGCCAGAATCGATGTTTACCCGGCTGCGCCTTTGCACCCTGGCCACTCCGACCGGACGGGTCACCCTCACCGCCCGCGCCAATGGCTCTTTTAAGTGGATCGAGACCACCCCAGAAGGCCGCTGGGAACGCCCTCTCAGGGATGAGAAAGAGTATGAACAACTGCTCGCCTGCGCCTTCGGGATCTGCCTTCCCCCATCTCCTGCCGCCGCTGGGGATCCCAGGGGAAAGGTTGCAAGACCCAAGCCCAATGACGTCTCAACAGAGCCCACCCAAATCTTCCCCAAACAAGGCTAGAACCCCTGCCAGTTAATGTCCCAGTTAATGTCAGAATAATGAGGTAGTGTTTCGTTATCCCAGTAACCGTTATGGATGCTGCCGCGGTCGCCGGGTTTGATGGCCAAGCTTTGGATCATGTACTCATTTTCGACACCACCCTGCGAGACGGGGAGCAGTGCCCCGGCGCCACCCTCAACACCGAAGAGAAGCTGGCCATTGCCCGGCAGTTGGCCCGGCTGGGCGTCGATATCATCGAAGCGGGGTTTGCCTATGCCAGCCCCGGTGACTTCGAGGCTGTGCAGAAAGTGGCCGAGCAGGTGGGAACGCCCGATGGCCCCGTGATTTGCAGCCTGGCCCGCGCCCTCAAGCCGGACATTGAGGCAGCCGCTGCAGCCCTAAAGCCCGCTGCCAAGCCCCGCATCCACACCTTCATCTCCACCTCCGACATTCACCTGAAGTATCAGTTGCGCAAAACCCGCGCTGAGGTGCTGCAAATTGCCGAAGAGATGGTGGCCTACGCCAAGTCCTTCGTGGAGGATGTGGAGTTTTCCATGATGGATGCCACCCGCTCTGACCCAGAGTTCCTATACCAGGTCATCGAGGCGGCCATTCGGGCGGGGGCTACAACCATCAACATCCCCGATACCGTCGGCTACGTCATGCCGGAGGAGTTCGGCCAACTGATCAAGGGCATCCGCGAGAACGTGCCCAACATCAAGCAAGCGATCCTTTCCGTGCATGGCCACGACGATCTGGGGGTTTCGGTGGCCAACTTCTTGGAAGCGATCAAGCAGGGCGCCCGTCAGGTGGAAGTGACGGTCAACGGCATTGGTGAGCGGGCCGGCAACACAGCCCTGGAAGAGTTGGTGATGGCCCTGCACGTGCGGCGCAGCTACTTCAACCCCTACTTCGGCCTGCCGGTGGACTCCGAGAAGCCCCTCACCCACATCAAAACTCAGGAGATCTATCGCACCTCGCGCCTCGTCTCCAACCTCACCGGCATGTTGGTGCAGCCCAACAAGGCTATCGTCGGCTCCAACGCCTTTGCCCACGAATCTGGCATCCACCAGGACGGCATGTTGAAGAACCGCCAGACCTATGAGATCATGGATGCCCAGACCATCGGCCTGCAATCGAGCACCTTGGTGTTGGGCAAGCACTCGGGCCGCAACGCCTTTCGCACCCGCCTCAAAGAACTGGGGTTCGAGCTGTCAGAGCAGGATCTGAACAAGGCCTTCTTGCGCTTCAAAGAGCTGGCTGACAAGAAAAAAGAAATCTCCGACCTGGATCTGGAAGCGATTGTTAACGACGAAACTCGCCCGGTGCCCGAACTCTACCGCCTGGAGCATGTCCAAGTGGTGTGTGGCAATCGAGAGACTCCCACTGCCACGGTGCGCCTGGTAACCCCGGAAGGGGAAGAGCGGGTGGACGCTGCTGTGGGCACAGGCCCGGTGGATGCGGTGTACAAGGCCATCAACCGCATCGTCAATATCCCCAACAAGTTAATCGAGTTTTCTGTCCAATCGGTTACTGCCGGCATCGACGCCATTGGGGAAGTCACCATCCGCCTGCGCCACGAAGACCGCATCTTTTCCGGCCATGCCGCCAACACCGACATCATCGTCGCTTCGGCCCAAGCCTACATGAATGCCCTCAACAAGCTCTACTCTGCGCTGCACGCGGCACGCTCGACGGCTGACCAGCGCGAGGCTGCTGCCCAGAAGATCTGAGGGAAGGGTTAGGGAATCCCAGTCGTTTCCAACAAAGCTGGGATCCTTCGCTGCTGACCCTCACCCCCAGCCCCTCTCCTCTTGGGGAAGAAGGGAGCCCACGCTCAACCTAACCCTGTTGCAAATGACCCTATGGGCTGGCCGAAGGGATCCCATCCGCAAACACCCGCCCGATCACTTCCTCGATGGGCGGGTCGGTTACCGTTAGATCCAGCACCTCCAGCTCTGCCAAGAGCTTGGCCACCGTTTGGGTGAGCTGCTCCCGCTGCACCCACAGCCGCGCCTCACAGCTGCCCGGATCCCCGTCCGTGCGCACCTCTCCATAGAGCTGCAGTTGGGCCACAGGGCAAGGGCGAGCCAATTTCAACCTCACCTCTCGGTAGGGGGCAAAGCGCTCCAGCAATGCCTCGAGGTCGCCATCGTACATGAGCTGCCCCGCGTTGATGACCAGCACCCGTTGGCACAGCGCAGTAATATCGGCCATGTAATGGCTGGTCAACAGCACCGTTGCTCCATAGCGGCGGTTGTAATCCCGCAGAAATTGCCGCACGCCGGCCTGGGCGTTGCCATCCCACCCCAAGGTGGGCTCGTCCAAAAACAAGATCTGCGGGCGGTGCAACAGAGCCGCCAACAGCTCCGCCTTCATCCGCTCCCCCAGCGAGAGCTTGCGCACCGGTTGCTTCAGCTTGCTTTCTAGGTCGAGCAGCTCTGCCAGCTCCCCCACCCGCTCCCGAAACTCCTTCTCAGGGATCTCGTAAACGGCAGCGTTGATGCGCAAAGAGTCCATTGCCGGCAGATCCCAAATGAGCTGCTGCTTCTGCCCCATCACCAGGGTGATCTGCCGCAAAAACGCCGGCTCCCGGCGGTAAGGCACATGGCCGACCACCTGCACCGTGCCGCCGGACGGATAGATCAAACCAGTCAACATCTTGAGGGTAGTGGTCTTGCCCGCCCCGTTGGGCCCCAAAAATCCCACCATCTCCCCCGGCTGAACTTGAAAGCTCACGGACTGCACTGCCGGGATGTGGCGATAGGTGCGGCGAAAAAAGTGGCGCAGGGTGCCAACCACTCCGGGATCCTTGACGGCCACCGGGTAAACCTTGCTCAGGTTGTGGGCAGCGATGATTGGCTCCAACCGGGTCGGCACATCAGTTGACATCTGTCCTTACCCCCACGAAATAGCCAGACCCGCTACCCCAACCCCAAGAGCAAATCTTCTGGAGCTGGGCATACCGGATCTGGAGAGGGCTATTCTCAGTATCTGAGGGAAAGGAACGACTGGATAGGGGAACTACAACAGTCCTACATCCATCCCGGGCTTACCCGTGGCCAGCTCCACCTTCAGGATGCGGCCACCCGATTTCTGGATGCGCTGCTGCTCCCGAAACCAGTTGTCGTAGGGCACCAGCTTGGTGAAGTAGGTATTTTGCAGCTCCCGCTGAGTGCGAATCCGGGTTTGGCTGGGCACACAGGCCGTGATCTTAAACATGCGCATGATATGGGATCCCCGCTCAACAACAAAATGGGCTATCTTGACCAGCAAAACAGGCGACTCACCCCAGAAAGCTCGCGTACTTCAGCTAGCACACCAGATCCCTGTGGCAAATCGCCCGCCGTGCTCGTTGAAGAATGCACCTCCCCTGAGGCAATGACGCCGGGAGTTAGCTCAGGCCAGAGCAGATGTAATCGAAGTACACCCCCATTTCCTTGCCGGCCTCAGCACCCACCAGAGCGGCAGTTACCTCTTTCATGGCTTGGATGGCCTGGATGGTTGCCCCAATGGGCACTCCCAGGGAATTGTAGGTCTCCTTGAGCCCGTTCAGCACCCGCTCGTCCAGAATGGAGGGATCCCCGGCCAGCATGGCGTAGGTGGCGTAGCGCAGGTAGTAGTCCATGTCGCGGATGCAGGCAGCATAGCGACGGGTGGTGTACATGTTGCCGCCAGGACGGGTGAGATCAGAGTACAGCAACGCCTTGGCAGCAGCATCCTTGACGATGGTGGAGGCATTGGCCGCGATGGTGGCAGCCGCCCGCACCCGCAGCTCGCCTGTGGCGAAGAAAGCTTTCAACTTCTCCATGGCCGAGCTGTCCAGATACTTGCCTTGAACATCGTAGCTGTTGATTACAGCAGTAATTGCGTCTTGCATGATGAGCTTCCTAAATCCAAATCGACGAACAGCAAAGGGTTGTGCGGCAAAAACAATGAGGGATTAGCTCATTGCCCCCACCACAAAGTCGAAGTAGTAGCCGGCTTCAGCCGCATCGTCAGGAGAGAGCAGACCCATGGCCACCTGCTTCATTTGACGAATGCTCTCGGCCACCGCCGGAATGGGTGTGCCCAGGGAGTTGTACATCTCGCGAACACCCACCAGGCCGATCTCTTCGATTGGGGTGACATCGCCGGCAATGACACCATAGGTGATCAGGCGCAGGTAGTAGTCCATATCCCGCAGGCAAGTCGCCGTCATCTCTTCCCCGTAGGCATTGCCCCCCGGAGAGACAATGTCAGGGCGCTTCTGGAAGAGCTGGTCGGCAGCTTGTTTGACGATGCGCTCACGAGACTCGGTCAAGACTTGAGCAATGCGCAACCGCTTCTCGCCCGAGGTGACAAAGGACTTGATCCGATCCAGTTCCCCCGGGCTGAGGTAGCGGGCCTCCGCGTCCGCGTTCACAATCGATTTCGTAACAACACTCATGGATATCCATCCTCAAGTCGATTTTTTAAAGAGTATGACGAGCATACCCGCAAGCTATTTTCCGATATGCTTGCCGTCTGCCATCTCAGATCTTCACACTTCTTAAAATCTCTCCCAGAAAAGGGCCGTCCCGCTGGCGCGACCAGTGTTGCGTAGGTCTTTCAGAGCGGACAGTCTCATTCCCGCCCCGATGGGACAGTTCCTTCCCCAAAGTCCGGCAAGAGAGGGATACAATCTTAACGTTAGAATAAAGGAGAATGAAGGTTGAGTTGCCAGGGGATCCCTGCAGGCTTGACTTAAGACATGCGTTGAGGTTGCGATGACGGATGCCTCTGGGTCAGAACGATTGAAGCGAGCGAAAAGCATTTCTGAGGGTACGCCCTCATCTCTTCCGGATCACCTGATCCGGGCCACGGCGGCAGAAGGCAAAATTCGGGTGGTGGGCTTGGTGTCTACCCAGGCGGTACAAGAGGCACGGGAACGGCACAAGCTGTCCTATGTCGCGACGGTGGCTCTGGGGCGGGCCATGAGTGCAGCCCTGTTGCTAGCGGCCAACCTGAAGCGGCGCCAGGCGCGGATTAACCTGCAACTGAAAGGAAATGGCCCCTTGGGCAACATCTGGGTAGATGCCGGCTTGGATGGCACGGTACGCGGGTATGTGAGCAACCCCGCCATTGAGCTTCCCCTCACTGCCGAGAGCAAGTTGGATGTGGGCCAAGCCGTTGGTCGCTATGGCTACCTCCATGTGCTGCGGGATCTGGGGTATGGCCAGCCTTACACCAGCGCGGTGGAGCTGGTTTCGGGAGAGGTGGGAGACGACATCACCTACTACCTCTCCTCCTCAGAGCAGATTCCCTCGGCAGTCCTTCTGGGAGTAAATCTCGACTCACAGCGGGTACGCGCCGCCGGCGGAGTGTTGTTGCAGCTGATGCCAGGGGCGCCGGCCAGTCTGATCCCAGAGATGGAAGCCCGTTTGGCCAAAGTGGAAGAATTTAGCCCGATGTTGGCTGGTGGCGGCGGCTTGCGGGAGCTGTTGCAAATCTGCCTGGGCGACTTGGATCTGAAAATTGCGCCGGAAATGCGCACCATCCGCTTCTACTGCAAGTGCAATTCCGACCGGGTGAAGGGGGCTCTGCGCATGTTGGGGCGGGACGAATTGCTCGATATGATCCACACCGATAAGGGGGCAGAGGCAGTTTGCCACTTTTGCAACGAGGTTTATCGCATCTCAGAGGATGAGCTGCGCTCGATTGTGGCGGAGATGTCGGCCACCCCCTGATGGCACAATGATGGCTAACTACGGGATCCTCATTGTTTTCTGACACCTCTCGATGTTGTCTGAGCCCCCGGTTGAGTTGGTTGAATTATCGGTTGTTGTCCCCTGCAAAAATGAGGCGGACAACCTGGAACACCTGTTCGAACGCCTGCAACTTACCTTGGAGCCGCTGGGGATCCCCTACGAGATTATCTGCGTCAACGATGGCAGCCAAGACAACACGCTGGAAAAGCTCATTGCCTTCCATCGTCGGGATCCCCGTATCAAAGTGGTGAACCTTTCCCGTTGCTATGGCAAGGAGATCGCCCTTACTGCCGGCCTCGATCACGCCTCTGGCAACGCTGTCGTTCCCATCGATGCCGACTTGCAAGATCCGCCGGAGCTGATCCCGGAGATGCTGCAGCAGTGGCGGCAGGGCTATCAGGTGGTTTATGCGGTGCGTCGCAGCCGCCGCGGGGAGAGCTGGCTAAAACGCTTTACAGCCAACGGCTTCTATTGGTTGATTGATCAACTCAGCCAGGTGCGGATCCCGCGCAATACGGGGGATTTTCGACTGCTGGATCGGCAGGTGGTGGAGGCAGTTAAACAGCTGCGAGAGCGCACCCGCTTTATGAAAGGGATCTTTGCCTGGGTGGGCTACCGGCAAACGGCCATTTTTTACGATCGCGCCCCCCGCTTTCGCGGCAAAACCCAGTGGAACTACTGGCGGCTGTGGAACCTAGCCATAGAAGGCATCACCTCTTTTAGCTCTTGGCCGTTGCGGGTGTGGAGCTACATAGGGTTGGCGATCTCGGTTCCAGCCTTTTTGTATGGCCTTTTTCTCATCATCCGCACCTTGCTCTTTGGCTCCGATGTACCTGGCTATGCCTCTTTAGCGGTGATGATCTTGTTTTTGGGCGGGATCCAGCTGATCAGCTTGGGCGTGATTGGCGAGTATTTAGGCCGCGTTTTTGAAGAAGTGAAAGGCCGCCCCCTCTACCTGGTCGATGGCACCTTTGGGTTTGAGACCCCACGACCTTCCCCTGCCCTAGATTCAGTACCTACGCAAAAGCTAGGATGAAAAGTCATCTTTCAGAGTTTTGGATCCCGAGGCAACATAACTTTGGTACTCGCGTATAAAGATATCTTTCATCTCTTCTGGAGATAGCTGGATCCCTTGGATTTTGGCGCGGGCGATGGCCTTCATCAGCTCGATATAGGCCAGGCCCAGAGAGAGAGTGAGGGTGGCTGCCGTAGTGGATTGGATAGCGCTGCCTACAATCCCCGGGCCGGGAATCATCTTCAGCAAGTTGGACACAATCGTTCGCCCGATTGCTGTTGTAATTGTAGTGCCTGCCAAAGCGGCTATCAAAGAGTAGTAAAAAGAAGGGGAAGCCTCGAAGCCAAAAATAAAGCTGATATTGGCAATCATGCCTGCTTGGGCTGTAACCAACAGGGGGGCATCTGCAAAGGGAAGGGGCACTGCCCCGATAAACGCTGCACTGGCCACATAGCCTGATACGTACTTAAAGGCAGCCTCGGCTTTGAGATCCACCCGCAGCAATTGCTGGCGGATAAAGGCAAGGCGAGCCACTTCCGGCAAAAGCTCTAGCGTGCAGCCAATTAGGTGCTCCAGCCCGTGGGCAGGAATGGTAATTTGCCGGTTAATCGCCTTGTTGCGGGCCAAAACGGGAACAATGTAGCGGACAGGCAAATTTTGATGCTGCAAATACCGGAAAAACTCGCTCTCTTCAGGATTGGGATATTCCAAGCATTGGGTTAAGACCAAGATGACGGGAACGTCTTTGAGTTCCAACTCCTTTAGCCATTTGCGTTCAACTTCCTCCAACCGCTTCAGTTCGTGGTGGAGGCAGTACCAAACAACATGGATGTGATGTTCAGGATCCTTAAAGCGCAGCTCCTCGATAAGCTGGGAAACCTCCAGGCGAACTTGCTGACTCTGTTCACCGTCTAGTTCCATGCCAGGTGTATCGTAGATGGTGATTGGGCAACCTGGCTTGGAATACTGACGAATGTGGCGGGTGACGGGGCTGCCAACACCGGTACGGGCCAGCTCATCTCTAAACACTGCATTGATCAAGGTGCTCTTGCCCACCCCGCTTTTGCCAATGACCAGGATGTTGCAGTGGCCCAACTCTGTCTGCGCCTCTAGGAGGTCCTTCTGTAGTATCTGAGACACCGAATTCCAGAAAGACTTAAAGGCTTCTGGCTTCTCGAGAGATTCAGAAGCTTCTGGGATGCCTCGGGCACGGTCAACAATTTGGCGGGTTAGGTCAGTCAGTTTCTCTAAGAAGGATGGGCTTTTCTGAGACATGCTTCTTGCTTCTTCCCCTAAGGCCGATAGCCCCACAAAGGTAGTTCAGGGCGGATCCTACTGCCAAGTTTCTTCCGATACCGGAGACTGACCTAGCCAAGAGCCAATCTGTCTGCGCCCTGATCCCACTCCAAAGGGATCCGCAACAACGGGTTTATTGAGAGTTATTCACAAGAGCCATTTTCTGCACTATGCTAGATTTGGAGGCAAACACCCAGGGATCCCAGGCCCGTTGTGGCGGGCGCTCTAGGATTCACAGCTCCTTTTAACTTGTGCTGGAGAGTTTTATGTCCGAAACTTCAACCCTGCGCCAGTCTTTCAACAGCGTGCGCGACAATCCTGTCTTGCTTGGCACTGAGATAACCCAGCCGGTTTGCGAGGGGATGAACGCCCTGCTGGCCAGCTTCCAGGGGCTGTACTTGCAGTACCAGAAGCATCACTTCGTGGTAGAAGGCACTGAGTTCTATCCGCTGCACCAACTCTTCAAAGATCACTACGAGCAGGCGAGGGAGCATGTCCACGACCTGGGAGAACGCCTAGAAGGGCTGGGAGGTGTGCCGGTAGCCAGCTTTGCCACCTTGGCCCAGCTTTGCTGCTTTACCCCTGAGCCGGATGGAGCTTTTGGGGCGCGGCAAATGTTGATGAACGACCTGGCGGCAGAGCAGGCCATCATCGATCTGCTGCGGCGACAGGCAGCCCAGGCGGAGAGCCTTGGGGATCGGGCCACCCGCTACCTCTACGAGCAGATCCTGTTGAAGACAGAGGATCGCGCCTTCCATCTCCATCACTTCCTGGCCAACGACAGCCTGGTGTTCGGCTTGATGAACGGCAGAGCCTAGCCAGAAGGTCCACAGGTGGGCTTGAGCCTGCCTAGCTTCCGGCCTCTGGCTTTTTTTTGAAAGGCTATTGAGAATTTGTTTCATCTCTTCACTATTCTTTACTCTGAGGTGCTGATCCCGGCCATGAACCCCGTCTTTCTGGACTCTGAGCGCGGCTATCTCTTGAACATTCCTCTGGGCGAGCGCTGGCGCGTTGGTCGGCGGTTAGTGGAATTGGGGATCCCGGCGATTTGTACAGGAGATGGTCGTCTGCGGGTGGAGGTGAGTACTCCATTGGCTGTTCTACAGGTGCGCAGTGTGATCCGTCAGCACACAGCGCGGCGACAGGAGTTATTGGATGGCCTAGAGGTTTGTTGGCAGCTCAACACGGAGGCTGGGGGTCAAGATGAGCAAGTTCCCTAAGCAAGGAATCCCGTTTGAGTCGGAGGGCCAGTTTTTGGGATTTCTTCCCGATAAAGACGGCAAGCTCAAGTACCTGCGTTGGCAAGCCGGAGCGGACGTTTTTTCCGGCAAGATCCCCAAGCCCCTGCGTTCTGCCCTTTACCGCACCCTCAAACCTGGCGATGCGGTGCAGATCTCGGGGGAGCGAGAAGTGGATCTGCACAAAGGGCGAGAAAAATGGGTGCTTTACCGGGTGGTTCCCCTCGGAGAGAAGGCGGAGGGTATGTCTTTGACGACAGCTCCAGCTTCCGGGGGTGAGACGGAGCCGGTTGTCCCAAAGGTCAAAGGTAAGGTGCTGGTCTGCCAGAAATCCGACTGTTATCGGCGTGGGGCCGGAGCGGTGATGCAAGCCCTGAACGCCCACTTGGCCGCCTACTCTGGTTCGATTTGCGTGCAGGGGGTGGGCTGCATGAAAGATTGCAAACGGGGCCCCCATGTGGTGTTTATGCCCGACAAAGCCCGTTATAGCGGCGTTTCCCCCCAGGGGATCCCGGCTTTGTTGGAGCGGCATTTTCCGCTTTCCTCGCCGCAACCCCAAGAGGTTGAAGCAGCAGCTTCTTCCTAACGCCCATGGGATCCCCACCGGCGAACAGCTCTGTGAGGTAGGCACAAAATCAAAGGGTGCAGCAGGAGTTTTCCAGCAAACCTAGGCGGAGCGAGATCCGGATTGCCGGGTGGTACAAAGGATCCCTCCTGTGTGATGCTACAGACAGAGGCAGGCTAGGGGAGGGAACAAACCTTGCGGGTGGGGATCATCGGCACCGGCTACGCAGCTCGCTCACGGGCCGAGGCCTTGCGCAAAGATGGGCAAGTGCAGATTGTCGCTGTTGCCGGTCGAGCTCCCGACCGGAGCGATGCTTTTGCCGCCGAGTTGGGGGCCGTCGCCTATTCGGACTGGTCTTCTCTGTTGGGCGAGCAGCGGCTGGATCTGGTTTTTGTCAGCACCATCAATCGGGATCATGCCGCCATTGCCCGTGCTGCTCTGGAGGCAGGGATCCACACCGTCGTGGAATATCCCCTCGCCCTCAGCGCTGCCGAAGCGCGTTCCTTGGTGCAATTGGCAGCCGAGCGGCAAGTGCTGCTGCACGTCGAACACATCGAGCTAATTAGCGGCGTTCACCGGTTGCTGAAACAAGAGCTGGAAGGGTTGGGCAAGCTGTTTGCCGTTCGCTACATCACTCTCACCGCCACCCACCCCGCCCCCGATCGCTGGACCTATCGGCCTGAGTTGTTTGGCTTCCCCCTCATGGGGGCCGTTTCTCGCATCCACCGCTTGGTGGACTTGTTGGGCAGGGTAGAACGGGTGAGCTGCCAACTGCGCTACGACGGGCCGGATCTGCCCCACCGCTACAGCAGTTGCTACTGCACAGCCCAGCTGAGTTTTGCCAGTGGGTTGCTGGCGGTGTTGACCTATGGCAAGGGGGATTCCCTGTGGTGCTCGCAGCGGCTACTGGAGTTCCACGGTCAACGGGGGGGCCTATTGATCAACGGCGAAGAGGCAACGTTGCTGCGGCCCGGCAGCGCCCACCCTCTAGAGACGGGATCCCGCCACGGCCTGTTCGAGCAAGACACCCGCATGGTGCTGGATCACCTGCGCCACGGCAGACCCCTCTATATCCATACTGAAAACATGCTCCACGCCCTGGCGGTGGCCGAGGCAGCCGAGCGATCTGCCCAAACCCAGCAGGTGGTTTGCGTTCAGGATTGGCCCTAAGGGAAGTCCCTCTCCCCTTGAGAGAGGGGAGCTACGCAATGGGGAGTTTCACTGGGATGTTATGGTCATTTCAGGTTAAGGTGAGACGCCTGGGCTGCTGATCGCGCCAGCGGGACGGAGTCCTTGAAAAGCCCTATAGCCTGCTGCACTCAGAGTTTTAGGTGTGGGTGCAGTGCCCTAGGTTGTGTTGATCTTTCATTTGAGCCAAAAGAGAGCACTGACGAGATAGAGAAAACTCAAGAAGTTCCTGGCCAATTTGTCAAAACGAGAAAATAGATGCCGGTACTGCTTTAACTTATGAAAAAAGCATTCGATTAAATGCCTCTCTTGATACAGATGCTTGTCATAATGCCGCTGCGTCTTTCTATTCCTTTTAGGTGGAATAACCGCTTGAGCTTCCCCTATCTTCTTAATCAACTTATCCGCATCATATCCTTTATCCCCAATTACTTTGGTATCCTTTCTCTGCCAGCCCTCTATCAATTCTTCCCCTTGAGTAATATCGCTCTTTTCTCCGCCAGTTATTCTCAATTCCAGCGGATTTCCCAACCCATCTACACTCACATGAATCTTGGTGCTGTATCCGCCTCGGCTTCTCCCCAAAGCTTGCTCCCCTTTTTTCCGGCAGCACAGGAGTGCGCTCGAACCGTGGTTGAATCAATAATGAGATGCTCTAAATCAGGGTCGTCAATAAAATACTTGAACATCCGTTCCCACACTCCAACACGACTCCACCGGTGAAATCTTTGATAGATGGTGTACCATTTGCCATATCCTTCTGGGAGGTAGCGCCAAGGAGCACCGGAACGGGCTATCCAAAGAACTGCTTCAATAAACTGTTTGCAGTTTGCTTCTTTCCCAATGTTAACTCTCTCTTCTGTCTGTAAAAAAGCTAATATCTTCTGCCATTTGTTTTCATCTAAAAAAACCAACTTCATCCTCTTTCCTCTATAAATTACTCTCTCTATCCTAACATAAGATCAACACGACCTAGTTTAATTGAAATGACCATACTGGCAATACAGGGATCCCTGAAAATAGACAGGATGGCGGGGAGGGCTAGTCATGATTGAGGCGGGGGCAAGCGTCTTGAGGCGGATGTTGGGCGTCTACGGCAGCTCTAAGATGGGCGTTCTGCTGCTGTTGGGGTTTTCTTCGGGTTTGCCGCTGCTGCTGATCAACACCACCTTGAATGCTTGGCTGACCCAAGCGGGCTTGACCACCATTGCCATCGGCTTGTTTAACCTGCTCAATTTGCCCTACTCCTTTAAGTTCTTGTGGTCGCCTGTTCTGGATCGATTTCTGTTGCCGGCACCGGGATCCCTGCGGGGCAGTCGGCGGCGGGGGTGGATGGCCCTGACCCAGGTGCTGTTGCTGCTCAGCATAGGGCTACTGGGTTTTCAGGATCCGACCCAAACCTGGCTGGAAGCCTTGGGATGGGAAGAGCTGTCCCAGACTTGGCCGGGCATCACAGTTTTCACCCGCCCGATCTTTCTGGTGGGGTTGCTGGTGGCTTTTTTGAGCGCCTCTCAGGACATCGCGGTGGACGCTTACCGTACCGATATCTTGGCAGAGCGGGAGATGGGGGCAGGGGTAGCCATTTTCGTATTCGGCTACCGCATCGCGCTGTTGGTCAGCAGTGGCGTGAGCTTGATCTTGGCGGACTATTTGCCCTGGTGGCAGGTGTACGGGATCATGGCGCTGCTGATGTTGATCGGGTTGATTACCTCGTTTTTGGCCCCTGAGCCGGAAAACAGCGCCCTCAAGCCTACCTCTTTGCGGTCGGCCATCATCGAGCCATTTCAATCTTTCTGGCGGCACCGCTTGGCCTGGGCGATCCTGCTGTTTGTGGTCTGCTTCAAGTTGCCGGATAGCTTGGCAGGGCAAATGACCCCCACATTTTTGTTGCAGACGGGGTTTAGCACCAGCGATCTGGGCATTATCCGCAGTTGGATAGGCTTGTTGGCCACCTTGGCTGGGGCTTTTGTGGGGGGGGAGTGGGTCAGCCGCATCGGCACCTACCGCTGTCTGTTCATTTTCGCAGCCTTGCAAGGGATCGGCAATTTGGGCCTGGGAGCGATTGGGTTGGTGGGGCAAAACTATCCGCTGCTGCTGGGGGCAACCATTTTCGACAACATGGCCGGGGGCATGGGCACGGCTGCTTTTCTGGCTTTTTTGATGAGCCTCTGCGACCGGCAATTTAGTGCCACCCAGTATGCTTTGCTCACCAGTGTATTTGCCGTGGGGGGAACCTTGGCCGGGGCTGTGTCAGGCTATTTGGCGGCTGCGGTCAATTGGCCTTTGTTTTATCTGATCACGGCGATGACAGCCGCTCCGGCAATGGTGATCCTGCTGTGGCTCGGCCCCCCTTCATCGACTGCAGCCCTGGCCACGGCTGCAAAAGGGGAAGCCTCTGAACCGTAGCTGCCCCTCCAGCCGTCTGTGTCTACCGTTGGCCTTTCCACCCCATGGTGGCGAATGAGCAGCCCGTTATCTCTGCCCTGCTTTCTTCGCTGCTGACGGTAGCCTTGCCTTGAACGCAACGGGGATGGTTGCCTACAGCGCAGCCCCGATTTTGGCCGCCAGATCCACCAGCCGCGCGGCATAGCCGTACTCGTTGTCGTACCAGGAGAGTACCTTTACTGTGCGATCCCCTAAGGTCAGGGTGGATCCCAAATCCACAATGGAAGAGTGGGGATCCCCGACGATATCCGCCGAGACGATCTCCGGTGGAGCAATGGCCAGGATGCCGCGCAGCGGGCCTTCTGCAGCCTCGATAAAGGCTTGGTTGACTGCTTCTTTGGTGATGGGCTGCTCGGTACGCACCACAAAGTCCACGATCGAGCCCGTCAGGGTGGGTACCCGCAACGCCAGGCCATCCATCTTTCCTCTCAGGGCGGGCAAAACCTCGGCCACTGCCGTGGCGGCCCCGGTGGTGGAAGGCACAATCGACACTGCTGCTGAGCGGCCCCGCCGATAATCTTTGGGATCCGGGCGATCCACAATTGCCTGGGTGGCGGTATAGGCATGGCAAGTGGTGAGAAAGCCGGTCTCGATGCCGAAGCGATCCAACAAGACCTTAGCCAGCGGCGCCAAGCAATTGGTGGTGCAGGAAGCATTGGAGACGATGTGATGCCGCTCCGGGTCGTATTGGTCGTCGTTGACCCCCATCACCACCGTCAAGTCGGGGCCTTTGGCGGGAGCAGAGATGATCACCTTTTTGGCCCCGGCTTCCAGGTGTTTGGCCGCCCCCTCTCGTTTGGTGAACAAGCCGGTTGATTCCACCACCAGGTCAACTAGATCTTTCCAGGGCAGTTGCGCCGGATCCCGCTCTGCCAAAACCCGGACTTTCAGGTGGTTGCCGATTTGCAGATGCCCGTCCACCGCGCTCACGGTTTGGGGAAGGCGCCCATAGGCCGAGTCGAACTGGAGCAGATAGGCCAAGTTGTCGGGTTCGGTCAGGTCATTGACTGCTACCACCTCCAGCTCCCGAGCTGGCTGAGACAGCAGCACCCGCAAGAAGGCCCGCCCAATGCGACCAAATCCGTTGATGGCTACCCGTGTGGTCATCGCAATCCTCCAGTGTCAGTTCATACCGTGGGTCGAGGGACGCGGCATGGGAGACGCTACCCCCTATGGATAGGGTAGAAGAAGAACGGGATCCACATCGCCTTTGCACCCAAGATCTCCAGATTTGCCACTGGGACTTGCAAAAGGACTCACCCAAGAAGTTGCCGGCAGAAGGGAAAAGTAGGAATGAAGGTATTGCTGACCAACGATGACGGCATCGAGGCTGCCGGGCTGGCCAACCTCAAGTTGGCCCTCAACTCTCTCATCCCGGAAGAACACTGTTGGATTGTGGCCCCCCACCAACCGATTTCCGGCTGCAGCCACCAGGTGACAACGGGGCGACCTTTTCGAGCCTTGGCCCGCGGCGAGCGCACCTTTGCCGTCGAGGGATCCCCTGCCGACTGTGTGCGGGTGGCCCTATTCAAGCTGGCCCCAGCGGTGGATTGGGTGCTTTCCGGTATCAACGAGGGGGGAAATCTTGGATCGGATGTGTATCTGTCGGGAACGGTGGCGGCGGTACGGGAAGCAGCGATGCGCGGGATCCCGGGAATTGCCATTTCCCAATACCGAGCAGGGGGCCAACCCATCGACTGGGAGCAAGCCCAGCGGTGGACGCGGGAAATCTTGGCGGAGCTGATGGAACAACCCCTGCCCAGGGGGGCGTTTTGGAATGTGAACCTGCCTCACTTGCCCGCCGGATCCCCTCTGCCGGAGCGGGTCTATTGTCCCCTCTGCACCCAACCCCTGCCGCTCGATTATGCAGTGGAAGCAGAGGGAAATGGGGCAGAGTCGCTGTGGTTTCGCTATCAGGGCCGCTATGCGGAGCGCGCTCGGGATCCCCAAACCGATACCGACATCTGCTTCTCCGGTCGGGTGGCCATCACCCAAGTGCAACTGGCCTCAGGCGTTTCCGCTGGGGGGGGTAGAAGCCAGGTTGCGGGCAATGGTTCTCAGCCGTTGCAGCCGTAGCGCCGTCAGGATAGATGCTTCGCCGCTGTCGCGAACGGTGGGATCCAGCTTCAGAACCTGTTCTATGGCATCTGCCAGGTGTTGAGCGGCCTCCTGTCGGGTGTAGCCGCGAAACTGAGCACGGCGCAGGGCAAATTCATCGGCGTCGAAATGGGCGCTCTCCCGGTTCAGGTTTTGCCAGATCTGCCGGACGGAGAGAGCTGTAATGCCACCTGCCAACAGAGCGGAAAAAGGGTGCTGCAAAGAGAGCTCCGCAACAGTGGTGATGCCCCCCATCAAGGCCAGCGATTGGTAAAACCCCGGCTGCAACCAATTGCGGTTGCCCAGCCATCCCACCTCCCGCAGAAACAACAGATCCCGCTGCGGCTGAGGGATCCCTTGCCAACGGCGAAAATCGATGGCAATTGTGCCCTGGGGCTGCCAAGGGGCTTTGCGGCGGGAGATGAGCAGGGCTTCGCCCCCGAAGTGGGGAACAATGGTAATCAAGGGTCGGAAAGAAGCGGGGAGCAGATCCCGCAACCGTTCGGTTTCTTCTTTTTCGAAGGGTTGGAAATCTGGGCGGCTGGTCATGGCCTCACCTGTTGGGGGGGTTGGGGTGGGGAGCCCGCCTAAAAACAGGCCCTGTTCCGGCCCCCGACACCACAGCCCTGTGTAGAACCAATGCGAGGTTAGTCTATCGCATCTCCAGGCTGGCCGTGGAACTCTATAGGTGGAACCCTGTAGGTTTCAAAGATCCCAATCCTAGGTTGCGTAGACTGGGAAGGCGAGCCTACCCGTCTTACCTACTCGTCTTAAATCCGAGACCATGACCTTCCCAGCTCAGCCAGAACCCCAAGTGCTCCGTACTGCTGACGGGAATGAGCAGAGTATCAACAGCCCCCTTTACACCTACGCCTTCTTCCCGCAGCCAGCTCCAGAACTTTTGCCCTTCATCCGGCAAACCGAGGGGATCCATCGGTCGGTGCAGGTGTTCTCCCCGGCAGGCAGCCGAATTGCCGCTGCTGTGGAGCCGATGCCGGATCCGGAGTCGCTGGAAGTGTCGGATGAGGTGTTGGTGCGTTCTGCCCTGCGCCACGATCAGGTGATCTGCCGGCTGTTCGCCCAGATGCCGGTGCTGCCCCTGCGCTTTGGCACCTGCTTCCTCTCAGCAGAAAAGCTGGGATCCCACCTGCTGTCCCGGCAAGCGGAATACGAACAAGCCCTGGCAGCCATTGGGGGGCGGGCCGAGTATTGTCTCAAAGGAAGGGTTCGACCTCAGCCCCAACCGGAGCCACAGTCCTCCCTGAGCGGAACAGCCTATCTTTTGGCCCGCAAGCAAGCTTATCTCCAGCAACGACAAGCCCAAGAGCAGCAAGAGCAGGAGCAGCAAGCCCTACAGCAGCTTTGGCCTTCCACCTGGCCTGTGCAAAGGGTGGATCCCCAACCGGGAGAGGCCTTGCGGCTCTACTTTTTGCTCACCCCTGCCGAGTGGGAAGCCGCCCTTCAGCTCACCCAAACCTGGCTGGCTCAGCACCCCCATTGGCAACTGGATTGGAGCGCCCCTTTGCCCCCCTATCACTTTGTCCGTGCCTTGCGGGATTCTCTGGCGGACAAGTGTATAGATCCCAACTAAGGACGCCGTCCCGCTAGCGCGAACAAAGTGCTCTGCATGCGGATCATGGTCGCGTTAGCAGAGCGTGGATCCAAGCGTGATAATGGTGAGGGGATCCCGTCCGCTTCCTGTTTGCATTGGCGAGGCGGAGCCCTCACAGGGCAAAGGACTCCGTCCCGCTAACGGGAACAGCAGGCAAAAGGAAGAGTTGTGGTCTAAAGCGCTATGCGCCGCTACCGCGAACGAGTTGGGCTATTGGGGCTGGGCACGGTTGGCACGGGTGTTGTGCAAATTCTGCAGCAACCCCGGCATCCTCTCTTGCAGTCGGTTGAGATTGCGGCGGTGGGGGTGCGCTCTTTGGACAAGCCACGGCAAGTGCGGATCCCGCCTGAGCGCCTGACCACCAATCTGGAGCAAATCGTGTCGGATCCGGAAATCGACGTGGTCATCGAGCTGATGGGGGGCTTGGAGCCGGCCCGCACCTTGATCTTAAAAGCCCTTGACCACGGCAAACCGGTGATCACAGCCAACAAAGCGGTGATCGCCCGCCACGGGGAGGAGATCTTTCAGGCGGCAGCCCAAGCCAAAGTCTCGGTGCTCTTGGAAGCGGCAGTCGGGGGCGGGATCCCGATTCTGCAGCCCTTGCAACAGTCCCTGCAGGCCAGCCACATCCAGGCGGTCTGGGGCATTGTGAACGGCACCACCAACTTCATTCTCAGCCAGATGACCCAGGCGGCCAGCTCATTTGAGGAAGCCCTGGCCCTGGCCCAGGCCCACGGCTACGCCGAAGCGGATCCCAGCGCCGATGTGGAAGGGTGGGATGCCGCCGACAAGATCGCCATTTTGGCCAGCCTTGCTTTCGGGGTGTCTGTGAAGCGGGAAGCCATCCCCTGCGAAGGGATCCGCGGCATCAGCCCCACCGACATTCGCTATGCCCGCGAGTGGGGCTACACCTTCAAGCTCTTGGCCATCGCCCAAAGGGCCAACTCTGGCGGGGAGGCAGCGAAGATGGCTTTGGATATCCGGGTTCACCCCACCCTTCTGCCCTCTACCCACCCCTTGGCCAACATCAACGGTGTGGACAATGCCGTCCTGGTGCAGGGGGATCCTTTGGGGCAGGTGGTGCTGTCGGGGCCGGGGGCGGGGCGGGGGCCGACTGCCAGTGCCGTTGTTGGCGATCTGCTGACCCTGATTGCCCACCGGCAAACGGGGGCTGATGCCCCCAATCCGCTGTGGGGATTCTCCTGCTTCCCCGCTGCCGCCTCTTTGATCCCTCTCTCGGAATTGGAGTCGGAGTTTTACGTGCGGGTGTTGGCTCAGGATCAGCCGGGGGTAATGGGGGCGATTGGCACCTGCTTCGGTCGCCACCGGGTTAGCCTGGAGAGCATTACCCAAAAGGAATGTCACCAAGAGCAGGCGGAGATTGTGATTCTCACCCACACCGTCCGGGAGGCCGACTGCCGGCAGGCGCTGGCCGAGATCCAACAACTGCCCCAGGTAGCCGGGATCCCCAGCCTATTTCGGGTGCTGCGCTAGCTGCGTAGACCCGCGAGCGGCGCAGAGCACATTTGTTTGACCCTTATGAGGATCGGAAAACCCGTTGGAACCCAAAAGATGAACCCTTCTGTTCGCGTTCGCGATAGCGGTGCGGAGCACTTTGGTAGGACGCAGTCCTTGCAGGCTGAGGTGGTGGTGGTGGGGGCGGGCATCAGCGGCCTAACGTTGGCCTTGCGATTACAACAGGGCTTATCCCCCAAGGATGAATCCACCCAGCCGCTGCTCCTGGCCGAGGCCAGCTCCCGCGTGGGGGGCTGTATCTCCACCCAATCCAAAGACAGCTATCGCTGGGAAGAGGGCCCCAACAGCTTTACCCCCGTCCCCGCCCTGCTTAACCTCATTGCCGAGGTGGGCTTGGCGGAGCACCTGGTGCTGGCCGATGCCAAGCTGCCCCGCTACGTTTACTGGGAGAAAGCGCTGCTGCCGGTGCCCCTGAGCCCTTCTGCGGCAATTGGCTCGCGGCTGTTGAGCGTGGGCGGCAAGTTGCGGGCCTTACGTGGGTTGTTGGGGTTTGTCGCGCCACCGCCGGGCAAAGAGGAAACGGTGCGGCAATTCTTCCGGCGGCAACTGGGATCCGAGGTGGTAGAGCGGCTGGTCGAACCTTTCACCTCAGGGGTGTATGCCGGGGATCCGGATCAGCTCAGCGCCTTGGCAGCCTTCCCCCGCATTGCCGGCTTGGAAGAACGCTACGGCAGCCTCTTTGCCGGTGCTGTGCAGGCTTTGCGCAGCCGTTATCGCTACGCGACGCTCCCGCGAACCCGTCACCAGGACAGCGGCAACTCCCCTATCCAACCTCCTCCCAAGCGGGGCCAACTGGGTAACCTGCGGCAGGGGTTGCAGCAGCTACCTGAGGCGATTGCCCAGAAACTGGGCAGTGCGCTGCGGCTGGGCTGGCGGGCTGTGCATCTCAAGCGGGATGAGACGGGCTACCGGGTGGGCTTCGTCATACACGACAGCGGTGCAGAGCACACGGCCCCAGAAGAAATCCACTGGGTGGCGGCTCAACAGGTGGTGCTCGCCCTCCCTGCCTACGCTGCTGCCACCCTCCTGCAGGATCTCAACCCCCAGGCCAGCCGGCTGCTGAGGGAAATCCCCTACCCGCCTGTGGCGGTGGTGGCTTTGGCCTATCCAGAAGAAGCCCTCCCCCAACCGCTGCGAGGGTTTGGCCATCTGATCCCTCGCTCTCAGGGCCTGCGCACCCTGGGCACCATCTGGGCCTCCTCCCTCTTCCCAGAGCGGGCTCCTCAGGGCTATCACTGCCTGATCAGCTTCATCGGGGGAGCTACCGATGCGGCTTTTGCCCGCCAGAAAGGGATCCCGCCCATTACGGCGCTCTCCCCTGACGAGCGGGCCCAAATTGTGCATGCAGAACTCAGCCAGATCCTGCTCACCCGCCCTGTCGAACCCATCCGCCTGGGAGAGCGCCTGTGGCCCCAGGCTATCCCGCAATATACGCTTGGCCACCGGCAGCGGATTGCCCAATTGCAGGCCAGCCTGGCCGACCAAACCCCAGGGGTGTGGGTGTGTGCCAACTACCTGGATGGCGTGGCCTTGGGAGATTGTGTGCGGCGGGCCGAGGCCCTAGCCCAGCAGATCCTGTCCGTCCGGCGTTAGCGGTGCGGTTCCCGTTCGCGTGTAGCAGCATAGAGTGCTGTAGACATAGCAGCATGAGCCATCCCTACACCAGCCTCCTGGTCATCCCCACCGGCATTGGTGCCCGCATCGGTGGTTTTGCCGGGGATGCCCTGCCTGTTGCCCGCACCCTGGCAGCAGCCGCAGAGCGGGTCATTACCCATCCCAACGTGTTAAACGGAGCCAGTTTGTTTTGGCCGATGGGGAACGTGTTGTACGTGGAAGGGTACGGCCTGGATCAGTTCTGTGCGGGGGTGTGGAATTTGCGGCCAGTGCGCCAAAACTGTGTTGGGGTGGTGCTGGATGCCGGGATCCCCCCCGATCTGCAACAACGCCACCTGCAGGTGATGCAGGCTGCTCAGGCCACCTTGGGGCTCAACATTGGCCCCTGGCGCTTGACCCGCCAACCCTTGGGCGTTTCCGTCGGCTTCTCCCCCTCAGGAGCCAGCCAGGGATCCCTGGCCCAGCCTGATGCTCTCTTGGAGACTGCCCAGGAGCTGGTTCGCCTGGGGGCAGAGGCCATTGCCGTGGTGGCCCGCTTTCCGGATGACTTGGACTTCAGCCAGTACGAGCAGGGAAGGGGGGTGGATCCCCTGGCCGGCGTCGAAGCCCTGATCAGCCACCTGGTGGTGCGGGAGTTGCGGATCCCTTGTGCCCATGCCCCCGCTTTCTACCCTGAGACTTTCCCCAAGCCGGTTCACCCCCGCGCTGCTGCTGAAGAGGTGGGGTTTACCTTCTTGCCTTCGGTTTTGGTGGGCCTCAGCTACGCTCCCCAGTTCGTCAAGAGCGGGGATCCCGCCCAACCGGGCGACCTGACAGCAGAGCAGGTGGACAGCGTCATTGCCCCGGCCACTGCCTTTGGGGGGCCTGGCTTGCTGCACCTGGCCAGCCGTTATTGCGGCGCAACGCTGTCGCGACTGCGCCACAATGCTCCGCCGCTGACGCGAACGGACGGAGTCCTTGCCCGTCCTCCGCTTTTCATTGCCGTCGAGGAAAACACCACCGTGATGCAGGTGCATCCCCGCCAGTTGGGGATCCCTCATGTATCGGTAACCTCCTATCTAGAGGCGATTGGAGTGGTGGTGGCCCATCGAGCAGGAGTGGCCTGGTCGTCGCTACGGCTCTCCCCCTCCACCCCGGAAAAGCTGGGATCCCACACTTGCGCCGTTCGCGGTCGCGGTGCGGAGCACTTGAGCGGGACGGAGTCCCAGTAGGCTACCGGTCGCGTTAGCGGGACGGAGTCCATGAGCAGATGGGAGCCGGCAGGGGATCCGCCGGGTTTAGGCCGGCAAACCACTCCGACAGGGCGGCCGGCAAGCAGAGGCCGGGGTTTCCCTCGATGTGCAGCCGCTCCAGTCGGGGCAGTTCTGCCAAAAAGGTCGGCAGTTCTCCCGTGAATTGGTTACGTGCCAGGCGCAGATCCCGTAACTGATTCAGCTGAGCCAGCTCGGGGGGCAGGGATCCGCTGAGGCGATTGTCCGACAGGTAGAGGTTTTCCAGGTGGCGCAGTTGCCCCAGTTGGGGGGGAATAGGCCCAGAGAGCTGATTGCGATCCAAAAACAGGCCCTTGAGGGAGCTCATCTGGCCCAGTTGGCCGGGAAGGGTGCCGCTGCGGCGGTTGTTTTGCAGGATGAGGTTTTCCAGGTGGCGCAGTTGCCCCAGCTGGGGGGGAATAGGCCCAGAGAGCTGGTTTGTGATCCAAAAACAGGCCGCGCAGGTTGCGCAGCTGCCCCAGCTCGGATGGGATGGAGCCGGAGAATTCGTTGTAGTCGAGAAACAGGTTTTCCAACTGGCTGAGTTGCCCCAGCTCGGGCGGCAGGGGGCCGGAAAGTTGGTTGTGGCTGAGGGACAAGGCTCGCAACCGGCGAAATTGGCCTATTTCGGGCGGCAAGGAGCCGCTCAACCCCTGGCGATCCAACACCAGTTGGACAAGACACTGATCCGGATCAAAAAGGGCCACCTCCTCTACCTTCACCTCCGGACGGCCCAGAGCTGCCAAGATCTGCCGCAGCAAGAGGGGATCCCGACAAAGGGGAGCAGACCAGGCCCCCATCCCCCAGCTCAGCCAAACCCAGATCGCCAACAGGCCCACCGCCCACCTCTCGTGCCGAGCCATTCCCCTCTGCTGCTTCATCCCTGCTCTCCAAAGGATCTTTGCCAAGGTAGCATCCTACTCCGTCCCGCCTCCGCCGGGGTTGTTGCTATGGGCAGGGGAACCGCGACGTAGAAGAGTTCTGGCCCGGAACCGGCTAAGGGCTCCGTCCCGCTAGCGCGAACAGCTACACTGAAAAGCCGATGACCTCCTCTTCGGCAAACCTCCATGGCCAGGATCAACGACCACTTCCTCAAGCTCAAGACCGGCTATCTCTTTCCCGAGATCGCCCGGCGGGTGCAGGCTTTTGCCACCGCCCATCCCGAAGCTCAAATTATCAAAATGGGCATTGGCGATGTCACCGAGCCGCTGCCGGAAGCCTGTCGAACGGCCATGATCCGGGCGGTGGAGGAAATGGGGGAACGGGCCACCTTTCGCGGCTATGGGCCAGAGCAGGGCTACGAGTGGCTGCGCCAGGCCATTGCCCGGCACGACTTCCAGGCCCGCAACTGCGATATCGACGCTTCCGAGATCTTCGTCTCCGATGGCTCCAAGTGCGATTGCGGCAACATCCTGGATATCCTCGGCCACGACAACACCATCGCCATCACGGATCCTGTCTATCCGGTTTATGTGGACACCAACGTGATGGCGGGCCATACGGGGCCGGCCAACGAACGCGGCGAATACGAGGGCCTGGTCTATCTGCCCATCACTGCCGAAAATCACTTCACCGCCAGCCTGCCCAGCCAAAAGGTGGATGTGATCTACCTCTGCTTCCCCAATAACCCCACAGGCGCAGTGGCCACACGGGAGCATCTGCAAAACTGGGTGGACTATGCCCGTGCCCACGGCTCCCTGATCCTGTTCGATGCCGCCTACGAAGCCTATATCACCGAGCCCGGGATCCCCCACTCCATTTACGAGATTCCAGGGGCGCGGGAATGTGCCATCGAGTTCCGCTCCTTTTCCAAAACCGCTGGGTTTACCGGCACCCGCTGTGCCTTTACGGTGGTGCCCAAGTCTTTGCGGGGGCAAGCTGCCGATGGATCCTGGGTGGATCTGTGGAGCTTGTGGTATCGCCGTCAATCCACCAAGTTCAACGGGGTGTCCTACATTGTGCAGCGGGGGGCGGAGGCGGTCTATTCCGAAGCGGGGCAAGCGCAGGTGCAAGGTCTGGTGCAGTTTTACCTGGAAAATGCCCGCATCATTCGCCAGCAGTTGGCCGAAGTGGGGATCCAAGTCTATGGCGGCGTGAATGCCCCCTACGTCTGGGTGAAAACACCCGATGGGCTGAGCAGTTGGGAGTTTTTTGACAAGCTGCTGCACACCTGCCATGTGGTGGGTACCCCTGGCTCTGGCTTCGGCAGCGCCGGAGAGGGCTATCTGCGCCTGTCCGCTTTCAACAGCCGCGCCAACGTGGAAGAGGCAATGCGCCGCATTGGCAGCGTGTTTGCGGGGGCTGGAGCCGTTGGTTAATTGAGTCTTGACCCAGAGGGCGAGGATTCTTTCAAGCGCTCCCCGCCGCCAGAGGCGAACAGCTTGGGCCCGACAGGAAAGATGACGAACCAGTCGGCGATACCGCCGCGAACCCTTTTGCCTGCAACGCAGCAACTGGGCCAGCTTCCCCTTCGGCTTTCCGGGTACTGCCGCTTCGACTGCAGCTCGTAAACTACCCGGCTCCGACCGCTAAGCGGTACGGAGCGGGCTTTCAGTAGCCCTGAGCCTGTTCTGCTCTACCAGAGAACAAAACAAGCCCGGACCTCTAGGCTGGTTTACGACAGCCCCCAAGAGCGCAATCACATTCGCACCATTCAAATCCGCATCCCCTTCCCATCCACAGTGCCCACACTTGAACGACTTGCCACTGCGGTAGGATTGCGCAGGGTCGGGATGGATGTGCAAACACTTGTGGCAGGTCTGCGACGTGTAGGCGGGCGGCACAAGAATCAGAGAAACCCCTGCAACCCTCGCCTTGTATTCCAGAAATTGACGTAGTTGGTAGAACGCCCAACTGTTGGCCCTGCGCCGCTCGGCTTTGCTGCGTGGCTGTTGATTGACTCTTTTCCGGATCCCTGTCAGGTCTTCCAGGGCAATAGCGCTGTTTGTGGTCTTTGCCCTAGAGACAATAGCTTTGGAGATGCGATGATTGACCCACGTTTGAAAGCGTCTCTCCTTGCCAGACAGCCGTTGCAACAGTTCTCTGCATCTGCGCCGCGAACTGCGGGTGCCCTTACTGGCCTTGCGCTGAAGAGACGCTCTTAACCGACAGTAGTGATCTCGGACTTTGTTCAGCTGCTGTCCATTCCAGTTGTCTCCTTCGGAGGTATGTGCAATGTCTCGCCGTCCCAGGTCAACACCAATCACCTTGTCGGTGTTCTGTTGCTTGGGGGGCTCTGCCTCGACACAAATCTGGATGGAGTAGGAGCCGTCCTTCCGCTGGACTAGGGTGGCCGATTTGGGGTTAGAGCCAGCCAGCATTCCCCTCTGGTAGTTGCCAATGGCTAGCTCAAAGCGTTCTCTTCCATCAACCGTGGCAAGCGACACTGTCCAGTCTTTCTCGCGAAACGAGAAGATACGTGCATCGTAGGTAACGAACCTACGCTTGAACTCTTTAACTGGACGGTTGCGCTGTCTCGCCACTTTGCGAGCGCCTGCCACCCGTCTGCAGACCTGCTGGGCCAGATTACTGGACAAGCCAAACCGAGCGCGAATCTGGTAATAGCAAAGGGATTGGAGTTTGACTGCGTTGACTACTTTTTCTGGTGTGTTTTGGTTGACCCAGTTCAACGCCTGCACAAAGGCATCCATTGTCGC
>NZ_JANSHL010000008.1:25000-59806 GCF_047461575.1 Synechococcus sp. W60.1 | reverse complement strand
GACGCCTTGAGCTTACAGGAGACGGTCAGGACTTGGCTCATAAGTTCATTGTACTTCATCAAAGCGCATTCCTCCCGACACTGACCCTACGGGTACAGTGCGGGGCTCCTGCGATTTCTAGCTGACCGTTAGCGATGAAGATATCCATACCCTCATGGGCAGTGGCCAGGTGAACTTTGACCAAATCCACCCCATTTCCACCAGAACGGGTGTGTTCTGGGGCCAAGGTATCACCCTTTCCCATTGGGCAGATAGAGTTCGCAGCAGCCCAGCAAAAAGCTGCCCTGATCGCGTCAGCAGGTCGTATCTTGGTCGGCCAGTTCTGGCGAAAGCCTTTCACAAAGCAGGCCGTAGGTCTTTTGCCTGGATCCCTAGACCAGCAGCGGGGCTTTGCGCCAAGCCTTGGGCTGCTGGAACCGGTGCAGATCTCGGATCAGCCGCACCCAGCCGTCAGACATGGACTCCACCAAAACTTTGCCTTTCTCCGGCGTGGCGGCGGTGGCATCGCCCAAAACTCCGCTCTGGGTGAGATCGCGAGTTGCCCAAGCGAAAGGGATCCGCCCTTCCATGCTGAGCAGGCTGTTTTCCGGCAGATCGTGGGGATATTCGCAGACCAATCGGTCGGTTCGCACCGTGTCCGGCAAAAGGTGCATCAGCATACTGGTCTCCCCATCGCCGGCGTGAATACCCAATTCCCGCTCTTTCTCGGTAAACAGCTCTCGTCCTTCGTGGGGAACCCGCCAGACCGACACCGGAAACAGCATGAAATCTTCATACTTCTGGTGAAGATCGCGGGCAACAATCTCCAGCACCTGTGGCTGGCCACCGTGGGAATTGAGGAACACCAGCTTGCGAAACCCAGCTCGGTAGATGCTCTCTGCCACTTCTGTCAGCACCGCCATCAGGGTTTGAGCCGAGAGGGTAATGGTGCCGGGGAAATGCCAATGCTCGTTGGCTTTGCCGTAACATTGGGTGGGCAAAACATAGGCTGGGATCTCAGGCTCCAGCTTCTCCATGGCGCGCCCAATGATCGCCGTGCCGATGCAGGCATCCACCACCAGGGGCAGGTGGGGCCCGTGTTGCTCAATCGAGGCAACCGGCTGAATGATCACCACGTTCTCTTTGTCGGGCATGGCCTGGATCTCCGTCCAGGTCAGGTAGGGGAAAAAGCGGTGGGGCGGGACAAAAGTGTGCATCATGGCGGGATCCGTTCAAGTTTGATCAGAAAGCTACCTAGCACCATGCCACAAAATCGGGTTCACGAAATGCCCGCAAAGACGGGATCCCCGGCCAACCCGCCTGCCAAAGAAAAGTAAGGAGGCCATCGATTAGGATCAGTACAGTCCATATCGTCTTCAGTTAACGATTGCATGACCCTGTTGCCTCGTTTGCCCGCCCGATGTGGCTCTGTGGAGAATATCCCTTTCAGAAGCCGCCCTTTGCCTGCCCCGGTGGAGGTGGGCAGCACTCCACCCTCACCCCGTCCCATCCTCGCCCTGCCAGGGTCGCAGGCCACCCTCTATGCGGAGCTGATTCAGGTTTCTCGCCACAGTCTTGAGGCAGGCTCTGACACCCCGCCGCTGCTCTGGGTGCGGCCTCTCCTGCTCAGGCAGGGATCCCAAGTCTTCAACCTGCGGGCCACCTCGGATTTGCTCTGGCCTGCTGCCGGCTTTGTTCCGGCCTATGCGGAGGAGGTATTGCCCCTTCTGGAACAGGCAAGGGATCCCGCTCCCCACGAGCTCCCTGCCCGACAGCAGTTGCAGGCCTTTCTGCGACAAGTTTGGCGAGGCTAGGCTGCCCCGGAATGGCCAAGGGAGGCGGCCAACCTTTGCAAAGCCGATGCCAACATCGCTAGAGCCGCGTCAATTTCTGCCGGGGTGACGATCAAGGGGGGCACAAAGCGCACCACCTGGGATCCTGCCGGCACCAACAACAGCCCGCAGTCCATGGCTGCCTTGACCACTTCAGCCGCCGGGATGCGCACCACCAAGCCCTGAATCAGGCCCCAGCCCCGCACTTGCTCAACGAGCTGCGGAAACTGCTCCGCCAAGCGGGACAGCCCCTGACGCAGATACACCCCTGTCTGCTGGGCATTCCAAACCAAACTCTCCGACATTAGCGTGCGGCAAACCGCCAGGCCCACCGCACAAGCCAAGGGGTTGCCCCCAAAGGTGCTGGCGTGATCCCCCGGCTGAAACACGGCGCAAAAGTCTTTCGCCAACAAGGCCCCGATGGGGATCCCACCGGCCAGGCCCTTGGCCAAGGTGAACACATCCGGCTCCACCCTCAGGTTACAGTGGCCCCACAGCATGCCAGTACGGCCCATGCCCACCTGCACCTCATCCAAAATCAGCAGAATGCCCCGCTCGCTGCAGATCCGGCGCAACCGTTGAAAATAGGCGGGATCCCCCGGCACAACCCCCCCTTCCCCCTGCAACGGCTCCAACAGCACGGCACACACCCGCTCGCCCCAGCGCTCCAACACCGCTGCTGTGCCCTCGATGTCGTTGTAGGGAACGTAATCAAAGCCGGGCACCAGAGGGGCAAAGTCTTTTTGGTATTTGGGCTGGCCGGTGGCGGTAATGGTGGCCAGGGTGCGGCCATGGAAGCTGGCATGGGCGGTGAGGATCATCGGATCTTGGATCCCGCGCACCGTGTGGGCATACTTGCGGGCCAGCTTAATGGCTCCCTCATTGGCTTCCGCCCCTGAGTTGCAGAAAAACACCTTGTCGGCACAGGAGTGCTGGGTCAGCCATTGAGCCAGTTGTGCCTGCGGCTGGTTGTAGTAAAGGTTGGAAACATGGTGCAACTGTTGTGCCTGCTCGGTGAGCGCCTGAATCCACAGCGGGTGGGCATGCCCCAGGGTACAGGTGGCAATGCCGGCCACAAAGTCCAGGTACTCGCGCCCCTGCTCATCCCAAACCCGACACCCCTGCCCGCGCACCAAGGTCAGGGGATAGCGCCCGTAGGTGGACATCACATGCTCGGCAAACAGCTCGGCAGTTGTCGGGGATCCCGAGGGGGCACTGGCAAGAGGCGAAGTTAGAGGAGACATGGCCGGTAAAAGATTGCTGTCGTGTTGGCGGCGCGGAGCGCTTTGGGGCTGGCGCAAGCCGTGTTTCGAGTGTACCACCCTGCTTTGGAGATGATATTCTGGCGGGGCCAAAGATTCAGGGATCCACAGCAAACAGACAGAAGCAAACAGACAGATGTCGCGGCGGGGGGTAACGGTCTGGTTTACGGGATTGAGCGGGGCGGGCAAAACCACCCTGAGCTGCGGCGTGGCCCAGCAGTTGCGCGCTTGGGGGCTGCCGGTGGAAGTGCTCGATGGGGACCTGGTGCGGCAACATCTCACCAAGGGTCTGGGCTTCAGCAAAGTGGATCGGGAGGAGAACATTCGCCGCATCGGCTTTGTGGCGGAGATGCTGACTCGGCACGGGGTGATTGTGCTGGTGTCGGCCATTTCCCCCTATCGGGCAGCACGGCAGGAGGTACGGCAGTATATTGGCAGCTTTATCGAAGTCTTTGTGGATGCCCCCCTGGAGGTGTGCGAACGCCGGGATGTGAAGGGCCTCTATCGAAAGGCGCGGGCAGGCTTAATCCAGCACTTTACCGGTATTGACGATCCCTACGAGCCGCCGGAACAGCCGGAGGTGGTGTGCAAAACTGCCGAGCAAAGCATCCCCGAATGTATTGACCTGGTGATACAAAGCCTAAAAAGCAGAGGTTATGTCTAACAGGCCCCCTGCTCTTACGCTGCCCGTAGAGGGTGGGCTTCCCCCCGGAGTAGCTGCAAAGAACCTAGAATTAAGAAGGGCTTACAAGCAACTCTTATGGATTCGACATCGGCATCGGCCACTCCCATTTCGGCGCGGTGGATCTGGCGAGGGCAGTCAGTTCATTACGTCAAACAGGGTGAGCAGGGGCAGCCTCTGCTTCTGGTGCACGGCTTTGGAGCCTCCACCGACCACTGGCGCAAGAACATTCCCGAATTGGCTCAACACTACCAGGTGTACGCCATCGATTTGCTGGGTTTCGGTCGCTCCGCCAAGCCCAACTGGGACTACTGCGCCGAAATCTGGCGGGATCAGCTGCGGGACTTTTGCCAACAGGTAATCCGTCGGCCTGTGGTGGGGATCGGCAACTCCCTGGGCGGCTATGTGGTGCTCAGTTTTGCGGCGGAGTGGCCGGAGTGGGTGCGGGGCGTGGTGCTTTTGAATGGGGCAGGTGGGTTTTCCACCCTCAAGGGATCCCCGACCGGATGGCGGCAATGGATAGGCGGATTGGTGGGCTGGGGCCTGCGCCAGCGCCTGGTGTCTTACCTGCTGTTTCAGTATTTGCGGCAGCCGCACGTGATCCGAGCCAAGCTGAAGCAGGTTTACTACGACCCGGCAGCCGTGACCGATCAGCTGGTCGAGGCCATCCATCGCCCCACCCAGGATCCGGGGGCTGCCGATGTGTTTGTGGCCTTGATGCGAGGTGGGCAGAAGGGACGGTATGTAGATGAGCTGCTGTGCAGCTTGGTGCGCCCGCTGTTGTTGATCTGGGGAGAACGGGATCCCTGGATGCGGGCTCGGGAACGCTCTAAGCTGTACCGGGCCCACTACCCTCAAGCAGTGGAATACTTCCTGGAGGCTGGCCACTGCCCCCACGATGAGCGCCCCGAAGAGGTCAATGCCCTGATTCACCGGTGGATCGAGACCGGGATCCCAGCCACCACTTCTCCCCCCATTTCCAAAGCTGCCCCTGTATCGGAAGTCCATCCCTAGGCGGCCCGTCTAGCTTGGGCTGTCCAACAATTCCTCCTGGGGATCCCCTTCTAGGCCGATGGTGTACTTAGACCATTCTCGATGGGAACCACTGCCGACGGCTTTGGAGATTTCAAAGTAAAGAGTGCTGTGGGGACGGCGGGGTTGGCGCAGCAGGGGCATACCGGCTTCGCGGGGGGTGCGGTTCCCTTTTTTCACGTTGCAACGCACACAGGCACTGACCACATTTTCCCAAGTATCCCCGCCGCCACGAGACCGAGGGATCACGTGATCCAGGGTGAGATCTTCGCCGAAGCAGCCGCAGTACTGACAACGATGCCCATCCCGGTAGAGGACGTTGCGGCGCGTAAGTGGGATCTCCTTGTGGGGAACGTGGACATAGTGGCGCAGACGAATGACAGTGGGCAAGGGAATGTTGCCGTACACCACTCGGCCATTGTGCTCGATTTGCTCGGCCTTGCCCTTAAGCAAAAGAACGACTGCCCTGCGCCAACTGGTGATGTTGAGCGGCTCGTAGGAGGCATTCAAAACCAAAACCTTGCCCATAGTGCCGCGCACCGCTGACGGGATCCCCAACCCAAGCCGGAAGGCGCCAGCCCCCTGAAGTTATGCAAAATGTTAACACAGCTTTAGATTCAAGCAGTAGGAGTTCTGTGCTCCAGGAGATATTCCCGGCTGCTGCGAGAGCGCTACTCTGGAAAAGATCTGTTGGCAAGGGCGTGTTCAATCCTAGGGCATTACGTGGGGTTTCCCGAATAGGCTGAACTTTATTGAGGTGATGAAGCTGGAACTGAAATCTTCAACTCAACAGCAGGATCTGCCCCAAAAGAGAAATCCAGGCGAGGGATCCCGCTGGCTGATGGGTTTGGCCATTGTGCTGCTTTGTCTGGGATCCCCCAACCGCTGGTGGCACTGGTTTCCGGGGGCGCTGCTGGGCCTAGCCCTGCTGTTTGGCCTGTGCGAGCAACGGCAAGGGTGGGCGCGGTGGCGTTTGGCCTATGGCCTCTGGTTTTGGGTTTGCCTGTATGCCTTCTGGGTGGATCCCTTCTCGGTTAAGGTGTTGAGCGCCTGGGAGATCCTGGGGGGCGTGGTGGTGGCTCCCCTGATCCCCCTCTTTTTCACCACTGCTACGCTCCTCAGTTTGGAGCTGAGCCGCCCCCTGCCGGCTTGGGCACGTCCGCTGGGCTTGGCCACGGTCTGGACAGGCTTGGATGGGCTGTTGGGCTTGCTCTGGTGGCCCATCCCTTTCCACTGGGGATCCCTGTTGTTCGACTGGCCCCTCGGGATCCAAGTAGCCGATGTTACGGGGATCTGGGGGGTTACCTTCTATGCCGTGTTCGTCAATGGGGTTCTTTGGCAGATGGCCAGGCAGATTTCTAGCCGGTGGCAGGCGGCCGGGGGATCCCTGAGAAACGTTTTGGGTGAGATGCTCAGGAACAGGGATTTCTGGGGTACGCTCGCCTGCGGCCTGGGGTTGACGGGGCTGGTCTTGGCCTATGGAAGCGCACGCCTGGCCTACTTCGATGCCTTGGCCGTCGAAAACAGGGATCCTGACTTTCGGGTAGCGGCAGTGCAGCAGGTGGCTTGGCTGGAAGCCGATCGCAGTTGGAACTACCGCCTGGAGCGCTACCGGGAGCTGCATCAGCTTTCTGCCCAGGGGGTGGCTGCCGGGGCGCAGTTGGTGGTTTGGCCGGAGGGGGCGCTGCGGGCACGGCTGCTGAATACTGGCCTGGAACCCTACGTGATCGAGCCAATGCAAGCGATTCTGCCGCCGGAAGGCGCTTTGATTACGGGGGCAACAGAGCCGGATCCCCGCACAGCCCATTTGCCGGAAGAGCAGCAGCGATTTTTTAATACGGCCCTGTTGTTTGACGCCCGGGGCAACTTGCTGGATGGGTTTGGCAAGCAGTGGATCTTTCCCTATTTCGAGTCGGGGCGCTACGTGCCTTCACCCGATGGCTATCGGCCTCTGGACGGAGGGGAGCTTTTCGGGCCTTTGGGGGTGATGATCTGCTTGGAGAGCGTCTTGCCTGCGCCCAGCCGAACTTTAACCCGTCGCGGCGCCGAGTCTTTGATCGTGATTTCGGATGATAGCTGGTTTGGTAATAGCCACTGGCCGATGTTGCATGGCCAGCTCTCGGTTTTCCGGGCTGTGGAAAATCGGCGTAGCGTGGTGTTTGTCAACAACACCGGCGGCAATTTGGTGGTGGATCCCTCAGGTCGGCTCCAGCAGGTTGGCCCCATCTTTCAGCGGGGGGTGATCACGGGAGAGGTGAGGCGGCGTTCTGAGACAACTTTCTACAATCGCGCGGGGGATTGGCTGGCGTGGCTGACGTTGGGGCTATCTTTGGGGCTATGGCGCTGGGGATCCCGAGCAAGGCAAGGATGAGTTAGAATCGATAGGCCCACCGGTGGGTCTGCGGATTCTCCTATCCAGTCCTCACTTCAAAGCCCTGCTGATGTAGCTCAGTTGGTAGAGCAGCTCACTCGTAATGAGCAGGTCGTCGGTTCGAGTCCGATCATCAGCTTTCTGGAGTTGAACACCTCAGAGTCCCTTTGGGAGAAGAGTTGGGGGTGGTCGCGGAAGCGGCGCGGAGCGTTTGGGCAGCAGCGATCATTCTTTCGAATTGCAGTGAAACCTTGGAACGGCTACAGTTGTGGAGGGCACCAGAAAAGATTTCGGGTAGAGACCCCCAAAGAATGGAGAATATCTCTCATTACCCCTGTGCAGTACTTCCAATGCTCAGGATCTGCACACATGCGGTCGGGATTTAACTCCATCTCATAATGGATAACATTGGGGATCCCGGCAAACTCATCAGAAGACTGAGGAGAAACAATCAGCAGCAGAAAAGGCTTGCCCCTGCGCTTAGCCGCCAGCTTATCCATTAAGTCAGCAACGGCCTCTCGCCGGCAACCCCCTGTGCGCACAAACAAGACTTTATCGGCTTTTTCCAAAACATACATAAAACGCTTGGCGCGAGCAGTGTAGCGAGTTCGCATTCGCTCATGGATGGGGTGCATATTCTGAAGTGGATCCTCCCCCTCTTCCACCTCATGGCCAAAGGAGAGGCCCGTCCACTTGCTGTGGTAAATTCGCTTATCTTCAGGGCTGTAGTGTAAATATTGCGGATCCCACATGCCCTGAAACTCGTTGTGGATCATATCGGCCACATCGGCCAAATTGCTGGTGCGCGTCAAATCAAAAGGAAAGGCAGGCCCATCATATTCCAACTTGTAGAGCAGCATTCGCACCGCGCAGCGATCCCCCAACGGTACAATGGCAACACGATGAATATCCGATAATTTGCAGGTGTATTCCAGCAGCATGACCGATCCAGGAGCAGCCTTTACCCGACTTTCGAGGCCACCTTCCCCGATCATCAGGGTTCGGAAGAGAGCTTCGCGGTGGCTCGGATCTTCGTAAACACCCATCGGCATGGCTTTGAGAGCAGCCCGCACTTCCTTCCACATGGGGTGGATGTTGTACTCGTGATTGCTCTGGTTGATCACGCACAGGCGAGGCATGGGATTAGAAGAGCCTTCTGAGGATCCACTGAGCTTGAGAAGGATCAACGATCCATCCTCGAAGATCGTTTCTACTGATTCCGAGGAAAAGAACTGAGCTATTGGGGAGAAGACCAGATCGGCATCCGCAGGAACGGAGAGGGTGGTTTGCACCGAACCATCTTCTTGTACGGAAAGGGAATATAAGGTAGCATCCCCTAGCCTTTCATCGCTTCTGCCAATATACAGACCCGGCTGTAGACCTGCTTTTTGGAAAGCGGCTTGCAAAGGTTGCCAAGTGGGCGTGATGGTGTAAGGGTAGGGAGTTATATTCACGATGCGAAATTGGTTTTTGCCTGTTTCTGCAGTCACCCAAAAACCATGCTCATCTGCAAAAACGACCCGTTCTCCAACGGGTTGAGCAAGCTTTCTACGAGCTGAACTAACTTGGCCGGGATCCAGAAGAGAGAGATCGATGGCCTCAAACATGACCTGATGACCCTTGGAATTGGGGTGAGCTGGGTCAAAAGCAAGGTCTGGTTTCCAGCGGCCCTGTCCATCTTCCAAATGAGGCAGCCAATTGAACACAGGGCATCCCCAGCTGAGCATTCTTTGCTGAGTTTCTTGCAAAAGAAGATGCTGTTCTGGGCCGTAGTTTGCATGGGGATAAACCCCCCCCAGGATCGGCAAGGCTCCAATGTCTTGAATTCGCTGAATTAACCGCCGCAGGCCGTTTTCAAACCGTCTCTGCAGGGCGCGGCGATGCTGGGGCAAGGCCGATGCCAAGCCTTCATTTCCCAAAGACAAAGCAACAATAACGACATCGGGATGTTCAGGGATCACCGCCTGCTCAAACCGCAACAGAGTTCGGCTGACGTTTGCCCCCAGTTCAGAGAGATTTCGCACTTGATGGCCATAGCGTTCTTGCAGAGCTTTCTGCAACAGCCAAGCCCAACCTCGCAACAGCCAGGCGCTGCACCCCAGGGCAACAGAACTGCCCAAAATGACGACTTTTAGCCCTTGCGGATTTTCCGGTTCGACCTCAGGAATGGGATCGGCAAAATAGCCGTAAGGATAGGCAGGGATCCGGCCAAACTCCCCATCCTCGACAATCAAAACTGCCGGTAAAGGTTCTGGTTCAAGGGGCACCCAGCGATTGACAGCGGTGGATTCCCAAATCACTTCGCCACCGGCTTGCACGCGCAGATATCGGTACTCCACTCGAGGAGTTTCTTTTAAACATCCACTGTAGGGTAACAGCGGGCCGGGCGCGCCATCTGCCGGGCTCAACGGCAACTCTACCCACCACAGCGGATAGCGAGTCGGATCCGTTTGCAGCCAAATGCAATGGCAGGGATCCCAGGAGCCCAATTTTGCGCTGGATCCCACCAAGGCAATTCTCTCGCCCGGCTGGGTGATGGCACGAACCTGGAAGCGATACATAACGTTTTCCTGGCACAGGATTCAATGGGAAATTGTGGGGCTGCGCGGGCGGACTGCACTCACTCATCACCCAATCAACAGCTCAGCAGCCGGCTGAGAAGGGCAAGAGCCTGGGAGCTGATCCCATCTCTGCTGTTTTATCCGGGAAAAAGAGAAGTTCTTAAATCTGGAAAGGAAAGATCTCTAGTACCCAAAAATCCAGTTCAACTGGGCCAATACGGTTCTTAATACAGTTCTGAATAAAGACTCAGTCAATCTTGGCTTAAAGCTAGCATATTGACCGAGGGCTGTCTGTTTTCCAGAGCACTTTTAGACTCTCTCTGGGGTACAGATTTCCAACTGTCGTTGCGGCAAAATGACCTCAAAGCTGGATCCCTGGCCCAGCTCGCTCTCCACCTGCACTTGACCTTGATGCTGCTGGGCAATGCTTCTGACAATTGCCAGCCCCAAACCTGACCCCGAGAGGCGACCGGGATCCCCGCTGCGAGCCGGATCTGCTCGATAAAAGCGATCGAACACATGGGGCAGAGCCTGAGGCGGGATCCCTGGCCCGGTATCTTGTACCCGTACCACCAGCTCTGGGGATCCAGAGCGCAGCCGTTGTTCCAGCCTCACCTGCACCTCTCCTTGCGGGGGAGTGTGGAGAAGGGCGTTTTCAATCAGGTTGGTGAACAGGCGGGCCAATTGATCTTCATCTCCCCAAAAACCGAAGGGATCCACCTGGGCGGGAGAAGGTTCCGTCCCGCTCTCAGGGGCAGCAATCTCCAGCTGCAAGCGGATCTGTTTTTGGTTGGCCAAGCCCTGCAGCTCCTCCACCACCTGCAGCAGCAGAGCATCCAGCGCACAGCAACGGGGTTGGAAAGGCACCATACCGCTGTCGTGGCGGGCCAGAAACAGCAGGTCATCCACCAGGCGACCCAGCCGCAAACACAGCCGCTCCACCATCTGCCAGCGCTGCCGGGTGTCGGCATCCAATTGGGAATCTGCCAAAGCCACCTGTACCGCGGTTTGGATGCTGGCCAAGGGACTGCGCAGCTCGTGGGAGGCATCGGCGGTAAATTGCTTGAGCTGCTGATAAGACTGCCGGATGGGCTGCATGGCCAGGCCGGAGAGCATCCAGCCAATGGCCCCCACACCCGTCAAACCGGCCACCACCCAGAGGGAAAGATCCCGGATCAACTGTCGCGTTGGCTTGCTCACCTCAAACCAGGGATGGCTGACCCGCAGATAGCCCAGCAGCTTCCCACCGGCCACAATCGGCTCGGTGAACTGGCGCAGCCAATACCCAGGGGCGATGCGGGCAGTGTGCAGGGATCCCTCGGTCAATAGGGGGGCAGGGATCCCGCCAGGTACCGTGGACCAGATGAGCGTTCCTTGAGGGCCGAACCACTCCAAGTCGATGTGATCGTCCTCTAGGGTGCTGGGATCATCCCGAAAGCTGGCCTCTAAGCTGCGGCGGGCCTGCTGCGGATCCAAGAGGCTCTCATCCACCACCAAAGACCGCTCGACAATCTCCACCACATGGCCAAGGGTATCGTCCACCCGCTCGATCAGGGTTGACTGCACGTACCAATAGAAGCTGCCGGCAAACAACAGCAGCAACACTGCCGTAACCGTTGTATACCAGAAGGCCAACCACTGCCGCGTCGCTTGAAACATGGGAGCTGCACCGCGGGGGGAGAACGGAGTGGGGCTAGCTGTGAACACGGGGTTCGGGGTGAAGGGAAGACAAGATCTCGGCCTCCACCTGGAGTAGAGTATCGAGCCGCTCCTGCACCTGATCGGCAGGGAACTGATCCAACGCCAAATCCAAATAAAGCTGCCAATGGCGCTCCTCCGCAGCCGCCAGCCAGAGATAAAACTGCCGCAGCTCTGGGTCGGGCGCGTGGATCCCCAACAGGCCCAAGCGTTCGTGGCTGCGGGCCTCGATAATGGCTGCCACCAGCAAGGTGTCGAGCAGATGCTCTGGCTCAGAGCGGCGCAGGTGTTGGTTCAGGCGACCCGCATAGGGCGCAGCCGACAAGGGCTTGATGGGGATCCCCAGCCGTTGCAGGTGGCGATGCACCCGCTCAAAATGCTGCAGCTCCTCCCGCGCCAGCGGCGAGAGGGTTTCCACCAAACGCCCATTAGCCGGGTAGCGAAACAGCAAGCTGAGGGCGTTGCCCGCTGCTTTTTTCTCACAGTTGGCGTGGTCTAGCAAGACCAGATCGATGTGCCGGATGGCCTGGTCGATCCAGTCCTCAGAGGTACGAGAAGCAAGTTCTAGAGCAAGCACAGGGTCGGTAGGAAAGGGTTAAGAGAAGTTCTAGGGACGAACGATCTCCACAGTAACCCGCCCCGTCAGCTCCGGGATCGGGGGATGACACTTGGTCAATCGGATCTTAGCTTTGCTGGCCCCCGTCTCCCGCAGCACCATTTCGGCAATCGCCTCCGCCAAACTCTCGATCAGCACAAAGTAAACTACCCGGCCCTGACTGCTTCGCAGTACAGGGCGGGCTTTCGGTAGCCCTGCAGTTGGCAAGCCAACCACGGGCCTCTAGGCTGGTTTACGACAGCCCCAAGCTTGGCAATCATGTTGGCCCCATTCCAGTCCGCATCCCCTTCCCATCCACAGTGCCCACACTTGAACGACTTACCACTGCGATAGGATTGCGCAGGGTCGGGATGGATGTGCAAACACTTGTGACAGGTCTGCGACGTGTAGGCAGGCGGCACCAGAATCAAGGTAACCCCTGCACGCAGAGCCTTGTATTCCAGAAACTGCCTCAGCTGGTAGAACGCCCAACTGTTGGCCCTGCGTCGCTCGGCTTTGCTGCGGGGTTGTTGGTTGATACGCTCCCGGATCCCTGTCAAGTCTTCCAGAGCAATAGCGCTGTTTGTGACCTTTGCCCTAGAGACAATAGCTTTGGAGATGCGATGATTGACCCACGCTTGAAAGCGTCTCTCCTTGCCAGACAGCCGTTGCAGCAGTTCTCTGCATCTGCGCCGCGAACTGCGTGTGCCCTTACTGGCTTTGCGTTGGAGTGCCGCCCTCAACCGGGAGTAGTGGTCTCGGACTCTGTTCAACTGCTGTCCATTCCAGTTCTTCCCCTCTGAGGTATGAGCGATATCTATCCTTCCCAAATCCACCCCGATCACCTTGTCGGTATCTTGTTGCTTGGGTGGTTTTTTCTCTACGCAAATCTGGATGTAGTAGGAGCCGTCTCTGCGCTTGACCAGAGTGGCCGATTTGGGATTGGAGCCCGCCAACTGTTCTCTCTGGTAACGGCCAATCGCCAGCTCAAAGCGCTCTCGACCCTCCACTGTGGTCAGCGACACCGTCCAGTCTTTCTCGCGGAACGAAAAGATACGAGCGTCATAGGTCGCGAAGCCCCCCTTGAACGCTTTGACGGGGCGGTTTTTCTGTCGGGCAACCTTGCGGGCACCGGCCATCCGTCTGCAGACCTGCTGAGCCAAGTTACTGGACAAGCCGAACCGGGCACGGATTTCGCGGTAGCACAGAGATTGAAGTTTAACGGCGTTGGTGACTTTCTCGGGCGTGTTTTGGTTGACCCAGTTCAACGCCTGCACAAAGGCATTCAAGGTCGCGTCCAACTTTGCGGCCTGCGACTGGGACACCTTGAGCTTACAGGAGACGGTCACGACTTGGGTCATGGTTCTATCGTAACTTCCGCATTCCTCCCGACACTGACCCTACGGGTACAGTGCGGGGCTCCTGCGATTTCTAGCTGATTGCTTTTCACCAGTTCCGCAATCCCGGCCACTGCAGAACGGTAGTCGAGGCTATCACACAGTTGGCCGCTGAGAGCAGCCGGGCGCAGATCCGCCCACAACTCGAAATCCACCTCAAACCATTGCCCCAAAGCCCGTTCCGCCTCATCAAAACCGGTATAACCGTAGTAGCGCAGGCCGGAGACGATCAGCCGATCCCGCAACTGCTCAGGGGGTTGCCGAGGGATCCGATCGGGATCCGGATAGGGCTGCTGACCGTCGCTGCTGACACTGGTGGGGATCTGTAGCTCCATCACAACCTCCCAGCTCGACCTGGAGACCCCATCCCACAGGGCCTGGCGAAACAACGAAACCTTGGCTCGACCCTAGGAGCAGGCTGCCCCTTGTCCCCATTTCCTTTTTGATTCTTTAACAAACTCCGGGATCCCCGTCCCTCAATGGCTGAGGGCCAACGCTCTTCCCTCTACGGTCGCTGCCATCTCCCACAACAGATCTTCCGTCTCTTCCCAGCCGATGCAGCCATCGGTGATGGAAACCCCGTACTGGAGCGGCGCCCCTTCCTGCCAGGTTTGCTTGCCCGGGTAGAGGTTGCTCTCCAGCATCAGCCCCATCAGAGCCCGCTGCCCCGCCTGGTACTGCTGTAGCACCGCTCGACAGACGGATCCCTGGTTGCGGTAATTTTTGTGGGAGTTGTCATGGGAGCAGTCCACCATCACCGAGCGAGGGATCCCTTGATCCTTCATCAGCAGTGCTGCCCGCGCCACATCTTCCGGGCCGTAGTTGGTCTTGCCCCCTCCCCCCCGCAACACAATGTGTCGATCCGGGTTGCCGGTGGTTTTTACCAAAGCCGTCATGCCATCTTGGCCAATGCCCAAGAAACTGTGGGGATGGCTGGCGGAGAGGATGGCATTGAGCGCGATTTCCAGCCGCCCGTCGGTGCCGTTTTTGAAGCCCACAGGCATGGAGAGGCCGCTGGCCATTTCCCGGTGAGTTTGGCTTTCGATGGTTCTGGCGCCAATGGCCGCCCAGCTCACCAGATCCGCCGTGTATTGAGGGGTCACCGGATCCAGCATCTCGGTGGCACAGGCCAGGCCCAGCTCGTTGATCTGCAGGAGAATGGAACGGGCCAGTTGCAGGCCGGTGGCAATGTCGCACGAACCATCCAGGTGGGGATCGTTGATCAGGCCCTTCCAGCCCACCGTGGTGCGGGGTTTCTCAAAATACGTGCGCATAACGATCACCAGGTGCTCCCGAGTTTGGTCGGCCACCCGCTTGAGGCGATGAGCATACTCCAGAGCCGCTGCAGGATCGTGGATGGAACAGGGGCCGACGATCACCACCAAGCGATGGAGATCCCGTCCGTGGATGATGTCGCGGATGGCTTGCCGAGTGGAGAGCACCACCTGGGCTGCCGTTTCCGTAAGGGGCAGCTTGGCCTTGACAGCAGCAGGGGCAATCAAGGGAGTCACCTCTTGGATATTGCAATTGTCGGTTTGGGGGGGCATGGAACTGTCCTTAGTGTGCAAGTGGGTAGATGGGGTCGTCGAGCCATCAAAAAAGCCCTGGCGCTGGGCTCAGGGCTTCAGGACTGACTCGGGTAAACCTAGGTCTTTAGTTTACGCGCCACCCTTCTGCCCTGGTCGTTGCCAGGGAAAGCTAAAGTAGCCAAAAAAGGAAGCGCACCAGACCATGCGGAGAGCAAACTTAAAACCTGTACGAGATAACTATACCCGAAAAAACCTCGTTTGACACCTCAGGGATCCGGTTTCCTGGGGAAGTCTTAAGTCGACCGAGCCGCTGGCTTGGCAATCCAGTAGCCGCAGGGGTGTTCTCCCTGCACCTGCCAGGTGATGCGCTCTACTCGGCAATCGGGCAAGGCGGCAGCAAACATCTCCAGCTCGTGGCCGCAGACGCTGGGAAAGGTGTGGGCAATCTGGGCAATGGCGCAATTGTGCTCGACCAACACATACTGCTCGACGTAAGGCTCGGATCCCTCTGCTGCCAGCGGCACAGTCAGGTCGGCAGGATAGGGGTAGTACTCCGCCATGTAACCCTCTGCCTGGCGCAACTGCACCAAACGCTCCAGCCGCTCCCGCAGGGATCCAGATCCCAGTTGGGCCTGATACTCCCGGGCTTTGCGCTGCCACTGGTGGTGGAGAAGGGATCCCATCTGCTCGGATCCCAGAGTTTCGGCCAGGGTGTTGAGCAGACCAAGGGCAAACTCGTCGTAGCTGGCGGGGAACTGCTCTTCTCCCAAGGGGCTGAGCTGATAGAGATGCTGGGGTCGCCCTAGACCATTGGGTTGAGCGACATGTTGGATCAACCCCTCTGCCTCCAGATCCTTGAGGTGGCGGCGGATGGCCTGGGGAGAAATGCGCAGGTGCTCTGCCAGCGTTTGGGCGTTGGCCTGCCCCGCCTTGCGCAGGTAGACCAAGATGGCCTGCTTACTCGAAGCGGGTTGAGCGACCTGCCCGGTGATCTTGCGCGTGCTGTCCACCCTCGCCCTCCTGGTTAGACTGGGTTAATCGGCTGCCGCTGCCAGCACAGCTCTCTGCTATTTTGACAACGGGATCATTGCTAAAGTAACCTGAGGATCAGTTAAACAACAACTCTGTTGTTTTATTTGGCCATCTGTCTTAGTCGCGTTCCTACCCTGTCACTACCCGAGAGCCATCCATGTCTACGAGCGTCCGCGCCCTGGTCAACCAGCCCTACAAGTACGGCTTTGTAACCGACATCCCCTCTGAGTCGATTGGCAAAGGCTTGAACGAAGAGGTGATTCGGCAGATCTGGGCCAAGAAAGGGGAGCCGGACTTTATGCTAGAGTTCCGGCTGCGGGCCTACCGCCAGTGGCTGAAGATGAGCGAGCCCACCTGGCCCAACGTCAGCTACCCGCCCATTGACTACCAAAACATTGTCTACTACTCGGCCCCCAAGGTGCAGCCCAAGAAAAAGAGCCTGGACGAAGTGGATCCGGTGCTGTTGGAGACCTTCGAGAAATTGGGGATCCCCTTGTCAGAGCAAAAGCGGCTGGCCAATGTGGCGGTGGATGCCATCTTCGACAGCGTTTCGGTAGCCACCACCTTCCGGGAAAAGCTGGCCAAGGAAGGCGTGATCTTCTGCTCCATGTCGGAGGCACTGCGGGAGTATCCGGAGCTGGTGCGCAAGTACTTGGGCAGTGTGGTTCCCATTGCTGATAACTACTACGCGGCGCTGAACTCGGCAGTGTTCAGTGATGGATCCTTTGTCTATGTGCCCAAAGGGGTGCGCTGTCCCATGGAGCTTTCCACCTATTTCCGCATCAACAACGGCGAATCGGGCCAGTTTGAGCGCACCCTGATCATTGCCGACGAGGGATCCTACGTCAGCTACTTGGAAGGGTGTACTGCCCCCATGTTCGATACCAACCAACTGCATGCGGCGGTGGTGGAGCTGATCGCCCTAGACAATGCCGAGATCAAGTACTCGACGGTACAGAACTGGTATGCCGGCGACGAAAACGGCAAAGGGGGCATTTATAACTTTGTAACCAAGCGCGGCCTGTGTCAGGGGGCAAACTCCAAGATCTCCTGGACGCAAGTGGAGACCGGCTCCGCCATCACCTGGAAGTACCCCAGCTGTGTGCTGGTGGGGGAAAACTCGGTGGGCGAGTTTTACTCGGTTGCCCTAACCAACAACTACCAGCAGGCCGATACCGGCACCAAGATGATTCACGTGGGCCGCAACACCCGCAGCAAAATTATCTCCAAAGGGATCTCGGCTGGGCACTCCAAAAACAGCTACCGCGGCCTGGTCAAAATCGGGCCGAAAGCAGAAGGGGCCCGCAATTTTTCCCAGTGCGATTCCATGTTGATCGGGGATCAGTGCAGCGCCAACACCTTCCCCTATATCGAGGTGCAAAACAACACCGCCAAAGTGGAGCACGAAGCTTCCACCTCTAAGATTGGAGAAGAGCAATTGTTCTACTTCCAGTCCCGCGGCATCTCTGCGGAAGATGCTGTGTCCATGATCATCAGCGGCTTCTGCCGAGAAGTGTTCAACCAACTGCCGATGGAGTTTGCTGTAGAAGCCGATCGATTGCTGAGCCTAAAGTTAGAGGGATCCGTCGGCTAGGGGATTGTTCCCGACGTGAAGCTAAGCAGCTGGGGAGAGGCTACTGACATCAGTGGGATTTCAGGAGAGGGGTGACTCCCAAGGCAGAGAGGTTTTGAACTATAAAGGCTAGGCAGGAGAAGTTCCCTATGCGGGCATTTCTGGAGGAGTTCAAAAACTTTATTAGCCGGGGCAATGCCTTAGATTTGGCTGTTGGCGTTGTTATTGGAGGTGCTTTTGGGAAGATCGTGACTTCTTTCGTAGCAGATCTATTTACTCCGGTTTTAGGCTTGATGATTGGTGGAGTGAACTTCCAGCACTTGGCCTGGGAAATCGGTGGAAGTCCTGAAGATCCAGTTACGATTAACTACGGCAGCTTTCTGCAAGCTGTGTTTGATTTTGTGATTATCGCTTTTGCTCTCTTCTTACTATTGAGAGCGATCAACACTCTACAGCGAAAGGAGGAAGAATCTCCTTCTATATCGCCCCCATCAGAAGTGGTCTTGCTGGCAGAAATTCGGGACATCCTCAATCGCCGCTCCCAATAGAGCCGTAAGAGATCCTTAGGCCCAAAATCCAAACCTGGTTCAGGGATCCCTTAACTTTTCAGCTCCTGCCCTTCGGTGTCAACCCTAGAGTCTAGCCATGATCCGTGAAAACAGCCCTGTTATCTTATCCGTTCGAGATCTCAGCGCCGAGATCGACGGCACCCCCATTCTCAAGGGGTTGAGCCTGGAAATTCGCGCCGGAGAAATCCACGCCATCATGGGCCCCAATGGTTCTGGAAAAAGCACTTTTTCCAAGATCTTGGCTGGCCACCCTGACTACAGGGTGACGGGGGGCGAGATCCTCTACCTGGGAAAAAATCTCTTGGAGATGGAGCCAGAAGAGAGGGCTTGGGCAGGGATCTTTTTGGCATTTCAATACCCCATCGAAATCCCAGGGGTGAGCAACTTGGATTTCCTGCGCGCCGCCTACAACGCTCGCCAGAAATATCGGGATCAGCCGGAACTGGATGCTCTGGATTTTGACGACCTGGTACGGGAAAAGTTGGATATTGTCAAAATGGATCCCGTTTTTTTGGAGCGCTCTGTGAATGAGGGCTTTTCCGGCGGCGAGAAAAAGCGCAACGAGATCCTGCAAATGGCGGTGTTGGAGCCTACGCTGGCCATTTTGGACGAGACGGATTCCGGTCTGGATATCGACGCGCTGCGCATTGTGGCCCACGGCATCAACCGACTGGCCGGCCCTGAGAATGCCATGCTCTTGATCACCCACTACCAACGCTTGCTGGACTATGTAACCCCCGACCACGTGCATGTGATGGAAGGGGGGCGTATTGTCATCAGCGGGGACAAGACCTTGGCGCTGGAGCTGGAAGAACGGGGCTACGACTGGATCAAAACTCAGTCGGGTCAAGAACCGGCAGCTGCGACATCTCGGCAGGAGAAAGAGGGATGAGCGCCACCTTGCCCAAACCTTTCGCCCCAGAGAGCCGCCTATTCCTGGAGCACATCCTCGGCCAAATCCCCGAAAGGCAGGATCCCTACACCACCCTTAGGCAGCAGGCCCGCGCCCAATTGGCCGAACTGGGGATCCCGACCCCACGGGAAGAGGATTGGAAATACAGCGATCTCTCGCCACTGCTGGCCCACAAGTTTCGCCTGGCTGCCGCGGGGGATCCGTCTCTGGATGCAGCAACCCTAGAACCTTGGCTTTGGCCGGAAACCAGCCACAGCCACGCCGTGTTCGTCAACGGCTACTTTGCCCCCCAGCTTTCTGATTTGAGCGGCCTGCCCACCGCTTTGCAGGTGATCCCTTTAGCCCAAGCCCCAGGGGAGTTGCTGCAAACCCTGGCCAAGACGGATGTGTTTACGGCCCTCAACACCGCTCATCTGGGAGATGGGATCCAGATTGGCCTACAGCCCGGCCAGGAAGTTCCGTCACCGCTGCACCTGCTGTTCATAACGGTGGCTCCTGAGGGAGAGGCCGTTTTGGCCCAGCCCCGCTGCCTGCTGTCTTTGCAAGCCCACAGCTCCCTCACGCTGATCGAAGATCATGTATCCCTGGGATCCGGGATCCCCTTTGGCAACGCGGTTACGGAGATCGCCCTGGCAGAGGGATCTCGTTTGCACCATGTGATTTTGCAAAGGCAGGGATCCCCAGCCTTCCACATCAACAAGACCGCCGTGCGCCAAAGCTGCGACAGCCACTACCGCCTCCAGGCGATTCAGTGGGGATCCCAGTTTTCTCGCCACAACCTGGAGATCACCCAAGCCGGAGCCCAGGCCCACACCCAACTGCAGGGGCTAACGCTGCTGAAGGGATCCCAGCACAGCGACACCCACTCCCGCTTGGTGCATCAGGCCCCCCACGGCAGCAGCCGCCAATTGCACAAGTGCATTGTGGACGAGACGGCCCATGCGGTCTTCAGCGGACGGATTCTGGTGAGCCGAGAGGCCCAACTGACGGACGCCGCCCAGACCAACCGCAACCTGCTCCTAGGCCCCAAAGCGCGGGTCAACACCCAGCCGCAACTGGAGATCTTTGCCGACAACGTCAAGTGTGCCCACGGGGCCACCGTCAGCCAACTGGAGGCAGAAGAGATCTTCTATCTGCAAAGCCGGGGTATTCCCCAAGCTGAGGCCAGGCAACTCCTCACCTGCGCTTTTGCGGCAGAAGTTCTGGAAGGGATCCCTTTGGCTTGGCTTCCCACCCTGGTGGCCCGCCGGTTGGCTGGGATCCCGTGAATCCAATCAATCCAATCAATAGGAATAGGCTGTTGCTCCCGAAACGGCCATTACCCACAAGAGCGCACAGGCTTGGGCATGATGGCTGGGCAGCACTGGCGCGACAGAGATTTAGGGGTTTCCTTATCAATCCTCTGCAGTTGCGTTTTGCTGCAAATCTTGGGTTAGAAACGCTCAAATTACCTCAGAGCAAGGGTTTCCGCCATTGTCATCACTGAGGAAATAGCCAGAATAAAAGTAGCCATTGACCCAGCGATGGGCGCTACGACAACTCGGTGAACGAACGATGTTTCCCTCTCTTTTAACTCCACGTGCAGCAGGCATACTCCTATCGGGAGCTGTCTTGGGCATCCACTGCCAGGTGGCCATGGCCGCTCCCTTCCGCGACACCTTTGGCCACTGGGCCCAAGCCTACATTGAGACCCTCTCCGCTCAAGGAGTGTTGAACGGCTTCCCCGATGGCACCTTCCGCCCCAATGAGCCGGTGACCCGCGCTCAGTTTGCCACCATTGTCAATACCGCTTTCCGCCTCCGCAATACCTCCGGTACTTTCATCGGCTTCCGGGATGTGCCCCCCACCCACTGGGCAGCCAGCGCCATCTCGACGGCAGCAGCCAACAACCTGGTGGCAGGCTTTCCCGATGGCACCTTCCGTCCTGAGCAGCCCGTTACCCGCACCGAAGCGCTGGTGGTTTTGACCAACGCCATTGGCAACACGGGAGCGATCCCAGCCGCTCAGCCCAGCGATCTCTTCAGCCGCTACCGAGATGCGGCAGCCATCCCCAATTGGGCCCTGGCACAAATTGCGGCGGCCAACCGCGCCGGGTTGATCGTCAATTATCCAGACCCGATGCTCTTGGAACCCAACCGCCCCGCCACCCGTGCCGAGGTGGCAGCCTTCACCCACCAGGCCATGCTCAGCCGGGGATCCTTGGTGGCACAAAACCCAGGGGGCTTGCCCTCCGGTTCCCAGCCAGGCTTTGACCTGCGCCTTTCCACCCTAGCGGCGGGCACCTTGATGCAAACCACCACCCCCTTCAACGAGCGCCTCTTCATTGCCCCCAACGAAACCCGGCCCATGTCTTTGATCGTCCGCAACCCGATTCGCAACGCCCAGGGGGATATTCTGGTGCCTTTTGGCTCGCGGGTGGATGGCCGCTTTGAGCCGGCCCCAGGGGGCACCCGTTTTGTGGCGGAAAGCATCATTGTCAACAACCAACTGTTCCCCTTGGCTGCCCAATCGGACATCATTCACGATGTCAAGGATCCCCGCTACACCACCACAGGCAAAATCATTCAGGATGCGGCCATCGGTGCAGCAGCAGGCGCTATTCTCGGCTTGGTAACCGGAGACAATGCCATTGCCACAGAGGAAGTGCTGGGGGCAGGGGTGGCCGGAGCGGTAATTGGCAATGTAACGGCACCACAGGTGGTGGTGCTGGATCCCAATCAGGTGATCGAGCTGCGCCTCACTCAGGATCTGGCGCTGGCCCCGACATCCCGATAACCGGTGCAAGGCCGGAATAAGCGGTGTCGGCACGGCTATCTCCCCAGCCAATCCAAAAGGGTTGTTCCCCCCAACCACAGGCCGATCAAAATGGAAGTGGTCAGCAGTCCTCCTGCTACACAGATCAGGGATCCCAAGCTGCACAGGATCCCATCTTCTTCCAGGAGGCCAAAAGCGGTGACGAAAACCCCCATCGCCGGCAGGGTGTTGGTGCCTGGAACGGGGATGATCATGGAAATCCCCATCAAGCCAATCCAGGTGCCCAGCCAGACTTGGCCGAGCCGTGTGGTGCAGAGCTGCCGCCAGCGGGGACGGGCAATGTTTTCAATACGCTGCAGCCACGGGATCCCAGCCTGCACCCACTTTTGAAAATGCTTCCGTTCAATAGAGGTCTGCAACACCCATTTCGGCAGCCAAGGGGTGGTTCGCCCTGCCACCAGTTGAAGGGCCAGCAACAGAATGAACACACCAAAGGGAGTGGAATAGCCGGGAGCCGGCAAGGGCAAAGCAGAAGGGAAAGAAAGGATCGCCAGAAACAAGCCAAAGCTGCGCTCACCGGCCAGTTTTAGAATGTCTTCGATGCAGATCGACCCTTCCGGGGAGGGTTCGGGTTGCTCTGGGCTCTCGGGAAGGCGGGAAAACCGGGCTAGCTCTTGAGACAGACGGGCCATAGAGGGGGCAGGGCTGGAGCGGGCAAAGTTTGGCAACGGGTGGGCACTACCTGGAGGGCCAACGATAGCCTACTGCAAATTCAAGTTGTGTTGGATATCTTGAGCAAAGGGGTGGTTTCGGAGAGGTGACATGCTCGGTGACAGGTTCAAGAGGGCCGTAAACATCAGCAGCCTTGAGCGACAGCAGAAGGCTCCGACTCAGTTCCGCAAAGGGGGGCGTGGGCTGGGATGGCTCCTGCTGCTGGGATCCCTGTTGATGGTGGGGCGCGGTGTGGCCCTGGCAGAAGCGCAGTTGGAGGTGGGCACTTCCACCACCCTGTCCCCGCAGGCAGCTCCGCCGGTGTTGCCACCCCCCCCTGTGGGAGTCCGACAAATTTCCCTGGATACCGATCCCGAACAAACTGCCGATATGCCCCTTTCCCTGATGGCCGAACAGGTGCTGGAGGCGGTGTGCGAAGCGCAAATTGATGCCCAGCGGGCCTTGGCTCTCATGCCCGACCTGAGCGAATCCCACATCCGTGCTGCCTGTCCGAAGCGGCTGATCCCCAAAAGCTGAGAGGTCGCCCCCAAGTTGGCACCGAAGATTAGCCGGAAATACATTATTGTGGCGTTATTGTGGATCCAAACCCCCGTCCTTATTGCTATTTGGGTGGAGTTGTTGGGACAGTTGCAGCCGGTGGGAGTATTGGTGGCGGCCTTTTTGCACTTTTCTTCGAGCAATCTGCATCTGTCTCACTTGAAACAATAGAGGCCATAGCACACTAAGGGATCCCTAAACCAAGCCCTGATTCAAGATCTCGCGGGAACGGGCGATGGCTGCTCTCAAGTTGGCCCGCTGGGTGTAGCGCATCGTCATGGCGGCAGTTGTGTGGCCCAGCAGGTGCTGGATATGCTCAGGGGCAACGCCACGATCCAGCAGCAAGGTGGCAAAGCTGTGGCGAAACTGGTGAGGGGTTTGATGTCCTGGCTCAGGCTCGGTGAGCTTGAGAACAATGTGGCGCAGGCCATCGTAGGTCAGGGGGCGGCCTCGGTAGGCCAAGCAGCGCGATTGGGAGACAAACAAAGGATCCGTCGGCGCGCACAGGCCCCGTTCTTGGCTCAGATACTGTTGCAGCAGCTCGGAGAGGGGATCCCCTACGGCCACAGCGCGGGGTTTGCTCCCCTTGCCACAGCGCACTTCCAACAGGGATCCCTCGGGGCTGATTTGAAAATCTTGAACGGTTAAGTCCAACAGCTCCTGGGCCCGCAGCCCGCACTCCAGCATCAGGCGAATCAAAGCCGCGTAGCGCAGAGAATGGTTTTGGGCCCGCTGCAACACCCGCTGCAACAACAACCGATCCAGATCGCGAGGCAAACGAGCGGGTAGGCGGGCAGGTCGAATGGCTTGAGTGGGCAGGGGATCCTGAAGGTAGCCCCGTTGGCTGGCCCATTCAAAAAATTGCTGCAAGGCCAACCGCTTCAGGTTGTAGGTGGCCGGAGAGGCGGGCGGGTGGATCCGCTGGCCGGAGCGGTTGCGAAACGGACGGCCCTTCAAGCTGTTCAAAAAGGACTGGACGTGGGCAGGCTGCACCTGGGGCAGCGGCACGGGGCAAGTTTTGGCAAACTGCTCCAGAGCGATGCGATAGGTGCGGCGGCTAGCCGGGGCCAGATCCCGCTGCCGCTCCTGCAAAAATTGCGCCGCCAGATGGCTGAGGCTGGGAACAGAGCCAGTCGGCTGACTCTGGGGATGGGTCTCCTGAGCCCAGCCCGATCGAGGCTCCCTCATCCTGCCACCTCCATCCCTCTGCTAGCCCTTAACTTTATCCTCAACTTGTGGCCAGCTGCTGTCCAGAGAGGGATCCCGACCTGAGAGTCGATGGCTACTGGCCGGGCAGCAGGTGTTGGGTGATGAAATCCGTGTACACCTCGCCCCGCAAAAAAGCCTCGTGGCGCAGGATCTGCTGGTGGAAAGGGATCGTGGTGGGCACCCCGGTGATGGCACATTCCCCCAAAGCCCGCTGCATGCGGCGGATGGCTGCCGCCCGGTTAGGCCCCCAGACGATCAGCTTGCCCAACAGCGAATCGTAATAGGGGGGAATGGTGTAGTCGGTGTAGATGTGGGAGTCCATGCGCACCCCCGGCCCCCCAGGGGGCAAATAGGCACTGATCGTGCCAGCGCAAGGCCGAAACTGCTGCTTGGGATCCTCGGCGTTGATGCGGCATTCGATGGCATGGCCCCGCAACTCCACATCCTTCTGGCGAAAGGTCAGGGGTTGACCTTGGGCAATGCGAATCTGCTCGGCAATCAGATCCAGCCCGGTCACCATCTCAGTAACCGGATGCTCCACCTGGATGCGGGTGTTCATCTCGATGAAGTAGAACTGGCCATTTTTGTCCAGCAAAAACTCCACCGTGCCCACCCCCACATAATTCACCACCTTGGCCGCTTTCACCGCCGCTGCTCCCATGCGGGCGCGCAAGCTTGCAGTCAAAGCCGGGCTGGGGGCCTCTTCCAACAGCTTTTGATGCCGCCGTTGAATAGAGCAATCCCGCTCGTACAGATGCACCACATTGCCCTGGCTATCCGCCAAGATCTGAAACTCCACATGACGGGGGCGCTCGATGAACTTCTCCAAGTAAACCCCGCCGTTGCCAAAGGCTGCTTGGGCTTCCCCCTGAGCGGTGCGCAGCATCTTCAGCAGCTCCTGGGCATCCCGCGCCACCCGCATACCCCGCCCCCCGCCACCGGCGGTGGCTTTGATGATCACGGGGTAGCCGATTTTCTCCGCCAGCTTCACTGCCTCCTCCTCAGAGGGGATCAACCCGCGGCTGCCCGGCACCGGCGGCACCCCCACCGCTTGCATGGTCTCGCGGGCCGTGGCCTTGTCGCCCATCTTGCGCATCGCCTCTGGCGAGGGGCCGATGAAGATCAAGTTGTGGTCGGCACACATCTCGGCAAATTTGGCATTCTCCGCCAAGAACCCATAGCCCGGATGAATGGCAGTGGCCCCGCGGGTGAGGGCTGCCGAGATGATGTTGGGAATGTTGAGGTAGCTTTTGGCCACCGGGGCATCTCCTACGCAAACAGCCTCGTCCGCCAGTTGGACGTGCAGGGAGTTCTGATCCGCAGTGGAGTAAACGGCCACAGTTCGGATCCCCATTTCCTGACAGGTGCGGATGATGCGCAGGGCAATCTCACCCCGGTTGGCGATCAGGATCTTGGTGATGGGCGGCATGAGGGAGGTTCAGAGCAGAGAGATAACTTGACCGCTAAAGCCGGCAGTCTGTGAACGCAAGGTTAAGTTTAGGTGCTCATCCTACTATGCCAACCAGAGGGAAGAATAGAGAAGGCTGGTGGGGATCCCACATTCAGCCCATCCAGTCGACAACCTAGGTAGGACTGAGGCTACAGGGATCCGGCTGCAGCAGAATCCCAGTGGGGGCAAACTGCGTCACCCAAAACTCTACATCCTGAAACTGGTGACGCAGGGTGTTGCGCACTTGGGCGGCCAGCTCCAGGCTGGGCATGATTCCGAAGACCGTTGGCCCTGACCCCGACATCAGGGATCCCAGGGCCCCCGCCGAGAGAAGAGCTTGGCGCAGTTCCCCTACAATCGCGTACTCCGGCAAAACCACCTGTTCCAAGTCATTGCGCAAACTCCTGGCTAACGCCGGCGGATCCTGACGGCTGAGAGCCGCCAACGCCTGCGGCAAGGTGGGCAGTGTGGGTTTGGGTAGGGCATCCCCTCCCAAGCTCCCCTGACGAGAACGAAAGGCTTGATAGGCCCAGGCGGTGGAAACCCCCAGGTGCTTGGGCTTGGCCAGCAGCACAGGGATCCCTTCCCAATCGGCCAGCGGCTCCAAAACTTCCCCGCGCCCGGTGGCCAGTTGCGTTCCCCCCTGGACACAGAAGGGAATGTCGGATCCCAAGCGGGCTGCCAAACTCTGCAACTCTCCCACCGTCAGGCCCCGCCCCCACAGTTGGTTTAACCCCACCAAAACCGCCGCCGCATCAGCCGAGCCCCCCGCCAAACCTGCTGCCACCGGAATGTGCTTTTCGATGTGGATCTCCACCCCGGCGGAAGAGTGACACTCTTTTTGCAGCAGCTCAGCGGCTTGATAGGCAAGGTTGCGGGCATCTGCAGGCACTTCTGGACGATCGCAGGTGAGGTGGATCCCGTGAGGACGGCTCTTCAACTGCAGGCGATCCGCCAAATGAATGCTCTGCAACACCATCGCCACCTCTGAATACCCATCAGGACGGGAGCCGAGGATTTCCAGGTAGAGGTTGATCTTGGCGCGGGCAATCAGGGTACAGGCTTGCATGGGGCAAAAATCTGGGTCAGCAACAACTTTTCAACTCCCCTCAGCCTGTACAGACTTATCCGGGGAGATCTCCCAGCCTGATTCTAGCGGCAGTGGATCCCCTCTCTAGCTGCCAGAGCGAGGCCATGGCCCCAGCCACTCTCCACCGCGAAAGCGCCAGCGGGGAAACAAAATGCGCATCACCACCCAAGCGCTGAGGTAAAGGCAAACCCAGACCACACTGTAGTGGAGAATAAAATCTCCCAAGTCAAACCGTTGGGTTGGGATATAAGGAAGACCCACCACCTTCAAGACTGTACCCAAAAAAAGCCCCTCCCAAATGCCGGCCAAAAGCTGAAGGATCCCAGGCCAATCGTGATCCCACATCCACCCCATCAGATAGTTATAAACGACATCCCAAACACAGCCAAACAGACCCACGTAGAGCAATACCCAAAAATAGGTGAGGCTGCCGCCATGTCCGGTGAGCCCAAAATAAAAGGGTAAACTTGCCAAAACACCAACGGTGGCCAATAAGAAAACCCGAGTTTGCCAGCGGCCAATCAAGGTCGGAGTCATTTTTTCCTCCCGCAGTTTTGCCAATCGAGATCATCAGGATCCGTGTCGCTCCCAGTCTGTTTGAGGGAACCTTCTGGCCCTCACCCCCAACCCTTCCCCCTTTGGTATAGAAGAGTTGGGGATCAACGCAACACCCCTTTCACCAGGTTCAACGGGATGGGGAATAGCCATGATGTGTCGCCAACAATAGCGTTGATAACCATAAACATCCGGCAAAATCCAGGAGCGTTGCCCAATGTCGGCAAGCTAGGGGCTGATGTTTAGGGCCCACTTGCACCATTGCCACAGGGATCGGATCCCTTCTAGACCTTTGACCCCCGGTGCCCGCAGTCGGGCCAGGTGCTCCACCGAGCGATGGGCACAGTACTGTAAGCCCAAAAACGTATCTACCGGCGCATAAGGCCCGCCCAAGGTGATGATCCCAGCGGCGTACATTCGCCCATCCCGGTTGCGCATCTCCACCAGCTCAAAGTCGTTGGAGACATGCAAGCGCCCGTGAGGATTGAGGGGCAGGTTGTAGTGGGTAATTAGATCGTTGAGGAGAGGATTGGTCATGGGATCCGAAACCAAACCCGTACAGTCGATAACGAAATCGGCCTCCACCTTTAATTGCGTGTTGTTGTGGGTACCTCGAATGTAGGTTACCGGCTTACCCTTGTCGCCGGGAACCACCGACTCCACCTTGCCGAACACAATCGAGTACCAGCCCTCTCGCAACCCTTGCCGCACGATCCGCCGCCATTTCCGCCGACTTGCTGTCGTGGTGCCGCCCCAAGCTTCCAGCAGTTCGCGCCGTTCCAGGGGGGTCGCCGCTTCCAATTTGGCACGCAGAACTCCTCCCCAAGTGCCCTTGGGCCAGTTGAAGGGCTGAAACTCCCAATGGTTATCCACTGCCCGTTTGGCTCGTCCGAAGCGATTACCGCTTTTGGGCGCACGGCTCAGATGCACCACCGAGATGCGGGGGTTGACTTTGCGGGCTTCGTAAAGGCGTTCCATCACCTGAGAGGCGACGATCCCAAATCCCCGAATTAGGACGGTGCCACCTTGTTTCTCCAACTGCTCATAAACGTGATCATGAGGCTCATAGCCGTGTACCACCGATCTCAAATCTCCTGTTTTTTCGCGAAACTCCTGCAGGTCGTTGAGCAACTTGATGGCCGGATATCCAGTTGCCAAATGGAGATACTTGGCCACCATAAAACGGTGATCCGTATGGCCGGGCCGCGTTGCCGAATAGGCCACCACATATCGCCCATCCTCCGTTTTGCGAATGGCGCGAATATGGCCGTAACACAACATTTGCTCCCAACCAATTCGGGCTGCCTCCCGATCCATTGAGGCAAATACATCCCCCGCCCGCGGCGTATAGGTATCTGCCAACAAGGGCTCACTAAATACCTGCCACAAAAAGCCGAATGCTTCCAACAATCGGCCGGAGAAAAAGGAACGCCAAGCATCCCGCAGAGCATAGCCAGGCCAGCCCCAAATGTTGTCTGGACAAGAATCGGAGCCAGAGCGAATTCGCTTCCAGCGGGGGATCTGGCAGTTGGTCAAAAGCCGTTCATACCGTTCGTAGGGTTTGCGGGCAATGCTGATGACGCGGATGTGTTCCGGTCTGACCCCGTAGATGCGCAGGGTATCCACCCAGACAAAGCTGCCGATACCGCCGCCCAAGGCCAAATAGAGGGTCTCTTCCACAGGTAGTCCGGTGGCTTTGAGGGCGCTCAGGGCAATTTGCTCAGCTCGAAACAAATCCGGCGGCGGAAAATCCGAGCCAGGCCGCACCTCGGGAAGCTGCTCTGGGGCAAAAACCACCGTGGAAGCCGGGGGAACCTCAAATGCGGTGTCGGGTTGGGTGGCCGGGCGAATCAGTTCGGTGCGCGGCTCCAGCAAAAGAGTAGGGGTGGCGGTCAGAAGGGTGGCATTGGGATCCCTGGGGGACACCAAACCCACGGTGATGCTGTAGGGGCCAAGCTCCACCACTTCTCCCCCCTGGAGCACCCGGCGTGCCTGACGGATTTTTTCCCCATTGATGCGGCTGCCGTTGGCACTGCGATCTTCATAGATGACCTGGCCATCCTCACCGAGATAGACGAGGGCGTGATAACGGGAGATCTCCTGGCTGGCAAACACAGCCCGCGCCACTTCTCGACCTTGCCATTCCTGTGGCAATTGGGCCAGCTCCCTGCCCAAGGCAAGAGGCAATGGAAAAATCAGCTCCTGCTGTTCTTCGGTGATGGGATCTTCCCAGCTCAGTTGAATTTGCATAGCTTCTGCTTACCTTTACAAAGATCATGAAGAGGCCATTGAGAAAACACAGAACAGCGCGACCTCACAGGTCACTTTTGGTTTGCCCGGGATCCCTTTTTTCTATCCCCCACGGACTTGGATCAGCCACTGGGATCTGTAAGAAGAATTAAGAAGAATAGAAAGGGTTGGTCCTCTAGAGAGGAGGTTGTGGGGCTTTGCCAGCTTCTGGAGGAGGGATCACCAAGGTAGCGCTCAAGACCAAATGTCCACAGTAGGGACAATTCTGACCCTGATATTCTGGGGGCAGGTAGTGAGGGTTTTCCAGGCGGCTGCACTTAACCTTGAGGGTGTCCAAAGTGCCGCGGCTGAGGAGACCCCCCTGGTCCTTCCTGGCCACTTCTATAGACTTCACCCTCAGCACAATGTGCCCCAACTGAATTTGGCTATTGGCCTCAAGCGCAGGCTCCTCCTGAATCATTTTTCGGCCATTCACCCAGACAGGGTTGGGCTGCTTAGGAGGCAAACGATCCCGAGTTAAGTTGCGAATGTGAAAGTTTAAGGTTTTGGGATCAAAATAAAGCCCGGCGTGAACTCCTGAGACCGAGCGAGTTGGGTCATTGAGCACCACATCACAGCTGGGATCCCGTCCAATGGTAACCAGCTTAGAGGGGACAGGCGAAACCGTTTGCGATCGGCGCCGGTCGGCCTCGGTTCATTCTAAAGTGAGTTGACACACGATCCCATTCTCCACAGTTCAGCGCCTCCATTCCCTAGATCGGCTTCAGCATATCCAAAGGTCAGCTTGGGGAAAGCAGAAGATGTCTTTTTCGTCAAAATTGTTATCTTTTTGGATAACTATAACCTACTCCCCTGACCAAAGGCTTGCGCTGATCCGGATCACCTGAGTTGGGATCTCCGAGTTACATTCCTGCTGGAGACCGTGCCCAAACGCTCCGCGCTGCCATAGGTGAGTACGCCCAGTCTCTTTTTCACCAAGGGAGAGGGGAGATCGGGATCCGCAAGCTGTTTCACTGCAATTGAGAGCAACTACGGGCCAAAGTCTACGAGCGTAGGGGTCTGATTCTGATCTCATCGACTCCACACTGTTACAAGTCCGTTTGGGGACTGCGTAAGGATCCCCCGACTTTGGTCGGGAGAGGGTCAAGACCGAGGGCACAGTGGAGGTCTCAACTTTTTCTGAGGCTTGCAAAGCAAAGCCGACACTTTTGTTTATTTATACTCGACTTTATCCCCGCCCGATTTGAAGTGATAAAGCCTGACCTCCGCAGGAACGGCAAGGCCGTTCAAGTTTGACCGAGGTGGCCTGATCCCTTGGCCGGAAGCCTCAGAAATCTACCTGAGAGATAGGGCCTAGAGTGAGTTTTGAGTTTCTGGGGATCCTGCAAGACTAGTATCCTCTGTGTCTTTATCCAAACCGTTTTCAAAGCACTCCGGTAAATGGGAAACTGCCGCTGCCCAGCCGCTCCTGCCGATCGAACACACTGATGGTGAGCTGATGGGATCCCGTTTGAGTGAGGGTAAAGCGATTCTGGGTCAGGGTCAGCCCTGTAACGGTGCAGGTGGTCGCCCCAACGAAGCAGCCGGGCAACTGAGCAGCATCAAAAGCTCCCAGGGTTACGAAATTGCCCAGTGGGGTGGTGACGGAAGCCAAAAAGGCGTTGGAACCCCGGATCCCGGCAGGGGCCTCTACCCGGAAAGACACCACAAAGGTTGGAGTTTGCCCCACCAAGACGGTGCGCGGAGAGAGATCGGTAATGGTGAGGGATGGAGCAGGTATGGGAGGCGGCAGGGGCAGAAGATCGCTGCTGCCGGTTGTACCCCCACACCCCACCAGAGCGCTGCTCAGCAGCACCAGCACTGGGATCCGTTCATGTATCCGCTGCATCATCTCTTCTCCATCCCCAAAAGATCCCAAAGGAGTCTCAAAAGACCTTCTTTCTTGAGCTTATTGTCCGAGGTCGATCTTCACCAAGCCAGTGGGCAGAAAGGAGAGAACCTGGCAAGCAGCGGCCTGGGATCCTTCGCTTATTCCCCTTGCAAAAGGCTTTGGCAGGCTGTGGCAATGGCCCAGTCCTCTTGGGCTGAGATCACCAGAACCCGCACCGGAGCATCCGAAGTGCTGATATCGCAGTTGCGGGGGGATCCGGCATTCAAAACCGGGTCGATCTGGATCCCTAAAAAACCCAGATCTGCACAGGTTGCTGCCCGCACCGGCGCCGAGTTTTCCCCAATCCCCCCAGAGAACACCAGCGCATCCAGCCGATCCAAGCTCATGAGCATCGCCCCAATCTGGCTGCGCAGACGGTGAACAAACAGCTCAAAAGCCAGCTCCGCCCGGGCATGGCCTGCCTCCATTGCCTCCAACACAACCCGCATATCGCTGCTCAGGCCGGAAACGCCCTTCAACCCCGATTCTCGGTTCAAGATCCGATCCAGTTCATCCACACTCATGCCCTGGCGCAACTGATGGATCAAAATGCCCGGATCCACTGACCCCGACCGGGATCCCATCATCAAGCCCTCCAGGGGGGTGTAGCCCATGGTGGTGTCCACACTTCTGCCCCCGCGAATGGCCGCCAACGAGCAGCCGTTGCCCAGGTGACAAGTGATCAGCCGCAACTCCTCCAGGGGTCGGTTCAAGATCTCGGCAGCGCGACGGGCGCAATGCTCGTGGTTGATGCCATGAAACCCGTAGCGGCGGATCCCTTGTTCAGCCCAAGCGTAGGGAAGGGGGTAAAGGGCTGCGGCCAGAGGCATTTGCTGGTGGAAGGCGGTGTCGAAAACGGCCACCTGAGGGATCCCCGGCAACAGTTGCCTTAGCAGACGGATGCCAGCCAGCGCAGCAGGGTTGTGGGCTGGGGCCAAGGGGATCAATTGCTCAATCGCCCTCTCCACCTCTGGCGTAATTAAGGTGGGCTGCCGGTACAGGGATCCCCCATGCACCACCCGATGGCCGACGCCGTCGATCTCAGCCGCCTGCGGGAGCAGGGATCCCTCCCCTTGCCAGAGGCTTTGAAACAGCGGGGCCAGTTGGCCGATCCCTCCCTCAGGTGAAGCGGAGGGAAAAGATTCCCACCCACCGCCTCGCCGACGAGTCTGGATGAGGGCCTCCCCCGGCTTGTAGGTGAAATCCACCTGGGCTTGCCAGATGGGCGTGGCCTCCACCCTTCCCTCAACCGTCAGAAATAGGGAGGATTTGAGGCTGCTGGAACCGGCATTGACGACCAGAATATTCACAGCGTGTCTTCGTTGGCCTTCGCACTGCTGGGCTTAAGGCCTATAGCCCGCTTGCTTGAACAGAGCGGTTGACTACCCTGCCGCTAAGGATGACCATAGCATTAAAGCCCTCCTGCAGCTTCCCGAGGCCAAGGCGAACTGCGTAGCGGTAGGACGGAGCTTTAGACCCAATTTTTTGGGTAATCTGTTCCCCTACTTCTGTTGCCCTCCATCCCACTGGACTAACGCTGCTTATGCCCAGAGTCATCGTCACAGATCCCATCGATCAGGCGGGGATCGACATTCTCTCCCAAGTCGCTCAGGTGGATGTGCAAACTCAGCTCACCCCAGAGCAGTTGATCGCGGTCATCCCCAACTACGATGCCATCATGGTGCGCTCCGGTACACGGGTTACCCGAGAGGTGATCGAGGCGGGGACGAACTTGAAGATCATCGGGCGGGCGGGCGTTGGCGTTGACAACATCGATGTGCCTGCCGCAACCAAAGCCGGGATCCTGGTGGTCAACTCCCCAGAGGGCAACACCATTGCCGCTGCCGAGCACGCCATTGCCTTAATGATGGCCCTCTCCCGCCACATACCTGATGCCAATGCCTCTCTGAAATCGGGCCTGTGGAATCGGCAAGAGTTTGTCGGCGTAGAAGTCTACAAAAAAACGCTGGGGATTGTCGGATTGGGTCGGATTGGATCCCATGTGGCCCAGATTGCCAAGGCGATGGGGATGAAGCTGCTGGCCTATGACCCCTATCTGTCCGTGGAGCGGGCAGAGCAACTGGGGGTGCGCCTGGTGGACTTCACAACTTTGGTGCAGGAATCGGACTACATCACCTTGCACGTTCCCAAAACCCCTGAAACCACCAACCTGTTCAACGCCGAAACCTTCCGCATGATGAAGCCGACCGCCCGCCTGATCAACTGCGCCCGTGGCGGTTTGGTGGATGAACAAGCCCTGTACGAAGCCCTGAAATCCGGTCAAATTGCCGGAGCGGCTTTGGATGTATTTGCCAACGAGCCCCTGAAGGACTCCCCGCTGTTTTCCCTGGGCAAAGAAGTCCTGCTCACTCCCCACTTGGGGGCCTCCACCGAAGAAGCCCAGGTGAACGTGGCCATCGATGTGGCCGAGCAGATCCGCGATGTGTTGCTGGGGCTGCCGGCCCGCTCTGCTGTGAACATCCCCGGCTTACAGGCAGAGGTGCTGCAAAACCTCAGACCCTACCTGGACTTGGCCGAAACCCTGGGCAACTTGGTTGGCCAATTGGCGGGGGATCGCGTCAACCAGTTGGAGATCCGCCTGCAGGGAGATCTGGCAGAAAAAGATGGTCAGCCGATCGTCATTGCCGCCCTCAAAGGGCTTTTGACGCTGGCGCTGCGGGAGCGGGTCAACTACGTCAACGCCTCCATTGAGGCCAAAGAACGGGGCATCCGGGTGGTGGAAACCCGAGATCCCTCCTTGAAAGATTATTCCGGATCCCTGACATTGATTGCCCACGGCCCCAATGGGATCCGCTCGGTTTCGGGGGCGTTGATTGGGGAGCGAGAGGTGCGGATTACCCAGATCGACGAGTTCCCGGTGAATGTGCCCCCTTCCGCCAACATGCTGATGACCCTGCACCGGGATATGCCGGGAATCATCGGACGGATTGGCACCCTGCTGGGAGCCTACAATGTCAACATCGCCAGCATGCAGGTGGGGCGCAAGATCATCCGCGGCGATGCAGTCATGGTGCTCAGCTTGGATGATCCTCTGCCCGATGGGATCCTGGAAGAGGTGCTCAAGCAGCCGGGCATCCGCGACGCTTTTGTGGTGAACCTCTAGAATTGCTGATCCTTAAAAAATCCCAAGCCTCACTTACCACAGCAAGACGGAGTCTTTGCTTGAACCAGAGCAACTTGTCCCTAACCCTGTCCCAGATCCCAGACTGGGATTGGCCGGCCTTTCTGGAGTCCCTGGGCCATTTTGGTGTGG
>NZ_JANSHL010000008.1:0-20000 GCF_047461575.1 Synechococcus sp. W60.1 | reverse complement strand
CCCTGCCTTCGGCGGGTGCTCCGACTTCGGGCATGGCCAGCTCCCATGGTGTGACGGGCGGTGTGTACAAGGCCCGGGAACGTATTCACCGCAGCATGCTGATCTGCGATTACTAGCGATTCCGCCTTCACGCAGGCGAGTTGCAGCCTGCGATCTGAACTGAGACGCGGTTTTTGGGATTGGCTCACGCTCGCGCGCTCGCGACCCTTTGTCCGCGCCATTGTAGCACGTGTGTAGCCCAGAGCGTAAGGGGCATGCTGACTTGACGTCATCCTCACCTTCCTCCGGTTTGTCACCGGCAGTCTCCCTAGAGTGCCCAACTCAATGCTGGCAACTAGGAACAAGGGTTGCGCTCGTTGCGGGACTTAACCCAACATCTCACGACACGAGCTGACGACAGCCATGCACCACCTGTGCCCGCGCTCCCGAAGGCACCCCCACGTTTCCGCAGGGTTCGCGGCATGTCAAGCCCTGGTAAGGTTCTTCGCGTTGCATCGAATTAAACCACATGCTCCACCGCTTGTGCGGGCCCCCGTCAATTCCTTTGAGTTTCACACTTGCGTGCGTACTCCCCAGGCGGGACACTTAACGCGTTAGCTCCGACACTGACCGGGTCGATACGGCCAACGTCTAGTGTCCATCGTTTACGGCTAGGACTACTGGGGTATCTAATCCCATTCGCTCCCCTAGCTTTCGTACCTCAGCGTCAGTTGAGGCCCAGTTGCGCGCTTCCGCCTCAGGTGTTCTTCCCGATCTCTACGCATTTCACCGCTACACCGGGAATTCCCGCAACCCCTACCTCACTCTAGCCGGTCAGTTTCCAGGGCCTTCCCACAGTTGAGCTGTGGCCTTTGACCCCAGACTTGACCAGCCGCCTACGTACCCTTTACGCCCAATAATTCCGGATAACGCTTGCCTCCTCCGTCTTACCGCGGCTGCTGGCACGGAGTTAGCCGAGGCTTATTCCTGGGGTACCGTCAGCTTTCTTCCCCCAGAAAAGAGGTTTACAACCCAAGGGCCTTCCTCCCTCACGCGGTATTGCTCCGTCAGGCTTGCGCCCATTGCGGAAAATTCCCCACTGCTGCCTCCCGTAGGAGTCTGGGCCGTGTCTCAGTCCCAGTGTGGCGGGCCATCCTCTCAGACCCGCTACGGATCGTCGCCTTGGTAGGCCGTTACCCCACCAACTAGCTAATCCGACGCAGGCTCATCCTCAGGTGGATTGCTCCTTTCAGCTTCCGCCTGTATGGGGTATTAGCAGCCGTTTCCAGCTGTTGTCCCCCGCCTGAGGGTAGATTCCTACGTGTTACTCACCCGTCCGCCACTAACACCCGAAGGTGTCCGTCCGACTTGCATGTGTTAAGCATACCGCCAGCGTTCATCCTGAGCCAGGATCAAACTCTCCATGTCAATTCAAGAGCTTGTCTCTGGAAAAATGGAAACTTGACAGGGTTGAGTATGCAGCCACCAGCCGACTCAGGGAGCCTGCTGTGCTGCTTGGCGATGGTTGACTGAACGAGTTACTTGTCAAGGTTCTGGGGCGCCGGGGCTGGGTGGCCTTGTGGCGCTTTACTACCCTATCCCCACCCCCACCACCCCGTCAAGATATCCAACCCAAAGTTTTTTGAAGCCAGAAGGGATCCGGATCCACCGTTAGACTGTTGAAGTGAGCTCAGATTGGGTTAGACGGGTCTATGGGGATTGTGATTGGGGCTGTTGCTCCTGACTTTAGCTTGCCTGCGGTGGGGAAAGGGATCCAAAAGGGAGCCCAGATTTCACTGGCGGCCTACCGGGGCAAGAGCAAGGTGTTGCTGGCCTTTTACCCGGCGGATTTTTCCCCGGTATGCACGAGCGAGATGCGTTGCTTTCGGGAGGATTGGGAAGCTTTCCGGGCCGCGGGCTGCGAGATCTTGGGGATCAGCAGCGATCCCCTCTCCAGGCACCAAGCCTTTGCCGAGCAGCTTAAGCTGGAGTTTCCTTTGCTGAGCGATGTGGACAGAACCGTGAGCCAGCAGTACGGGGTGGACAGCCTGCTGGGGACGCGGCGGGCCTATTTTTTGGTGGATAGCCAAGGGATCCTACGCTACCAGCATGTGGAGTGGCTGCCCTTGTTCAAGCGAGACAACCGGGAGCTGCTGGAGGCCGTGAGGGCGATTAGCTAAACGGGGGATCCTCTGGGGTGGGCCAGAGAACCCGTTGCGGCTGTCCGGTGTCCGGCAGGGAGAGGGGAGTGTGGCCAAGGGGCTCCAGAAGCCAGCTACGCTGGGGCGGGCTCCAGTTGCCCTGGCGGGCCTCGATCTCCAGAATGAGCTGGCCATTTTGCTGTCGCAAGCGGAAGAGGGTGGTGGCCCAGGCTCCTGCTCGATGGGCGAGGGTTTCCCCGTCGTCTTCGTAGAGGGTGAAGCTGCCGTTGCCGGGGTAGAGTTTGAGGTGCGGTTGGTCACGGCGCAGGTGGGCGGTGGACGGGCAGGGGGGAGCTAAAGGCAGAACGGAGCCACCCCGCACAAACAGCGGCAGTTGTTCGAGAGGGGCAGGGACGAGAATGTAGCGGGGGCCGGTGTGGGCCTGACCTGTCCACCAATCAAACCAAGTGCCCTGGGGTAGGTAAACAGCGCGGCACCGCACGCCAGGCCGAACCACAGGGGCAGCTAGGAGGGCGGATCCCAGCATGGCTTGATCTGAGATCTCGTAGGTTTGCGGATCGTCGGGAAACTCGTAGAGAAGGGGGCGCAAGATGGGGGATCCGGTTTGGCTGGACTCCCAAAAGAGGCTGTAGAGGTAGGGCAGCAGCTGGTAACGCAACTGAATGGCCTGCCGGCAGATGGTTTCCACTTCGAGGCCAAAGCTCCAGGGCTCGTGGGGGCGGGTGCCCAGGGCGCTGTGGCCGCGCATGAGGGGGTAAAGAATTCCCATTTGCATCCAACGGGCAAACAGCTCGGGAGTGGCATTGCCACCGAAGCCGCCGATGTCCGCGCCGACAAAGCTAACTCCCGACAGGCCCAGGTTTAGGAGCATGGGCAGGGACATCTCCAGGTGTTCCCAGGAGGATTGGTTGTCGCCTGTCCAGACGGCAGCCCAGCGCTGGATCCCAGCAAAGCCGGAGCGAGTCAGCACGAAGGGGCGCCGGTTGGGGTTGAGCTGTTCCAAGCCTTCACGGGAAGCGCGTGTCATCAGCAGGCCGTACAGATTGTGAACTTCGGCGTGGGTGGTGGGTTCGTCGGGTGGGCCTTGGGGGGCATCGAGGGGGATATCGACGATCTGGCCGCCGTCTCCAAAGGGGCGGTCGTTGAGGGCCGGCTCGTTCATGTCGTTCCAGATGCCATCCACACCGGCTTGGGTGAGAACCCGTTGCCAGGATCCCCACCACTGCCGCACTCCGGGGCGCAAGAAGTCGGGAAAGAGGACTTTGCCTGGCCAAACGTAGCCATGGAAGAGGTGGCCGTCGGCGCGGCGGATAAAGAAATCCTGGGCCAAGCCCTCGTCGAAGACGGCGTAGTCGGCTTCGGGCTCGAACTTGACGCCGGGATCCACAATGGCTACCACCCGGAAGCCAGCCTCGTGGAGTTGGGCCATGAGCCGGGCCGGTTCGGGGAAGCGGCGGGGATCCCAGGTGAAGACGCGGTAGCCGCGCATGTAGTCGATATCCAAGTAAATGACGTCGCAGGGGATCTGCCGCTGGCGAAATTGCTGCGCAACGGTTTGAACCTGGGCGGCGCTGGCGTAGCTCCAGCGGCACTGTTGGTAGCCCAAGGCCCAGAGGGGAGGAAGGGGAGGCCGCCCAGTGAGTTGGGTGTAGGTCTCGAGCACCAAGGCCGGGGTGGGGCCGTAGATCAGGTAGTAATCCAGCTCGGGGGCGCGCACCTCGATGGCCCACTGCTCGGGATCGATCTGGCCCAGGTCGAACTGGCTCCAGTGGGTGCAGTGCAGGAAGAGCCCGTAGCAGAGGTTGGGGCGAAGAAACAGGGCGAAGGGAATGGCCTGGTAGAGATTGTCGCTGTGGGCGTCGTAGTTCCAGCAGTCGCGAGTCCAGTGGCTGTAGCGCCGACCCCGTTTGTTGAGCAACCCTGCCCGTTCCCCCAGGCCGTAGATGTGCTCGGCAGGGTGGAGGTGTTTGCAGAGGCGGATCCCGTCGGATCCCCAGGTAAGGCCGGAAGGGACATCGGCGCAGAACTCTTGCCCTTGAGAGTCTTGAAAACTAAACCGGATGGGATCTCGGTCGATGCGGACTTGCACCAGCGAGGTGGACAGGTGGACTTGGGCAGGGCTTTCCTGCAGTTGAAAGGAAGTCGGGGGCCACTCTTCGTCGGCTAGGGCAACATCCCAAGAACGGCGGGGCAAAAAGTCTCCGCTGGGGCCATTTGCGCTAGCGGGACGGAGTCCGAAGCGCAGCCGAAACAGGCGGGGGGTGAGGATCTGCACAGACCAGCAGCCCTGGGCACAGATGAGGTGGATCCCTCTGGAGTGGGGCTGGAGCTGCTGCAGGGATCCGCAGGTTGGCCTTTGGGGCGGGCGGGCGGGGGATTGGCCGTTCGCGCCCGCGGGATCGAGTCCCAAGATCTCGCCAGGTTCCAGCATGCTTTGGAGACAGATTGCTGCTCTCAAGGCTAGCCTATGGCCGGGAGGGGACAGGGGGTTGCCCACTCTGGTCCGCAGTGGGTTTTACCCTCATCGGTACCCATCTCCAGAAGAGCAGCGGTAATAATCGACTAGCTCAGACCCCAGAATCCATCGCGAAAACGAGGCGGCAATGGCCATGAGGATCCCGGCGAGCAAACTTCTCTCCGCGCTACTGCTTTTGGGAGGGTTGTCCGCCCCCCCTGCCGTGGTGGCCTATCCGGTCAGCCCTGAAACGGTGATGGCCCTGCAACGGGGGGAGCATGCCCAAGCCCTACCCAGAGCCAGAACAGAGCAGCGTTTTCGGGTCGTGACTCTGGCAACCGGGCTGGAGCATCCCTGGGGGATGGCCTTTCTGCCAGATGGGACAATCGTGGTAACCGAACGACCAGGCCGGCTGCGCCGGGTTACCGACCAGGGGTTGGATCCCCAGCCCATAGCCGGTGTGCCCGAGGTGTTTGCCCAGGGGCAGGGGGGCCTGCTGGACATCGCCTTGCACCCCAACCATGCAGAGAACGGCTGGATTTATCTGTCTTATGCAGCGCCTGGGCCCGGTGGGGGAGGCACGCGGGTGGCGCGAGCCCGTCTGGGGGAAGGGGGCCTACAGGATCTGGAAGTGATTTTTGATATGGAGCGCAAAACCCCTGCCCGGCAGCACTTTGGCTCCCGTTTGGTCTTTGACGAAGAAGGATTCCTCTACATCAGCACCGGAGACCGGGGAGAACGGGATCGAGCCCAAGATTTGGGGGATTCTGCCGGTAAAGTGTTGCGCATTACGGATGCGGGCGGGATCCCGGCGGACAACCCATTTGTCGGCCAAGCAGGGGCTTTGCCGGAAACTTTTACCTATGGCCACCGCAACATTCAGGGAATGGCCCGCCACCCTGAAACAGGGGCAATTTGGTCCCATGAACATGGGCCGCAGGGTGGGGACGAGATCAACATCTTGGCCCCCGGCGTCAACTACGGCTGGCCCCTAATCACCCACGGTCGAGAATATACGGGAGAACCCGTCGGCCAAGGACTGGCGGCAGCTCCCGGCTTGGCTTCCCCTCTGCTGCACTGGACGCCCTCTATCGCTCCTTCTGGCATGACTTTCTACACGGGAGAGGCTTTCCCAGAATGGCGGGGCAACCTGTTTGTGGGGGCGCTGGCCGGGCAACACTTGGCCCGTCTGGTACTGGATGGAGAGCGCGTGGTGGCAGAAGAGCGCCTGCTGGAAGGGGCGGTGGGTCGCATTCGCGATGTGCGGCAGGGGCCGGATGGCTTGCTCTACCTGTTGACCGATGCCCCCAGTGGATCCCTGCTGCGCCTGGAGCCAGCACCCTGAAGGCATCGGCTCGGAGGAGAAGAGGAGCTGCCTTGATCCCGCTTGCAACCGTCTGGCGGGACGGGGATTTTCTCCAGAGTGGGGCTGGGGAACTCAGAAGCTGAGGCTCTCCCAGGAGACGTTAATGTCTTCCAAAAGCAGCGACTTGTTGTAAATCTGCAGGATGATCAACAGGAAGACGGCAAATAGGGCCATGAAGACCGCCATCAGGGGCGTGGTGCCCCAGCCGGGAGCCACTTTACCGTATTCCGAGTTGAGGGGACGCAGCAGATCGCCCAGTTTGGTACGAATGGCCATAGGTTCTCGCTTAGAAACCGAACACGTTGACGAAGTCGAAGGTAGCAGGCTCGAAGGCGGATCCCTGGTGCTCAGCACCGCCAAAGCAGCCGCCTTTTAAAATCACGCTATCAGAATCTGGCCGAACCTTTTTGTCTTGGGCAATGAATTGTAAACTTGTGTAATACTGTAGTCGAATACTCTCAGGATCAAAGACAACGATATGGAGCCCACCTTTTCCCTGATTGTGGCGATTGCGGCAGTTACCATCTGCATCACTGCGTTTGCCATCTACACGGCCTTTGGCCCCCCTTCCAAGGACTTGCAGGATCCCTACGAGATGCACGAGGATTAAGGCCTGTCGTTGGGATATCTGGGTAAATGTCTGCTCGGTTGACCCCCCGTCTCTCCTTTCACAAGTACCAGGGGTTGGGGAACGATTTTATCTTGGTGGACAACCGCTGGCAGTCTCAACCCTGCTTGAGCCCGGAAGAGGCCGTCGCCCTTTGCAATCGCCGCTTTGGGGTAGGAGCCGATGGGGTTATCTTCCTGCTGCCGGGGCAGGAGGGGGCAGATTTCAGCATGCGCCTCTTCAACAGCGACGGTTCCGAGGCGGAGATGTGCGGCAATGGGATCCGCTGTTTGGCCCGCTTTCTGCAGGACTTGGGGATCCCAGGTCGGGATGGCGCCTACCAGATCCACACCTTGGCGGGGCGAATCGTGCCGCAGGTGCGGGCAGATGGGCTGGTCACAGTGGACATGGGGATCCCTCGCCTTTTGGCCAAGCAGATCCCCACCACCTTGGTCGAACCGGATGAGAAGGTCATTCGGCAGCCGCTTGCAGTGGCCGGGCGAGAGTGGCGGGTGACGGCGGTGAGCATGGGCAATCCCCATTGTGTGGTCTTCCTGGAAGAAGAGGGATCCCTGGAGGAGCTGGACTTGGCAGCTGTGGGCCCCCTGTTTGAGCATCATCCGGCCTTTCCTGAGCGCACCAACACCGAATTTGTGCAGGTGCTCAGCCCGACTCGTCTGCGCCTACGGGTTTGGGAGCGGGGAGCAGGGGCAACGCTGGCTTGTGGGACGGGTGCCTGTGCTGTTTTGGTGGCTGCTGTTTTGGAGGAGCGCGCAGAATCGCAAGCTACAGTAGAACTGCCGGGAGGAAATCTGGAAATTCGCTGGGATCCGAGCACACAGCACGTGTGGATGACCGGCCCTGCCCTACACGTCTTCAGCGGCACCACTGCCGGTTGAGAACTAGGCTCCCAGACCCAACAGGAGGATGGCCAGGAGGCCGAGGATCCCATAGGCAACGCTCCAGCCCTGCCGCCAGATCAGCGCCAACGCCACGCCCAACAAGACCAAGCCCAAGCCCAGGCCAAGGCGGAGAAATAGAGGGTGTACAAACTGGCTGAGGGAGCGTTTGAGCCAGGGGAAGATCACCCCCAAGGCGAAGGCCAGTCCTACGGGGATCCAATCGATCCAACCTGTCTGCTCCCAGCCCCCCAACAGGTAAAAGCCGCCCAGACAAAGGCCCAGGCAGAAAAACAGCACCCGCATGCCGGGATAGTCTTGTCGATAGTTGAAAGCAAGGCTTCGGAGCTCCTTGGGGTGGGCCAAGACCAATGGCTCTACAGCAAAGCTTTCGCTCCACTCCGGCGCTTCTTCAGTTTGTCCGCGGCACCAAAGGTAAACGTTGACCTTGCGCAACCCTTGCAGCAGAGAGGCTTCCACCGCACTGCGCACCACCTCCATCACCTGCAGGGTATCCACCACATCGCCCGGCAGCCGTTCCAGCAGCACGTTGAGAACAGGCCCCTTCAGCTCGGCTCGGCCAAACAGCCGCAAGTTGGCAAGCTTGTAATCGAGGATTTGGTTCAAGATTTTGAGCTGGCGGCGCATGGGATCCCGTAAACAGTGAACCGTCGTTCGAATGGTTGACTTCAAGCTTCAACATGACCGGTATGACCAGTCTAATGGCTTGGGCCAGAGCAGCAGAGGAGAGGCGTTGCCGGTGTGAAAGGGAAGTGGGACTATCCCATGAGGGTGCGAATGCACCGGCGAATGCTGAGGTTGGATTGCTCCAAGTCGGCAAATCCGCTCAGAAGAGTTCCCTGGCCGTCCAACAGCAACAAAACAGCCTGGCGGCGAAAATTGATCCCAGGCAAAGCTGCAGCGGCTATTTCTTGCAGCTTCTGGATGGTTGCTCCCTCAAAATCGACCGAGACATACACAAACGGAGAAACCAGGCGGGGATCCGTCGGTACACTCTCCCGGATGGCCTGCAAAACCAAGTGGCGCACCAGCAGCAGCCCCCTGCCATCCACCAGCACGATCTGGCGCAGCCGAGGGTTTTGCCCAAACTCCAGGGCCAAACTTTTGGAGAGGGCTTCCGATTGCGAGCGGGTTTGGCTGTTGGTCAAGATCAACGCTTGAATGCCCTCATACCGACTTAGGTCAAGCCGATCCCCAGAAACGCTTTCCACCTTGAGGTCAAGAGATGTTTTGGGGTTGCCGTTGCTGGGGCAGTTGCCAGCTTGGGCGGGATCGAACGCACCTTGAGAAAGCAGGGCAAGGGTGGCAAACCCCAAAGCCACAAGTCTCTTTTGAACGCAAAGCCAGCAGCGGTTAGCCGGGGCACAGCAGCAGGACAGCACTCGGTTCATGGCGGGGAGCTCTGGAGCGGGCCGGCCAAATCTTAACCGATCTTCATCTTTGGTGCTCCAAAATGCCCTCTGGGCTTCTCATCCCCATTGGGTTGGTGCCCATAATGGAAGGCAGTTTCTGGTTTGCTGGCCATGACTCACGCCTCTTTGCTGGATGCCCTCAACCCTTCTCAAAGGCAAGCGGTGCAACACTTTTGTGGCCCGCTGCTGGTGGTGGCGGGGGCAGGTTCCGGCAAGACGCGCGCCCTCACCCACCGCATTGCCTACCTGGTTCGCCACTATCGGGTGGATCCAGGAGAAATTTTGGCCGTGACCTTCACCAACAAGGCCGCCCGTGAGATGAAAGAGCGCATTGAGCAGCTCTTTGCCGAACAAGAAGCTCAAGAACAATTTGGGATCCCCTTAGAGGAATTGGAGCCGGCCCAGGCAACGCGACTAAAATCTGCTGTTTACCACCGCTGGATTAAGCCTCTTTGGATTGGCACGTTCCACAGCTTATTTGCCCAGATCCTGCGCCTGGAGATCGAAAAATATCAGGATCCCAAGGGGCGCAAGTGGACTCGCCACTTCTCGATCTTCGATGAATCAGATGCCCAATCTCTGGTGAAGGAGATTGTAACCAAGCAACTGAACTTGGATGAGCGCAAGTTTGACCCAAGGTCGGTACGCTACGCCATTAGCAATGCCAAAAACCAAGGTTGGACTCCTGCCGACCTGGAGCGCAATCAGCCCAACTTCCGTGGCCGTACCATTGCCCAAGTTTACGAAATCTATGAAGACCAACTGGCAGCCAACAATGCTCTGGACTTTGATAACTTGATTTGGATACCAGTGCAGCTTTTTCGACAAAACGAGCAGGTGTTGGCTTACTGGCACCAACGATTTCGACACATTTTGGTGGATGAATACCAAGACACCAACCGCACTCAGTATGAGTTGATTCGTCTGTTGGCCACCAACGGCGAGACCTGCAGATCTCGGTTGGATTGGAGAAACCGATCGATCTTTGTGGTGGGAGATGCCGATCAAAGCATCTATCGGTTTCGCGGGGCAGATTTTACCATTTTGCTGGAGTTTCAAGAGACCTTTGGAGATGGTCTCCCGGATGATGATACCCGCACCATGATCAAGCTGGAGGAGAACTATCGCTCTACAGCTACCATTCTGCAGGCAGCTAACGCTCTCATCGAGAAAAATACAGAGCGCATTGATAAAGTTCTCAGGCCAACCCGTCAGCAAGGAAATCCGATTCTTCTTCATCAGGCGGATGATGAGATTGCAGAGGCCGAGTTTGTCGTTAATACCATCCGACGATTACACGGCCAAAATGCCAATGCTTTTTCCTGGGGAGATTTTGCCATTCTCTACCGCACCAACGCTCAATCCCGTCCTTTTGAAGAGGTCTTGCTGCGGTGGGGGATCCCTTACACCGTGGTGGGCGGACTGCGATTTTACGACCGCAAAGAAATTAAGGATGTCCTAGCCTATTTACGGGTTGTGGCCAACCCTGCCGACTCCTTTAGCCTGCTGCGAATTATTAACGTGCCGCGCCGTGGCATTGGCAAATCCACCCTGGACAAGCTGACCGAAGCGGCGGCTGCTCTCAACGTGCCTTTGTGGGCAATTCTCAGCGACGAAACCTCTGTAAGTAGCTTGGCGGGCCGTTCGGCTAAGCCTGTCATTCAGTTTGCTCAGTTGATTCAGCACTGGCATCGACAGGCTTCTCAAACCTCAGCCGCCACCCTTATCGAAGGGCTGCTGCGGGATTCCGGTTATTTGGAGGATCTCAAGGCGCAGGGTACAGACGAAGCCGAAGAAAGAGTAGCCAACGTGATGGAACTTTACAATGCCGCTCGCCAATTCGAGGAAGAACAGGAGGATCCCAGCCTTGAGGCTTTTTTGAGCAATGTGTCTTTGGCTTCCGACTTGGACAACCTTCAGGAAGGCGCTGAGAAAGTTTCGCTAATGACGTTGCACTCTTCCAAAGGTTTGGAGTTTCCTGTTGTGTTCTTGGTGGGGGTAGAGCAGGGTCTGTTTCCCAATTTCCGGGCTTTGGAGGATCCCGCTGCTTTGGAAGAAGAGCGACGCCTTTGCTACGTGGGCATTACCCGTGCCCGTGAGCAGTTGTATATCAGCCACGCCAGGGAAAGGATGCTCTACGGCAACCGCGAACCAGCTATTCCTTCGGTATTTTTAAGTGAACTGCCCCAAGAGTTAATAATCGAATTCGACGGACGCGGAGCCGTTTCTCGACAGCTCTCCCACGGCAGTGGACTGTCCCTTTCAGATGCACCCAAGGCCAGGCCCAATCGCCGCCAAAGCCGTTCAGAACAGTGGGCGATTGGAGATCGTTTGCAACATCCCCAATTCGGACAAGGCCAGATTACCCATGTGTTCGGCAGTGGTGAACGGGTCACGATTGCGGTGAGGTTTCCCGCTATCGGTCAACAGAAAATCTTGGATCCCCGTATCGATCCTATTCAAAAGCTTAGCTAGGCGGCTGAACTCGGAAGGGCTCCAGCGATGAAGAGAGGCAAAGGGAAGTGCTGTAGAAGTCCGTAGCTCATTCGAGATTGCCTTGCCGTTGACGTCGTTGGTGATCCCTTGCTTTATATGTGTTTGCTTTATATGTGTTGCTGCACGACGGGGAAAGCAAAACCTCAGCTCCCCCTTTCCCTGATTTGACCGTTGCCCAACCCTCGACCTTACCTCTGCCCCCTCGTCACTAATTGCTTGTAATTGCTTGACTACCCGGTCTTGGGATCCCTCGCCGGGCTTAACCCAGTCGGCTGGGACTGAGTTGTCTCGGCTCTGTCCGGTACCAGGCGCAGGGGCGGGCCAAAGCGGCCAACCGCTACAGTGTTGTTCAGGGCCGGGATCTGGCGGATGGATCCCTGGCGTAGGCAGCGGTGTAGACGGCGCAGCAGGAAGAGGTCGGCTTCGGAGCACTCCTCTCGAAATAGCCTTACGTTAAGTTCGTGTTCCTGAGCAGCGGTGAGCAAACCGGTCATCATGGCGGTTTGAATGATCTGCTGCACGGTTATGGTTGTCGCTTCATCCATAGGTTTAGGCGATTGGATGGAGACCTTTTGCTGCTCTTATTCTCGACAAATCCCTCTGATATTGACTCCGCCAAATAGCGGATTCGGTATGCGCGCACTTTGTCTTCTTTCTCGGTGCTCGGAAATAGGGCTTTCCAGATACCCATTGACCTTCTGAGCCATCCGGATTCCGTGTAGGCGAAAAGCTTGAAATCTTTGTGTCACAAGCCTTTCTAATCGAAGTGGGAGCAGAGCCAACAATTGGATACGTAGGGATCCCATCCTCACTGCAGTACAAAATTAGACTCAACAATGAGTTGATTGAACTGGCCAAAGCGGTGCTGATCCCATGATTTTCCGGGCTGTTGTTTGAGTCTGTGAACAGATATCTGTGGCAATACGGAACTGAGAAGCGATGTTCGTCACCGACAAATGGCGTAGGGTTGCTCGGCTTTTTGTCTGTACCTTGTCGGCAACGCAGGCATAGAGGATGAGCACCAGCTTTGTGTTAGTGTGGGGGCATTCTGTAGTGGCGATTGGCCGTGTCGGAAACTCCACAAACAGTCGGCTGTGCTGCCCCTCTGGGCTGCTGTGGCTGCGGCTGTCTGGGCCTACTGGCGGTGCTGGGCTTGGGGCTGGCGGGGGCAGGGATCCTGATCTGGAATGGGATCCGTGCCTCAGGAGCCTATCGCACCTACCAATTGGCGGTGGAGCAGCTCAAACAAAATGCTGTGGTGGTGGAACGTCTGGGGGAACCCTTGAGGCCGGGATGGCCCTCGCGGCTGCGTTTTCAGGAAGATGAGGAAGCCGGTTGGGTGTGTCTGTTCTTTTTGATTACAGGGGCCCAGCGCACCGGCGATGTGGTGGTGGAATCGGAGCGGGGCATGGCCGGCTCGGCATGGCAGTTGCGCCATCTGCAAGTGAAAGTTGACGGGGATCCGCAGGCCATTCAGGTCATCGAGGGGGAATCTCGGTGTGAAAAGGAAGAGTCGGATGGAGAAGCCCTGCCCCTGCAGCCAGAAGGCGACATCTAGGTAGCCGGATATGCTCAGCCGCGGGTAGAGTCAAAAGGACTCCGTCCCGCTGACGCGAACGGTTGTGGCCTTGTTGGATCCCTATGCGGTCGCTCCCTTACCTGCGCTTGCTGCTGCTGTTGGCGCTGTTGGCCTCGTTCACCGGGCTGATCGTCTGGCTGATCCAATCGTTTCTCGATCTGTACTACGCCACCCGCTACCACCCGATTTTGGGGGGGCTGTTGATTGGGGTGCTGGTGCTGCTGCTGCTGGTGTTTTTGGCCGCTGCCATCTACTACTTGTTTCTGTTTCGCCAACCCGCCCCCAGCAGGAGACCCCCTGCCTTGCCGGAGACGGCTTTGGAAAAGCGGAAAGCGGCGCAACAGAACTTGGCTCAACTGGAGGCGCAGCTAGCGCAAATCCAGGATGAAGTGGCGCGGGCAGCGCTGGCGGAGCGGTCGGCTCTGCTGGCCCAACAGTTGGCCCAGCCCCAGCTGAAGGTGGTGGTCTTCGGCACTGGGTCGGCGGGCAAGACTTCTTTGGTCAACGCGCTGCTGGGGCGGCGGGCGGGGGCGGTGGCGGCCACTCTGGGCACCACCCAGGCGGTGGCTTGTTACGATTGGAACTTGCCTGGGATCCCGCAGCCGGTGCAGATCCTGGATTGCCCCGGCATTTTGGAGATCGGCCCGGCAGGGGTGATGCGGGAACAGGAGGCGCAAGCCCAAGCCCAAGCTGCCGATCTGCTGCTGGTGGTGGTGGATGGGGATCTGCGCCAGTCAGAGGTGGATCCCTTGCGCCGGTTGATCGCCCTGGGCAAGCGGGCCTTGCTGATCCTGAACAAAGCGGATCGCTACACCTCAGAAGAACGGCAGATCCTCTTGCAACGCCTGCGGGAGCGGGTCTACCCCCTGATCCCACCTCAGGATGTGTTGATAGCTGCCGCTGCTCCAGCCCCTGTGCGGGTGGGATCCCAAACCTGGCGACCGGAGCCGGAGGTGGCGGCGGTGCGGGATCGCGTGCAGGCGGTGCTCTATGCCGAGGGGGGATCCCTGGCCTTGGACAATGCCCTGCTGCAATCGCAACAGTTGGGGGAAGAGGCCAAACGGATTCTCCAAGCCCAACTGCGCCGGCAGGCGGAGGAGGTGATCGATCGCTTTCAGTGGATTGTTACAGGAGTGGTGTTCGCCAACCCCATCCCGGCGGTGGATCTGCTGGCCATTGCCGCCATCAACGCCCAGATGGTGGTGGAACTGGGAGCCCTTTACGGCTGCAAAATGAACCTGCAGCAGGGGCGGGAGCTGGCCTTGTCTCTGGCCAAAACCCTAGCGGGCTTGGGCTTGGTGGAAGGAGCGATCCAACTGACCACGGGGATCTTGGCCACCGTTGCCGAAGTGAGCGTCGTCGGTTTTCTGGCGACAGCCCCCATTCAGGCAGCCAGTGCTGGCTATCTCACCCGCATTGCCGGCAAGAGCTTCATTGAGTATTTCCAGCACAACCAAAGCTGGGGCGAAGGGGGGATGCAGGCGGTGGTCAAAGCCCAGGTGCAAAATACCCAAAAATCCGGTTGGCTCAAAGAGTTTGTCCGCGAGGCTTCCCGGCGCATCTTCCGAAATGGGATGGCCAACCCAAGGGATCCCTAATGGCCGCTCAGGGCAATATCCGTCGGCATGAAGGCCAGCTTCAGCTAGAAATCGCAGGAGCCCCGCACTGTACCCGTAGGGTCAGTGCCGGGAGGAATGCGCTTTGATGAAGTACAATGAACTTATGAGCCAAGTCCTGACCGTCTCCTGTAAGCTCAAGGCGTCCCAGTCGCAAGCCGCCAAATTGGACGCGACGATGGAGGCTTTTGGCCAAGCCTTGAACTGGGTCAACCAGAACACGCCGGAGAAGATCGTCAACGCGGTCAAACTGCAATCCCTTTGCTACTACGAGATTCGAGCCCGGTTCGGCTTGTCCAGTAACTTGGCAAGGACTACGTCCCGCTTACGCGACCAACAGGTGTGCAGACGGGTGGCAGGCGCTCGCAAAGTGGCGAGACAGCGCAACCGTCCGGTTAAAGAGTTCAAGCGTAGGTTCGTTACCTACGACGCACGTATCTTTTCATTCCGCGAGAAAGACTGGACGGTGTCGCTGACCACGGTGGAAGGGAGAGAACGCTTTGAGCTAGCCATTGGTAACTACCAGAGGGGAATGCTGGCTGGCTCTAACCCCAAATCGGCCACCCTGGTCAAGCGCAAAGATGGCTCCTACTACATCCAGATTTGCGTAGAGAAAAAACCACCCAAGCAACAAGATACCGACAAGGTGATCGGGGTGGACTTTGGGAGGACAGATATTGCCCATACGTCAGAGGGGGACAACTGGAATGGACAGCAGTTGAGCAGAGTCCGAGAGCGCTACTCCCGGTTGAGGGCGGTACTCCAACGCAAAGCCAGTAAGGGCACACGCAGTTCGCGGCGCAGATGCAGAGAACTGTTGCAACGGCTGTCTGGCAAGGAGAGACGCTTTCAAGTGTGGGTCAATCATCGCATCTCTAAAGCTATTGTCTCTAGAGCAAAAGCTACCAACAGCGCTATCGCCCTGGAAGACCTGACAGGGATCCGGGAAAGGGTCAATCAACAACCCCGCAGCAAAGCCGAAAGGCGCAGGGCCAACAGTTGGGCGTTCTACCAACTGAGGCAGTTTCTGGAATACAAGGCGAGGGCTGCAGGGGTTTCTCTGATTCTTGTGCCGCCTGCTTACACGTCGCAGACCTGTCAGCGGTGCTTACACATCCACCCTGAGCAGGGCAAGTCCTACCGCAGTGGCAAGTCGTTCAAGTGTGGGCACTGTGGATGGGAAGGAGATGCGGACTTGAATGGTGCGAATGTGATTGCGCTTTTGGGGGCTGTCGTAAACCAGCCTAGAGGTCCGGGCTTGTTTTGTTCTCTGGTAGAGCAGAGCAGGCTCAGGGCTACTGAAAGCCCGCTCCGTACCGCTTAGCGGTCGGAGCCGGGTAGTTTACTGCCGGCCCAGTGTCCCAATCCGCCAAGCCATGCATGCACTTCGACCATTGAATGAAGGCGGCAGGATAGATATAGGCCAAACTGGGATCCTGCAAAACCTCTTTGGGCAGTGGAGAGGCCGACTTCAGCACTGCCAACAGAGCCGGCGGCTTGTGGAGAATCACGCGCGTGGCCTCAATCTGCTCTGGGGAAACCCTAAACTTGGTGGCGATAAACGGGATCACTGCTGGAAATGGCCATCACCCAACACCAACCTCGCCTGTAGAGGTAGGTTGCCCCCAAGCCGAGGGACTGGCCTCAGGGATCCTACGGAGACCGGAAAAGGAGGGATGAACATTGGCGAGGATGGCCGTGGGCGGGCCTGGGATCCCCTTGCTTGGGGCCGCTGCTCCCCGTTATTCTAGTAAAGCTGAAAAATCTGGGGAAACAGTGAGCCGTGGCTAAAAAGAGCATGATCGAGCGGGAGAAAAAGCGCCAACGCTTGGTCGAGAAGTATCGGGAGAAGCGCCAACAACTGAAAGCGGCCATGGCCGATCCCAACATCGACCAGGCCACCCGCATGGAGCTGCACGCCCAACTGCAAAAACTCCCTCGGGCCAGCTCGCCCACACGCCTGCGCAACCGCTGCTGGAAAACCGGGCGTCCCCGGGGTTACTTCCGCGATTTCGGCCTGTGCCGCAACAGCCTGCGGGAAATGGCCCACAGAGGCTTATTGCCAGGTGTGGTCAAGTCTAGCTGGTAGTTGCCTGGCCTTCGCCGCTTGGTTATGCAGCCAAAACACCCTTTTGAGAGATCCTGAGTGGGCCTGCAACCTTTTCAGCTCTGTGACGAAGATCTCACCCCTGCAGTGGCAAAGGCCCTGGCCGGGGAACCTTACCTGGCCGTGGATACAGAAACAATGGGGCTGATCCCGCAGCGGGACAGGCTTTGCGTGGTGCAAATCGCCAACTCCGCCGGTGAGGTGGTGCTGTTGCGGCTGAGCCGCGGGGTAAAGCAGGCCCCCTTTTTGGCGCAGCTGCTGATGGCTCCAAGCATTGAGAAGATCTTCCACTACGCCCGCTTTGACCTGGCGATGCTGCGCTATCACCTGGGGATCCGGGCGTGGCCCGTCTTTTGCACCAAAATTGCCAGCAAACTGGCCCGCACCTACACCAGCAAACACAGCCTCAAAGATGTGGTGAGCGAGCTGTGCGGGGTCGAACTCAACAAAGCTGCCCAAAGCTCCGACTGGGGGGCCGTCCACGCGCTATCCGCCGAACAGCTGGAATATGCCGCCAACGATGTTCGCTATTTGATCCCGGTGCGCCACAAGTTGGCGGAGATGTTACGGCGGGAAGAACGCTGGGAGTTGGCGCAGCAGTGTTTCCAACATTTGCCTACTTTGGTAGAGCTGGATCTGTTGGGCTTCAGTAACGTCTTCGAACATCAGTAGGCGGGGCTTTACTTGATAGACAGTCACTGTCTTCGATGACCGGGCCCTCAGGGATCCCCCCTCTCCCGAAGCTGAAAATGGGGATACGTCACCGGCGCATAAAGTATCTGCCAACACAGTTGGCCGCCCTTCTCTTTGATGTAGTGAGGATGGGGCTGGTTGTACCAATGGGCTTCTCGAGATAAACCGGCTTGCAGCCCCCATCGCTCCGGCCATCATCTGTCCAGATCAAGGGGAGTAACCCTCACTTGGGCCACTATGAAAATCATTGGAGTTGAGTCAATGTTGGAGTCGCAGAGGGTGGTTCAAAGGGGGTTATCTTCCCCCGCTGTTTCGGGCAAGCCCGTTCTGGAGTTGCGCCACGTCTCGCTGCAGTACCCCACCAAGGGATCCCCAGTCACGATCATCCGCGACGTCAGCTTTTCTGTTGCCCACTCGGAGTTTGTCTCCATTGTTGGGCCGAGCGGCTGTGGCAAGACTTCTCTTTTGAAGATGATGGCCGGCCTGAACACTGACCATGGCGGCACCCTCTACTTTCAGTTGCAGCCCATCGCCGGCCCCCTGAAGAGTGTGGGCATGGCCTTTCAAAACCCGGTGCTGCTGCCCTGGCGCACAACCCTGGAGAACGTGTTGCTGCCGTTGGAGGTGGTAGAGCCCTACAAGCGCACCTTCAAGCAAAACCTGGCCCAGCACGAGAAGTCGGCGCTGGAGCTGCTGGCCACCGTAGGCTTGGAGGGTTTTCAGAAAGCCTATCCTTGGCAGCTTTCTGGGGGAATGCGGCAGCGGGCTTCCCTGTGCCGCGCTTTGATCCATCAGCCGGAGCTGTTGTTGTTGGACGAACCTTTTGCCGCTTTGGATGCCTTTACCCGCGAGGATATGTGGGAAATGTTGCAGCGGCTGTGGCTGCGCACCGGCTGCACCGCCATTTTGATCACTCACGATTTGCGGGAGGCGGTTTTCCTCTCCGATACCATTTATGTGATGGGGCCACGGCCTAGCGAGATCATCTTTTCCCTCAAAGTGGATCTGCCCCGTCCACGCCCGCTGGAGATCTGCCTGACGGACGAGTTTCACCGCTTGGTCTCGGAAGTGCGCCAGCACATTCGGCGCAGCTATTAGGCCAAAGAGCCCTTGATCCAAAAAATCTGGAAAGGTTTGCTGGACAGGTTACCGCGCATCTCTGCCGAGGGATCCCATGAAAAAATCATTTGACCGATTTTTGCAGACCCAAACGGCTTCTGTGGTCTTGCCGGGCTTCACCTTGTTTTTGACCCTTGTGCTCTGGCAGGTGGGGGTGGGGCTGTTCAACGTTCCTCGCTTCATTCTGCCGGCGCCCACCCAGATCCTCGCAGCCATGAACCAGTGGAGCCCGGTGATTCTGCGCCACTCCCTAACCACCCTCACTTCGACGCTGCTGGCCTTTGCGCTGGCTTTAGTGGGGGGGATATTGCTGGGATCGATCATCGGCAGCTCCCGCCTGGCCCATCTGTGTTTGTACCCGCTGCTGGTGGGGTTTAACACCATCCCGAAGGTGGCTTTGGTGCCGCTGCTGGCGATTTGGTTTGGCTTGGGCCTGATCCCGGCGGTGATCACGGCCTTTTTGCTGGCCTTTTTCCCTATTGCAGTCAATGTGGCGGTGGGGCTGGAGACGGTGGAAGCCGAAATGCGGGATGTGCTGCGCTCGTTGGGGGCCAGCTCTTGGGAGATTTTCACCAAGGTGGGGCTACCCCACAGCATGCCCTACCTGTTTGCCTCGTTGAAGGTGGCCATCTCCTTTGCTTTTGTCGGCTCGGTGATCTCGGAGACGGTGGCTTCCAACCAGGGGCTGGGCTACCTGATCGTGTCGGCCAGTTCTTCTTTTGATGTGCCTTTGGCCTTTGCGGGTTTGGCTGCCCTCGGCCTCATGGGTGTCTTGCTCTACACCTTTTTCGCGGCTCTGGAGCGCTATGTCCTGTCCTGGCGACAGTAGCATCTCTCCCCAGGGAGCCAACCCCTGCCTGAGCTAGCCCAGGTCTGGAAAGGTGGCTCGCACCGCCGGGTGGATGAGCTTGCCTGCCCTGACGTTTAGCCCTTTGGCCAAGGCCGGGTCTTGTTCCAAAGCAGCGGCCAGGCCAAGGTTGGCCAGCTTGAGGATGTAGGGGAGAGTGGCGTTGACCAGCGCTTGGGTCGAAGTCCAGGGGACAGCCCCCGGCATGTTGGGAACGCCGTAGTGCAACACCCCGTGGGCTTCGTAAACCGGCTGGGCATGGGTGGTAACCCGTGTGGTAGCAATGCACCCCCCCTGATCCACCGCCACATCCACAATGAGGGAGCGAGGACGCATTTGGGCCACCAACTCTTCTCCCACCAAGACCGGCGCCCGCCTTCCCGGCACCAACACTGCCCCCACCAGCAGGTCGGCCTCGCGAACACACTCTTCCACGCTTTGGGCCGTGCTGTAGAGCAGCTCCACACGGGATCCAAAGAGCAGCTCCAGCTCGTTCAGCCGCTGCAGGTTGATGTCCAAAATCTGCACCCGCGCCCCCAAGCCTACGGCCATTTTGGCCGCCTCGGTGCCCACCGTGCCTCCGCCCAAGATCACCACCCGTCCCGGCGATACCCCTGGGATCCCGCCCAGCAACACCTTTAT